>NZ_FOJS01000007.1 GCF_900111865.1 Parageobacillus thermantarcticus | reverse complement strand
CCGACCGACGGGGCAGGCGATTTTCCAGCTGTTTCAATATGTGAACGTCGTCCTCCTGGAGCTGCCGGATGGACGCATCCAACGCTCACTGGATCGCTCCCTCACCCCTGAACAACGAAGGATTCTGCAGGGGTTGGGGCTGGATGAGAGCATTTACGTGTAACGTCATACGGAACGACCAGCGATGGTAAAAAAAGGATAGCCATCGCTCGTCGTGTTGGTCAAAAAGTTATTCTGAAAAACTAAATAAAAAATCCTTTGTTTTGACCTTGTTAGGGTGCGAAATGTGAGTTTTGAATTAAAACGGCAATGGGTATATCCTCATATTTCATCGCGGCAGTTTGAACAATTATTAGCTTCATAATACAAAACCTCCCCTTGAAATTGATCAAGGGGAGGTTGTTTTTTTGCGGAAAAACATATGTGCAATGACTGAAACGAGCAGGCCGATATAGAAAAACAAAATCGGCATTAACGGAAGGTTATATCTTGGGTAGGCAAAAAACACGTTGTTTAAGATCGTAAAGTACGCGATGATAAAAGCGAAAAACAGCAATTCTTTTCGGTTTTGTTTTAATAAAAGCAAGGTGAGCGCCATCGATGCGAACGCAAGGGATACAATCCATTTGTGCAAGGAACTCATGACGGATTTCTTTACGCCTAATATTTCAATCCAGTAAAAAGGTTGTTCCCATTGTATTCTTGCCTTTTTTGTCGTGTAGCTTTCGATGAATTGCCGCGGGTTTGCGCGATACCATTGCTTTATTCGTTCGATGGCGATTTCTTTTTCTAACTTTTGTTTTTCATAAGCATTCATATTAGGGTGTTCTTCATTTATTTTTTCGATTACTTCTTTATAAGGCTCGCCATATCGGTATCCATATCCTTGATAAGTGCCTAACAAAAGCGGATCTCCAGAGCCGCCGGTTAACGGGATGAATGCTTTATAGTGAACGTAGTTGCGCACCCACCATGGGCCGAGTACGATGATTACTAGCAGAACAGCAATCCCTAATTGCTTCCATGCGAGCCGAAGCGGATATTTGATAAGCAAAAAGTAGCCAAGAAGCGCAAATGGAACCAAAGCGAAGGTAGCGCGAAACAACAGGCAGAACAAGTAGGCGAACATTAGCCCGTAAAAAGCGGACATGTTATGATTTCGACCAAGTTGGATCGCAAAACGAGTAAAAAGAAGAAGTCCAAATAAAAAAGGCGGTTCGGTTAAAATTAAATTGTCTGTTTCAATAAGCGGAACAAATAGCGCGGTAAAAAATCCGGCGATGATGCCAGCCCATTCCCGGTTCATATCTTTTCCGATGGCGTAAATAAGATAGACGCTAGCAACGCCGAATAAAATCATCACCGCTTTTGCGGCATACAATCCGACGTTGCCGGTGCCAAAAATAAAAAAAATCGCAGCTAGCAATATCGACATTCCGGGCATGATATGAACAGTCGGTTCGTTCGTATTATGGTAAACGAGCATGCCTTTCTCTAAAAGAATTTTGCCGCTTCTTACATACCCCATGTCGTCGCTGTGCAAGGTAAGCGACAATCCGTATTTCCATAAAACAAAAAGGCGAATGCCGAGCGCTGTTAATAGCATCACGGCAACGATGATTTTCCTTTTTTGATTTAGCGATACCATAAAATTCACTCCAATATCATTTTCTATTGGGTGTTAGGCGATATTCCGATGAAGGAAACACCCAATATAATAAGAATGACTCCGATGATTTTCGTCGGCGAAAGTGGCTCATGGAAGACGAAATAAGCGCCAAACACTGCGAGCACATACGCGATGCTTTGCACGGGATAGGCGACGCTTAATGGAACGCGGGATAAAATAAAAAGCCATAAAATGGTGGCCGCCCCGTACATAACGAGTCCGGAAAAAATGAACGGTGAAAACAGCATTTTCATAAGTGCAAGGGGATTCAATGAAAACGTCGTTTTCATCATGCCGTATTTCCATAAAAACTGGCCTATAACGAGAATACATGTGTTGGACAAAATCAATAAAAAATTAACAAGATTCATCTTTCTCTCCCTTACGTTGATTGTCTTCCAATTCATGTTTTATATAAGCGATTTCTTGTACGAGCGTTTTTATTTTTTCTTGATGATCGGATAACGTGACTGATTGGTAAATGAGAATATTAAGAACGACTAAAAAAGCGATTGTAAAGATGAGAGTAGGCATGTAAGACACGCCGAGAAGTGCGGCGATTTTATTTAACAAGTCGAGGCAAATTGCGATGAACATGCCGATAAAAGCCATTAAAAACCAAAGAAACGCCTGCTTGTCCCTCAATTTATTCCGGCTGGAATAATAAACGACTTGAATGAGGAAAAGAGACGCGAATGCGATCGTAATCATTTGCACTGTGCTCATGAACTCTTTTCTCCCTTTTTAAAAAATAGAACGGATCACTGAAATAAAAGTTACTTTTGTCATATAATATAATGATTTTAATGGAGTAATCGACGATTTTCCGCCTTGTCTCGCATTCATGTCTACTTTGATCTCCTTAATTTTATATCCTTTCTTCGCTAATTTCGCTATGACTTCCACTTCAGGATAATCGACAGGATAATAATTGGCGAATTCTCTTATTACTTTGCGGTTTACGATTCGATATCCGGAGGTTGGATCGGTTATTTTGATTCCAGCGATCATATATAGTAGATAGCAAAAATAAAGAATCCCCATTCTTCGGAAAATACTTCCTTTGTAGTTCGTTTTTTGCACGAATCGAGAACCGATCACCATGTCATAACCGGAATTTTTAATTTCGGAAACAAGGTTTTCAAGATCTTTCGGATTATGCTGGCCGTCCGCATCTAATTGAATCGCGTATTGATATCCTTTTCGGAGAGCGTAACGATAGCCTGTTTGCATCGCGCCGCCGATTCCTAAATTAACCGGCAAATCTAAATAATGAAATTGATTCTCTTTTAAAATCTCCAATGTTCTGTCGGTGGAGCCGTCGTTAATCACGATATAATCATATGGACACGTTTTGATTAAATTCATGACCGTATCTTTTATGGTCGCTTCTTCATTATAAGCGGGGATAATGACGAGAATATCCACTACCGCTCCTCCTTTGATTACTCCATTATAAAAGAGTGAAATGTCTTTCAAATGGTTAGTATAGCATTTTTCCAAAGTAATGTCACTTTGTTGTCTAATGATATCAATGTGGAGATGGATTTCGCGGATGTGATGCAGTAACAAACAGAACATTTTCCAACGAAGATTATCATTCATTAAAGGTGGAACGAACCATGGTAGAGATCACTATTGTCGCTGCCAGCGAATTTTAAGTTAAAATAAGCATTCGATTGCAAACATTTGACACGAACCGCATAGGCATCGTGCCAATAGTTTCCGTAAACAAAAAAAGAGCCATCTACGGAAATCGTAGACTGGCTTATCAAGCTAAACCCTATCGACAAAATACTACAATATTCAACAAATATTGTCGACAAGCAGTTTTTTCATGTAAAGTATGATTTTACAATAGAAGATTAAGAAAGATATGATCATAGACTTACATTTCGTAATGATTGCTAATTTGGTATACTATACTAGAATTCGTTATAAAGGAGAGTAAATCAAAATGCTTTCACTGTTGAAAAGAACAATCGGTGACGCAAGTGAACGCCGGTTAAAAAAATATAGACGGCTTGTTGAACAAATCAATCAGCTGGAACCACATATGGAAAAGCTCACAGATGAAGAATTGCGTGCAAAAACAGAATATTTTAAAGAACAATTGGCTTTAGGAAAAACTATTGACGATATTAAGGTGGAAGCATTCGCGGTGGTGAGGGAAGCGGCGAAACGGGTGCTTGGCATGCGGCATTTCGATGTCCAGCTTATGGGGGGGCTTGTCCTCGCTGAAGGAAATATCGCCGAAATGGCGACTGGTGAAGGAAAAACGCTTGTCGCTTCGCTCCCAAGCTATTTGCGCGCGCTTGAAGGAAAAGGAGTGCATGTCATTACCGTTAACGATTACTTGGCGAAACGTGATAGAAATTTAATCGGCCAAATTCATGAATTTCTCGGTCTTACCGTCGGTTTGAACCTTCCGATGATGTCGCCTTCGGAAAAGAAACAAGCGTATCAAGCCGACATTACATACGGAATCGGTACGGAATTCGGATTTGACTATTTACGCGACAACATGGTGTACGATCTTGCCGATAAAGTGCAACGCCCTTATCACTACGCCATTATCGACGAAATTGACAGCGTTTTGATCGATGAAGCGAAAACGCCTCTGATTATTGCGGGAAAAACGCGTTCAAGCTCAGAGCTTCATTATATCGCGGCGCGTTTAGTCAAACGGTTTGAACGTGATGTTGATTATATATATGACGAAGAAATGAAAACAACCAATTTAACGGAAAAAGGAATCGAAAAGGTCGAAAAAGCGTTCGGCATCGACAACTTATATGATTTGCAGCACCAAATTTTATACCATTACGTTATTCAGGCGCTACGGGCGCATGTGATTTTCAAACGCGATGTGGATTACATCGTTCGTGACGGAAAAGTGATGCTTGTCGATATGTTTACAGGCCGTGTGATGGAAGGGCGGTCGTTAAGCGACGGGCTCCATCAAGCGATTGAAGCGAAAGAGGGGTTGGAAATTACCGAAGAAAATAAAACGCAAGCTTCCATTACGATTCAAAACTATTTTCGCATGTATCCGATTTTATCTGGAATGACTGGAACGGCGAAAACGGAAGAAAGGGAATTTCAGCAACTTTATGGAATGGATGTCATCCCGATTCCGACGAACAGGCCGAAAATTCGCGTGGATATGCCTGATAACGTATACATGACAAGACATGACAAATACGTGGCGGTCGCGAAAGAGGTGAAGCGGCGCCATGAAAAAGGACAGCCAGTTTTAATTGGCACAACCTCGATTTTACAGTCAGAGGCGTTAGCTAAATATTTAGATCAAGAAAATTTGCCGTATGAGCTGCTGAATGCGAAAACGGCAGAGCAAGAAGCGGCGATTATTGCCCAAGCGGGGCAGCGCGGCCGCATTACGATTGCCACGAATATTGCAGGACGGGGAACAGACATTTTGTTAGGCGAAGGGGTCGCTGAGCTTGGCGGTTTGCATGTCATTGGAACAGAACGGCATGAAAGCCGAAGAATCGATAACCAATTAAAAGGAAGAGCGGGTCGCCAAGGCGATCCGGGGTCGAGCCAGTTTTTCATTTCCCTCGAAGACGATATGTTCCGTCGTTTCGCAAAGGAAGAAACGGAGAAATTAAAGCCGAAATTAAAAACGGATGAAACCGGCCGAATTATGAACGACAACATTCATGAGTTTGTGGATAAAGTGCAGCGAATTGTAGAAGGAATTAATTTCTCGATTAGGGAATACAATTTAAAACTTGATGATGTCATTAACGAGCAGAGAAATGTTGTTTACCATATACGGGATAAAGTGTTAAAAGAGAAAGACAGAGTTTCGCTTATCGTTCCGATGGTGCAATCGGCGTGCGACAACATCGTCGAGAAATACTGTCTGCCGGAACTTATTCCGGAAGAATGGGATGTTACGGCGATGGTCGAGGAGTTAAATCGTCTGCTTTATCCGCAGCGAATTGCTTTTGAACATGCATTAGAGGATATCGAAGATGTGAAGCAAAAAGTGAAGGAAACAGTGGATTCTTATATTCAGTATCTTGAGATGTTGAAAAACAACGCATCGCTTCAGGAAAAATTAAAACATATCATGTTGGCTGTGATCGATCAAAATTGGATGAAGCATTTGGAAAATATGGCGCTGTTGAAAGAAGGAATCGGAATGCGCCACTATCAGCAGGAAGATCCGATGCGCTTATATCAAAAGGATGGATTTGAATTGTTCACAATGATGTATGCGGCGATCGAAAAAGAAATGAGCTTGCATCTTTCACGATTGCTGCAATCGTTGCAGCATACTTCGGACGATAAGGAGGAATAAACATTGCTTCCATTTTTTAAGAAAAAGAAAAAAAGCGGCGGGGATACCGCCGTTTCTGCCCAAGATGTCATTCAAGAAACGGCTGATGCCGGTGATGAAGAAGTCTATACGGAGCTAGCCTTGCATCCATCGTGGAACTTGCCAATGGAGCAACAATATGTGTTGCGCTTTTTAAACAATGAACTGCCGCCGTTAAAGCCAAACCAAATTTCCCTATCTGGCATCAGCTTAAGAAGAGAAGATAACGGTGTGGTTGTATCCGCGTTCGTGCGCCATAGTTTGTCCAAGCCGATTAAAATTGGAAAAGCAACGCTTTTATTGTTAAGCGCAGACGATGCGGTCATCGCGAGGAAAGAGTTCAATTTAGAAGAGATGGGAGAACTTCCGGAGAAAAGCAGTCGTCCATGGAACTTTTTGTTCGAAAACGCGACATTAAAGACAAATAATATTCCGGAAGAAGGATGGAAGCTTGCTTTTGAATTAAGGCAAAAGCACCGCTTAGAATTGGAGGAAAGCTGGGAAAAAGCGCTTCCTAAAGCAGAAAAAGATAAACTACGGCAACTGGTTGATCAACTCGAACCGCCAAAACCGGGGGAAGTCAATTTCTTTGGCCTTCAGGCAAAACTAACGGAGGAACATGGCTTGAGCGTTACCGTGTTAATTCGCAACGGCAGCGACCGAAACATTTATTTTGAACAGCTTCCGCTTCAAATCGAAGACGCGGCAGGAGAGGTGATCGCGCGCGGAGGCTTCGCTCTTGACTGTTTGGAAGTAAAAGCGAATACGACAAAACCGTGGACGTTCATTTTTCCGAAAGAGCTCATCCGAAAGTCTGAGCCGGATTTAAGCAAATGGAAAATATCCATCGTAAAGCAATCATAAATCATCTCTTGAAGCTAATGTTCAACGTTTCAGTGGCGTTGAATATTAGCTTTTTTAAAAAGAAAAGATATCCACCTATTTGTGGATATCTTTCCCGGCCTCAACCCGTCCATCGCACTCTCGACCTATACTCGATACAAAACGGAAGATGGTCCTCGCTCTTATTGTACCATAACCGATATGGTAGACAAGCAAAAATGTGAAAATATTATATAGAATGTATCAATTCCCCTTCGTAACCATTACTTAACTTGAAAAAGGGAGACCATCGATAGAGAAATTTCCCCCTTTCGCTGTCCATCCATTCAATAATCTAGGATATAAAAACTAGTAGTATAGACGATAGGATTAAGTTCGAGATTTTTTGGTAAAAAGAAACTTTGATTTTCTCAAAACTTAAATTCGCTAGATCGAGAGCGAAATTTTACACAATTATCAGGACTTGGATAACGATAGTGATGTTTTTGTTTTGCTAATAGGATCGCTTCTTATGTGCGAGAATTACTTCTCTTTTCAAGTAAACTTGGACTATCAAAAAACAAAATCGCTTTTTCCGTTTTCTTTTCACACAAATTCCCTTATAAAAATCACCGCTTTTCGAATAATTATTATGATAGTAGTTCGTAAAATAATGGTTTAATAGTTTGTATGTCTATGTTATAATCCTCATTGTGAATAAGTTAAAAAGTCTTTTTATACTATGTCCAAAATTAGGCCATGATACATAGTGATTTTATGTTATTTTTTCCATTGTTTTGTTGGAAATGTAAAATCATGTTGACAATAAAAAAGAATAAGTGGTTATGATAAAGTTAAGGAGGATTTTTTATGGCTTATTTTATTACCTTGTTGATTTGTTTTATAACCTCCGTGCTTATAACACCGCTTGTCAAAAAGTTGGCGTTTAAAATTGGCGCAACTGATCGTCCAAATCAACGGAAAGTGCATCAGAAAATAATGCCGCGTTTAGGCGGATTGGCGATATATATCGCGTTTATTGTGGGAGTTGTGTTTTTAGATCCAGATAACGTGTTTGAAGTTCCGATTTTATTAGGAAGTGTCATTATTATTATTACCGGTTTTCTCGATGACCTATTTGAGCTTTCGCCAAAAGTGAAATTGGCAGGGCAGTTGTTAGCCGCCTTTGTCGTCGTTGTATTTGGCGGAGTGCAGGTAGAGTACATTAATTTGCCGTTTGGATCGCAATTGCATTTCGGCTTTTTAAGCATTCCATTAACGATTCTTTGGATTGTCGGGATTACCAATGCCATTAATTTAATTGATGGGCTTGATGGATTAGCTGCTGGAGTTTCCGCCATTGCGTTAATAACGATTTCTTGGATGGCGATTTTAAAAGGCGACATGTTTGTTACAGGCATGGGGTTTATTTTGCTCGGCAGCATTTTAGGATTTTTGATTTATAATTTTCATCCAGCTAAAATTTTCATGGGAGATACGGGAGCTCTGTTTTTAGGATATATGATTTCCGTTCTCTCATTGCTTGGGTTTAAGAATGTTACAGCGATTTCGTTTATTATTCCTGTCATTATTTTAGGTGTGCCAATTTCCGATACGTTTTTTGCGATTATTCGCCGTCTTCTTAAAAAGCAGCCATTGTCAGCGCCGGATAAGTCGCATCTGCATCATTGCCTGCTTCGTCTTGGTTACAGTCACCGCCAAACGGTTCTTATTATTTACGGTATGAGTGCTTTGTTTGGACTTGTGGCTATCATTTTGTCCAAAGCTGCCGCATGGGTATCGATGATTATATTGACGATCGTCGTGCTTGCGTTGGAGTTAATTGCTGAAAAAATCGGATTAGTCGGCAAAAACTACCGTCCAATTTTGAAAATTGTGCGAGGCATTCGCTACGCAAATATGAGAAAGTGAAGCCAAAAAAGGTCATCTCGTCGGCATTCGAGATGACCTTTTTGTTCTATGCGCTCGATGATTCTAAATGGTTTCGAAGCGCGTCTGACACTTCCTGCACGGATTCCTCATCTAATTTGTAGTAATAGACCCCGTCATTTTGGTCTGTTCCTTTTAATTGGAGCGATTCGATATGGATGTTTTTCCTGCTTGTGACATAATAAATTAATGACTTAATGTCATCAAAAGTGAAATTCGTTTTCATGTTGTTTCCAACCGCTTCGATGACATCGTCATATTTTGTAATGGAACTGACTTTGCTCGCTTTTTCCAAGATGGCTTTTAAAATTTGTTGCTGGCGTTTTCCGCGTTCGATGTCGTTATCTTTCTTTCGGGTTCTCGCAAGGGCGAGCGCTTCTTCACCGTTTAACTTTTGAACTCCTTTTTTCAGCACGATAGCGTTGCGATGGTCTTCTGAATCTTTTTCCTTAATGTCATAAGGAACTTCGACTTCGATTCCGCCCAACGCATCGACTACATCCATGAAGGCGTAGAAATTCATTTTGACGTAATAATCGATATGAATATCGAATAAATTTTCGATGGATTCAACGGTGCATTTTACGCCGCCGTAAGCGTGTGCGTGCGTAATTTTATCATATTTGTCCTCGCACGGGATATATACGTATGAGTCGCGCGGAATGCTTACCATTTTCACCGATTCGTCTTTCGCGTTAAACGTGGCAAGAATCAGCGCGTCGGACCTGGTATCTTTTTTAAAATTGCGCGAACGGCTGTCGTCGACGCCGATAAACAACACAGAGAAATTGTCCTTTTTTGGATCAAGCCGCTTTGTATTATCGTATCTGAACAATTCATATGACTTATTAATCACCGATTCGGCTTTATGCATTAAAAATGAAGCATATCCTAAAGAACTGGCTAACAGCAATAAACTGAGCATAAATAACCCAAATAAAATGCGTCTTCTTCGCTTTTTCTTTTTTTGCTTTTTGTATCGCTTTCGTTCATTTACCATCTTTCTCTCATTTGCCATGATAAAATAACTCCTTTTTATCGTTTTAGTTCAAAAGACGTCCGTTTCGAGATATTCCGTTTCCCCTTCTCTTATTTCCGCTCTTCCGTTTGTCAGCTCGGTCATCCAATCGATGAACGTTTGCTTTTCCGTTTCTTCTACAAAAATTTCCAACTCCACATTTTCCGCGTAATGGATGTCTTTTATAGTATAATCAGAAGAGCGCAATTCATTTTCCACTTTTCCGAGCCACGTGTAATCGATGGTGACATGCATGATGCGCGCAAGGCGGCGTTCGACGATGCCGGCTGCTTTCAGCCCTTCCGACACCGATTTTCCGTAAGCGCGCACAAGGCCGCCTGCTCCCAGTTTAATGCCGCCAAAATACCGGGTGACGACGGCGACGGTATCTTTCAGCCCCTTTTTCTTCAGCACCTCCAGCATCGGAATGCCGGCGGTGCCGCTCGGTTCGCCGTCATCGTTCGCTTTTTGGATTTGATCGTGTTCGCCGATAATGTAGGCAGAACAGTTATGAGTCGCGTCCCAATGCTTTTTTTTTATTTGTTGGATAAATTGAATCGCTTCTTCTTCTGTAGTTGCTCTGTTGATGTAGCAAATAAAGCGAGATTTTTCGATGACGATTTCATTTTCGCCGTATCCTTTTACTGTATAGTATTTTTGCAACAAAACAAAAATCACCCCGCTGCAACCAAAAACGAGTCTAGATAAAAAATAGGCAAGGTTTTTATAAAAACGTGTTATACTATTTTAGTAGGCAAAGGGCAGAATTTTAGTAGATGCTTTTTTTATTATAAATTGACAACTTTTTTCCTTCAAATAAATTTTTTTAGCATCTATGCGCAAAACGGGAAAACATCGCAGCAACGCGTTTACGGAGGATGTTGTATGTCGACGAATAAAAGCTTGGACGTAAAAGAATTGGATAAAATTGTCGAAAAAATGATCGACACCGTTCAACATAGCAAAGACGAAATATTTCGAATTGGCGAACAGTCGCGCCAAGAATATGAATGGATGATTAAGGAATTGGCAGACGTGAAGGCGGCGATCGAAAAGACGATCGTGGAGGCGGACAAGCTCGAAGTGCAAACCCGTCTCTCCCGCCAACGCCTTTCAGAAGTGAGCCGGAATTTCGCAATGCATTCAGAAGATGAAATCCGCGAAGCGTATGAAAAAGCGCATGAATTGCACATGGCGCTGGCGATGGTCCGCGAGAGGGAAAAACAGCTGCGAGTACGGCGGGATGAGTTGGAGCGGCGTTTAATCGGGCTGAAAGAAACGATCGAACGTGCCGATCTTTTAGTTGGGCAGGTTACGGTTGTACTTAATTATTTAACTAGCGATTTCCGCCAAGTCGGTGAATTTATTGAAGGGGCGAGACAAAAGCAAGAATTTGGTTTGAAAATCATCGAGGCGCAGGAAGAAGAACGAAAACGGCTGTCGCGGGAAATCCACGACGGTCCGGCGCAAATGCTCGCGCACGTCATTATTCGTTCCGATTTAATGGAAAAAGTGTTAAAAGATCGCGGGATTGAAGCGGCTATTTCGGAAATCCGCGATTTTAAAAAAATGGTTCGTTCTGCTCTTTACGAAGTGCGAAGAATTATTTATGATTTAAGACCAATGGCGCTTGACGATCTAGGCTTAATTCCTACGTTAAGAAAATATTTGCAGACGATCGAAGAATATAATAAGGGAATTGGTATCACATTCGTACATATTGGGGAAGAAATGAGGCTTCCGCCCCGTTTCGAAGTCGCGGTGTTTCGCCTCGTTCAAGAAGCGGTACAAAATGCCTTGAAACATGCCGAGGCGACGGAAATTGAAGTGAAAACGGAAGTGAAAAACAATCAGCTGCTTGTGATGGTGAAAGATAATGGGAAAGGGTTTGACACAACCGTTAAAAAAGAAAACGCCTTTGGGCTAATGGGCATGAGAGAGAGGGTTGACTTGCTGGAAGGAACGTTAAATATCCGGTCGAAAATTGGCGCTGGCACGACGATTTTTATCCGCATCCCATTGAACATATAAGCACAATAACACTAAAAAAGGGAGGAGAGGCATCATGAAAACACGCATTGCCATTATTGACGATCATCAACTGTTTCGTGAAGGAATGAAGCGGATTTTAGAATTTGAAGAGGAGTTTGAGGTGGTCGCTGAGGGCTCAGACGGAAGTGAAGCGCTTGCGATTGTCGAACAATATCGTCCTGATATCGTCATCATGGATATTAATATGCCGAACATCAATGGAGTAGAGGCGACGAAACAGCTGATTGAAACATATCCTGACACAAAAGTCGTCGTTCTTTCGATTCATGATGATGAAAACTATGTGATGCGTGCGTTGCAAACGGGCGCTACCGGTTATTTATTAAAAGAGATGGACGCGGATACGTTGATTGAAGCGGTGAAAATCGTCGCGGAAGGCGGATCGTACTTGCATCCGCGGATTACGCATAATTTAATTCGCGAATACCGCCGGCTTTCGGCTGGAAAGGGCGAGAAGGAAGAAGAAGGAAAGCGGGAAGTCCGCTGGCCGCTTCATCTGTTAACGCGCCGCGAATGTGAAGTGTTGCAGCTATTAGCAGACGGAAAAAGCAACCGAGGCATTGGCGAGGCGCTATACATTAGCGAAAAAACGGTGAAAAACCATGTAAGCAACATTTTGCAAAAACTAAACGTGAACGACCGTACACAAGCGGTCATTGTCGCCATCAAAAACGGCTGGGTCGAAGTCCGCTAGTTTCGCCGGAAAGGACCAAGTGCTTATCGGGTTAATGATAATGAAATTCGTTTCATTTTCCGCTACAATAGGTAACAAAAACGGTAAGGAAGGTATGGACGATGAAAACAGCAGTTGTAACGGATAGCACCGCGTACATTCCAAAAGATGTGCGCGATCGGTTGAGGATTCGGATGATTCCGCTGAGCGTTGCGTTTGGCGGGGAAACGTACCGCGAGGAAGTCGATATCAGTGCGGAACAATTTTACGAAAAAGTAAAGCAGCATAAAAATTTGCCGACGACTTCACAGCCAGCGGTTGGCGAGTTTGTTGAGCTGTTTACATCGCTCCGCGACGAAGGGTACGATGCGGTCATCAGCATCCATCTCTCAAGCGGCATCAGCGGGACATACCAAGGCGCGCTGACGGCAGGAAATATGGTCGATGGGCTGAAAGTATACGCGTACGATTCGGAAATCAGCTGCATGGCCCAAGGCTTTTACGCGATCGAAGCGGCAAAGATGGCGCTTGACGGAAAAACGCCGGAGGAAATCATCGCGCGGATCGATGAAATGAAAAAAACGTTGCGCGCCTACTTTATGGTCGACGATTTGGCGCATTTGCAGCGCGGCGGAAGATTGACAGGCGCGCAGGCGTTTATCGGCGGGCTGCTGCAAATCAAGCCGCTGCTTTGTTTTGAAAATAAAGTGATCGTTCCGTTTGAAAAAATTCGCACGCGCAAAAAAGCGATCAAACGGATTGAAGAATTATTGGCAGAAGACGCGGCCAAAGGCGTGCCGTTAAAAGCGGCGATCATTCATGCCAACCGCCCAGATGAGGCGGAACAATGGAAGGAACGGTTATCAAGCCTTTATCCGAACGTCGAGTTTACGATTAGCTATTTCGGTCCCGTCATCGCTACCCACCTTGGCGAAGGCGCGTTAGGACTGACGTGGTATCAGCCGTAATTTTGCTGCTTCCTATGCCGCTATTGATGCGAGGCTTTCCAAAATTTTGCTTCCTGCACCCACCGCATAGTAATGCGATACTTCCTAAAAATTTGGTAAAAAAAGAAAAGCATCGTTTTTGCCCCTTTCCAAAAAGGAGCGCTTCGATGTGCAAAGAAAAACGGGAACAGAACGAAGGATTAGATTCCGGAAATAGAAACGATTTTCGTTTCCGGCGTTCCCGAGTTCGCTGGACTTTTTCTGGTCCAGCAACATTTTGTGCATCATCCATGAAGCCATAAAGAGGATATAGCCCCAATTTGTGTGAAAAGCGGCAACGGTTGTTTTATTTTGTGGAGATCCAAATTTGCACGTCGAAGTGCTGGATTTGGCGTTATCATTCAAAGCTGCTCGTTGCTCGTTTATGTGATATAAGATGGAAATTATGTGAAAAGAAACTAGCAAAAAGAGGTTTTATTTTAGTAGTCCAAGTTTACTGGATGAATTTTATACAATAACGAGAACGTGACTAATAATAGGGAAATGGAGGAAGTATATGCGTTTTATCGTGGACAAAGGAAGGCTTATCCCTGAAACGCTGGCAAAAAATGATAAAGATGCCAAGCCGATCAGCCATATCGATTTCCCGCCTTCGATTCAGCTAACCCCAGGGTTTCATTACTCCGCGGAACTCCTTTCATTTGTGGAAGGAAGACAGCTTCTTTTGGAAGAACTCCCATTTCCTCTCGATCTCATCCAAGCCCATTATGAACACGGCTATCTTTCTTATGAAAAAGGAATTGTAAAAACGAAACATGGATGGCGCTGCATGAGATGCGGAAACGAGGATGGCCGTTTTTTCGCCTCGTTTCCTTGTGCCCGCTGCCATACCGTTTGTACGTATTGCCGCAAATGCATTATGATGGGGCGCGTCAGCGAATGCACGCCGCTCGTTGTGTCCCGCTTTTCTTTTCCGCAATCCCGTTACCTTTCCCCGCTTTCTTGGAACGGAACGTTATCCGAAGGGCAACAACGGGCCGCCGATGCGGTCGAGAACGCGATCGCGCAGAATGGCGAATTGGTTATTTGGGCGGTGTGCGGAGCCGGGAAAACGGAGGTGCTGTTTCAAGGAATCGCGCGGGCGTTGGAGATGGGAAAACGCGTATGCATCGCTACACCGAGGATCGACGTCGTGCGTGAACTTGCCCCGCGTTTGAAACAAGCGTTTGCGAATGTGCCATTGATCGCTTTATACGGCGGCAGCGAAGACCGCGGCAAATTCGCCCCGCTTGTTATTTCCACCACACATCAACTTTTACGGTTTTACCGCGCTTTTGACGTGATGGTGATTGATGAAGTTGATGCCTTTCCGTACTCCGTTGAGCCAATGCTCGAATACGCCGCCGCAAAAGCGCGCAAAGAAAAGTCCAGCCTGATTTATTTAACCGCGACTCCGCATCCGGCGTGGCAGCGGGAAATCAGGCGCGGCACACGGAAAGCCGTCACCATCCCCGCCCGCTACCACAGGTTTCCTCTCCCAGTCCCATCCTTCGAATGGTGCGGAAACTGGCGCAGGCAGCTAAAGCGAGGAAGCCTTCCCCGCAACGTGATGGCATGGGTCCAATCCCGCATTGAAACAGAAAAACAAGCGTTTTTATTCGTCCCCCATATTGATGTCCTCGAGAAAGTTGTGCGTATACTAAAACAATTGGATGAGCGGATCGAAGGAGTCCACGCGGAAGATCCGGAGCGCGCGGAGAAAGTGCAGGCGTTTCGCGACGGTCGCATACCGCTTCTTGTCACTACAACCATTTTAGAACGAGGCGTGACCGTTCCAAACATCGATGTTGCCGTGCTCGGCGCCGAAGACGACATTTTCACGGAAAGCGCGCTCGTGCAAATTGCTGGCCGCGTCGGCCGCAGCGCCCAATATCCGGACGGCGACATCCGCTTTTTCCATTACGGCAAGACGAAGGGAATGGTTGCGGCAAAGCGGCAGATTGAAAGGATGAATAAGGAGGCGGCGGAAAGGGGGCTGTTGAAAACGCAATGAATTGCTTGATTTGTCATGCGCCGTACAATCCGCTCGCGAGCTGGCAACATTTTTTGACGTTAAAAAACGCGGATTGCCTTTGTGTGAAATGCCGCGGCGCTTTTGTGAAAATTGATGGAGAAATTTGCGATATTTGCGGCCGGCCTTTCGCCGGTCTTGAACGATCGCATCGCCAAGGGAAATTATGCGCTGATTGTGTTCAATGGCAAAAGGATGATGAATGGAAAGATGTGTTAACGAAAAATCGGTCGGTGTATATGTACAATGAATTTATGAAGGAAGTGGTCGCGCTTTGGAAATTTCGCGGCGACTACGCGATTGTCCAAGCGTTTCAGGACGAGTTTTGCCGCGAATTTTACCGCCATTTCGACAATACCTTTTGCATCGTCCCGATTCCTCTCAGCGATGAGCGTCTGTACGAACGCGGATTTAACCAAGCAAAGGCGCTCGCCGAACTGCTTGCTCTTCCCATTTATGAACCACTTTGCCGCCGCCACTTGGAAAAACAGTCAAAAAAATCGCGCCTTGAGCGGCTGCGGACAGAAAACGTCTTTCGCCTCTCGGAAAAAACATCTTTGCGTGGCAAACATATTGTATTAATCGACGACATTTATACGACAGGAACAACGTTAAGGCATGCGGCGAAGGTGCTACTTAAGGCTGGCGCCGCCTCTGTTTCTTCGATTACATTGGCAAGAGGTTAATATTGTAGGAAAACATGCCGATATTAAAGATAGCGAAGATAGTGCGGGAGCGTGAAAGAAATGCAAGTTCGTAACGATTTCATCATGACCGACCCAATGCCGTTTTCTTTGAAAGAGGGAGAAACGTTTTTCGCAACGATGAAGGAAAAGTTAAGCAACGATGAAGCGATTGTAACGGTGAAAGGGCAGGATGTGCTCGTTCGCTTTCAAGGAGAAATGCCGAAGGAAGATCAAGTTGTTGTGCGGATTGTTGGCATAAAAGATGGTGTGTTGCAAGTGCAAGCAGTGCCGAAAACAGCGAAAACAAATGATGCCGCCGCCGGTTTATTTCCTGCCAGCGAACTGGAGAAAGCTGAACAAATTTTGCTGGCGCAAGGAATTCGTCTATCTAAGGAAGAAAAAGCGATATTAAGGCGCTTTTTCGAAAAAGCAATGGGGACGCTGAACGAAAAATTGGAAACGATAAAAGCGCTTGCGAATAAGAAGCTTGAAGTGACCGAATCCCATCTATGGTCCATCCATGAAGCGCTACATGGCGAACCGTTGGGCGAAGTTTTAACGCAGCTGGCAGATCGTCTTCATCTTTTGCCGCGCTTGCAATCTTCAATAGAAAACAGTTTACAAGCTTCGCTGGGGAACGGTTTACAAACTTCAGCGGAGAACAGTTTACAAGTTTTCGAGGAGAACAACCACGATTTCGGTCACGATAGCACAAAGTTTGTCCATTCTCAAGACGAAACAGATTTAATGGAAGAGCAAGAAGTCCCTCAAAAACGCCACATTTCTGCATCTGTAGAAATGGCGGAAGGGCAACAAACGGAATTGCCATATTGGAATGAGGAATGGATGCAAGCATTCCCCGCCCCAGCCAAAAATATGATCGTGAAGACGATTACGGAAAAACTATCGCAAGCGGCGCTTGATTTTAAAAAGCTGCAAATAGAGATGAATAAGAAGCTGGAAAACGCGGCGTTTTTATTGAACAGCGGACAAACATCGGCGCGCCAGCAAGCAAAACAATTCGTCGAAGCCGTGATTCATACGTTAGACCGCGCTATTTTGCAAGGAGAGTTTATGCTTTTTACCGATATGAAAACAGAGAAACAGATGCTTCAAGCAAGCGCGAAATTGGCGGAAGCGAAGCAGCTGCTTGCTGAAGGAAAGCAGAACGAAGCTTTAAAAATCGTGAATGAAGTAAAGAATTTGCTTGGAGGGATTCGCTTTCAGCCGGCAGACGTAAAAGTAAAACATTTTGTTTCCGCTTTTCATTTCAATGTAGATGTGCAGGAAGCGGCACCGAAGCAGCAAATTTTTACGCAATTAGAGAAAATATTAAAGCCTCCGCACGGTGAGGAAGTTTCGGCAAGAAATACGTTTGAACAATTCCGGCAATTAGGGTTTCACCATGAAAAAGATGTTTTTCGCTCCTTCCTGTTTAAGCAGCCGTCCATAGAACCGCAAAATATAAAGGCGCTGTTGTTGAAATTAAGCCAAGGAGAACATGGCATGATCGCACAGCAAGCCGAACACGCTTTGGCGAATATGACAGGCCAGCAGCTACTAAGCAAATTTGACACCAGCAACCATACGCAAACGATGTTTTATCAAGTGCCGATGTTATTGAACGACCGAATCGAAACGGTCCACATTTATTTAAACTCGCGGAATGATGGAGGAAAGCTCGATTGGCAAAATTGCAGCCTTTACTTTTTACTCGACACGGAAAAATACGGGAAAATCGGGATTTTGCTACAGGCGTTAGAAAGAGATTTAACGGTAACCATTAAAACGGACAGCGCGGAACTTGCCGAAACGTTAAAATCATTAACAGAGGCGGCTAAAGAAAATCTGGAGGAAATCGGCTACAATGTGAAAGGAATTGCTTTTGCAAAAATGAATAATGAACAAAAAGAGCAAAAAACAGCGGTGGAAACAACGGAAGCGAACGAAAGAAATAGCGGGAAAGGGTATGATTGGAAAGTATGAAAAACGGTTATCAACATTTTTCTGCGCTCAAAAGTTATCAAAGCGGAGCCGATCAGCTGTCGGAACCGAAAATCCATACTGTAAACGAAATGATCAAGCTGTCGCAGCAACAACACGTTCCGATGCAAGACGATTCAGCGCTTGTCAAACATTTAGTTGATCCGGAAAATCGCGTTCCTTCACAGCTTTATGCGGTCATTGGGGAAATTTTGAAATTAATTAAAAGCATCGAACAACAATAGGGGAGATTCATGTGGAAATTCAAAAAATCACGAAAGCGAACATGATGAATGTAAGCAAAAAAGAGGCAGCTGCTTCCTCGTCTGTATCGTTTGCAGAAGTCGTGGCAAAGCAAAACGAAGCACTCGCGCTCGAACGATTTCGTCAGCTTGCGAAAGAAATCGAAGAACAAGGAAAAAAATTAGCAGAATCGCGTTCGGTGGAAGATTTGCGAAAATATAAACGGCTTGTGAAAAAGCTGCTGGATGATGCGGTACAAAACGGTTTGCGATTGTCAGAACAACATGGTTTCAATTGGAGCGGCCGGTCGCGTTTGTACAAAATGGTGAAAGAAGTGGATAAAAAGCTTATCGATCTCACGAATGCGGTGTTGCAAAAAGAAAAACAAGGAATCGACCTTTTAGGCACAATCGGGGAAATTCAAGGGTTAATCATCAATATTTATACGTAAGCGTTTCTTATGTCTTATAATAAAAGGAGAGAGGAATATGGGGAGGATAAGCAATGAATTTAGCGAATTGCCCAAACTGCGGACGTTTATTTGTTAAAACTTCGTTTCGTGATATTTGTGAGGATTGCTATAAAGAGGAAGAAGAGGCGTTTGAGAAAGTTTACCATTTTTTGCGGAAAAGAGAAAACCGCATGGCGACAATGGCGCAAATTGTTGACGCAACAGGAGTAAAGGAATCGCTGCTGATTAAATTTATTCAAAGCGGCCGGCTGAAACTTGCGCAATTTCCAAATTTAACATATCCTTGCGCCCGCTGTGGCACGTTGATTCGCAAAGGCAAATTGTGCGAAAACTGTTTAAAAGACTTAAACCAACAGTTAGAAGAGCTGCAAAAAGATGAAGAAAGGAAAAAGCGCCGTCAGGCAGAAAGCATTTATTATACGAAAAGGAACGACGAAAATAAATTTTGAATGGTTGTTAACAATCTTTTGCGTTTGCCGATAATATAGATAGAAGTTGCGGCAACGAACGGCACAGGGCATGTTAAAAGGGGGGATTTTCATGAGAATTGACAAATTCGGCCTGCCAGGCATTAATCCTTATAAACGGCAATTTGATAAAGAGACGCAAGTGAAAAAAAATGACATTAAACAAGATAAAGTGGAAATTTCCGCAGCGGCGAAAGAACTGCAGCAGCTTTCCCAATGGACGGTCGAACATCAAGAAAAAGTGCGCAAGTTAAAGGAGCAAGTGCAAAACGGGACATATAAAATTGACGCGAAGGAAATTGCGAAAAGTGTATATCGATTTTATTTTGACAATTAAAAGAAAATCAGTATTACGCGTAATACTGGTTTAATTTTTATGTACTTTCAGGGAGAGATTGGATTGTCTGCCAAACAATTAATAGAGGTGCTAGAAAACCATGTGAAACTGCATAAAGGTTTGCTGGAGCTGGCAAACAAAAAAACGGAAGTGCTAAAAAAAGGCGATACGGAAGCACTGAACGGAATTGTGAAAGAAGAACAAAAATATATTGCGGCCATTGGCCGTGTTGAGCAGGAACGCATTCGTGTTGTTCACGCGATGATCGGCGAGACGGACGAACCGACATTAACAGCGTGCATTTTGCAAACAGAAGGAACGGAACGGGCCATGCTTGAGAAACTGCGGGATGACTTATCAGCGGTGCTGTCGGAATTAAAAAATGTGAACCAATTAAACGAGCAGCTGGCCAAGCAATCATTGCAATTTGTCCATGTCATGCTGAATATGCTCATGCCGCAGCCGAAAGAAGTGAATTACCGGAAACCGAACGTGGCGTCATCTGCTTATGACGGCGGAAGTTCGTTATTTGATTCAAGAGCTTAGTGAACAAGCAATTTTTTAGTATTGGGGGAAAAAGCGATGCGATCGACGTTTCATGGCTTAGAAGTGGCCAAACGTGGCATGTTTACTCAGCAAACGGCGTTATATGTGACCGCGCATAATATTGCCAACGCGAATACGCCCGGTTATTCGCGCCAGCGCGTCAATTTTGAACAGACCGAGCCATATCCGCCAGCTTCGATGAACCGTCCGCAAATTCCGGGACAGATGGGGACGGGGGTCGAAGCCGGTTCTATTGAGCGGGTGCGCGATAGCTTTTTAGATTTGCAATATCGCGGGGAAAATAACAAACTTGGCTACTGGGAAGCGCGGGCGGACGCCCTAAAAAAAATGGAAGAGATTATGAACGAGCCGTCAGACAGCGGCTTAGCGAAGGCGATGGATCAATTTTGGCAAGCGCTTGAAGATTTAAGCGTGCATCCGGAAAATGAAGGGGCGCGTTCCGTCGTTCGGCAACGTGGATTGGCTGTTGTGGAAACGTTTCATTATTTATATGACTCGTTATCACAAATTAAAAATGATTTAGGTCATGAAATTGGTGTCACGATTACAGAAATCAACTCTCTGGCACAACAAATCAGCAAAATCAACCAGCAAATCAGCGAAGTCGAGCCGCTTGGCTACTTGCCGAACGACTTATATGATGAACGCGATCGCCTTGTCGATCAACTTTCCCAACTTATTAATGTGCGGGTCGAAAAGGTGCCAAGTGGCGGAAACTCTTTAAAAATTGCAGAAGGAAAATACAATATTTACCTTGTTGATAGCAATGGCAACCCTATTAAAGATGGCAACGGCAATATAATTTATTTGGTTCAAGGAATTTCTTATCAATCGCTATCTTTCCCAAATGGTCAAGATATTGATGGAGATGGAATTAACGAAACGCCAGGGCCAGCCGTTGATAGTGTGAATTTAGGAGGAAATTCTATTCCGATTACATTGACAAATCAAGTAGTCTTTCCAACCGGCAAATTGCGTGGATTAATGGAATCATTTGGTTATAAAGATGGTTCAGGGAATGAAAAAGGTATTTATCCAGAAATGATTAACAATTTGGATAAGCTAGCGTATACGTTTGGAAAAGTATTTAACGCTATTCATAAACAGGGCTATGGACTTAACGGTACAAATAATGTGGAATTCTTTGATGAAGCAACATTAACAGTTCCGGGAGCTGCTAAGAACATTAAGTTATCAGCGGCAATTAATGATCTTTCGAAAATCGCGGCATCAACAGATGGTAAACCGGGAAATGGAAACAATGCTCTTAATCTAGCCAGTGTTGGACAAATACTTTTATCTTCCGGAACCGTGGACTTAATAGATATATCTATTAATTTAAATAATCTCGGACCGACGCCGCCGCGCCTAGCAAGCGGTACAATCAAGTCAAATTACGAAGGATGGATTGGAAGACTTGGCGTAGATGCGCAACAAGCTGACCGCCTAAAAGATAACAGTGAGGTATTGCGCCAATCCGTAGATGAGCGTCGCCAGTCAGTCAGCTCTGTGTCACTAGATGAAGAGATGACAAATATGATCAAATTTCAGCACGCTTACAATGCAGCGGCACGCCAAATTACCGTCATCGATGAAATGCTCGATAAAATTATTAACGGCATGGGCATTGTGGGAAGGTAGGTGAATGAAATGCGCGTCACACAAGGAATGTTGACAGAGAATATGCTTAGAAACTTGAGTGCCAGTTATGCGAGATTGGGCAAATATCAAGATCAACTGTCAACAGGAAAAAAAATTAATCGCCCTTCCGATGATCCGGTTGTTGCGATGAAAGGGATGATGTATCGCACGAATTTAACGGAAGTGGAGCAATATAAGCGCAACTTTTCCGAAGCGTACAACTGGATTGAAAACTCGGACGCGGCGCTTGATCAAGCGACGCAAGCATTGCATCGAATCCGCGAACTTGTCGTCCAAGCGAGCAATGATACGTATGAGGGAAGCCAACGAGCCGCGATTGCGCAAGAGATTCAGCAGCTGACAAACCATCTCGTCTCGATCGCAAACACGAAAGTTGGGGATAAATATATTTTTAACGGTACGGATACATTGCAGCAGCCAGTGGATTTAAATCTGGTAAATCAAATGCCGCCATCAGCATTGCCGGTGTCGAGCAACTCAAATGAGGTCAAAATCGAATTGTCAAAAGGGATTTATATCCCAGTCAACGTTGATCCGACAAAAGTGTTTAGTTACGACCGAAATTTTGCTTCCCCACAACCGGGAAACGGATTGTTCAGCGATTTGAAGTTATTGGAACAAGCTTTGAACAATCCATCGACATCAGGAAAAGATTTAAGTCAATACCTTAGTTATATTGATAGTCATATTAATAATTTCTTAAACGCTCGTGCGGAATTGGGAGCACGTTTGAATCGGATTGAGTTAATGGAAAGCAGGATCGATCAGCAAGAAGTGATTGCCAACCGCATGTTGTCAGACAATGAGGATGCGGACATAGAACGCGTCATCATGGATTTAAAAACGCAAGAAAGCGTCCATCGCGCCGCGCTAGGTGTTGGCGCCCGCATTATTCAGCCGACGCTTCTTGACTTTTTGCGTTAAGCTATCTTGTGAGGGCAAGATAGCTTTTCCTCTAGGAGGGCGAAAATATGCAGCTGCCGCAAATTCGTTTACAGTCTACATTTGCGAAAATCGCGATCCAAACGACGCCGCCTGTGCAAGAAATCAAACAGCCGCCGGCAGAGCTTGACCTGCAGCAACCGCCGGCGGAAATGAAGATTGAAACGACACCAGCCAAACTCACCATTGACCAAACAAAAGCATGGGAAGACATGGATTTGAAACATATTTTCCGCCGCATTGAAGAATTTGCACAACAAGGTTATAAAGATTGGCTAGAAGGCATTGCCCGCGTGTCCCGGCAGGGAGATGAATTAATGAGGATTGAAGACGGCGGCAACCCGATCGCCGAGCAGGCAAAAGAAAACAGTGAAGATCCGATCTACGACTTCAATATTGGCTGGATTCCATCTCCTTTTAGTGTAAAAATAAACTTTGAACCAGCGAAGGTGCACATTGATGTCAAAGTCAATAAACCGATTAATAGTACAAAAATAAACAAGCCGATTATCAATTATACACCGGGAAAAGTGACGATAGATCTTGCACAACGCAATTCATTAAAAATCGATTTCGTTAACTTACGGTTTGTTGGCACTAATTTTGAAATTTCCATTTAACAAAAAGGTGTGGAATAATGAAGCTTTGTACAAAATATCATGGTGAAATTGAGATTAACGAAAAGGATATTTTTCATTTTGAACACGGCATTCCGGGTTTTTTGGACGAAAAGCAATTTGTTTTATTGCCGCTTGAGGATACGCCGTTTGTCATTTTGCAGTCGGTAAAAACTCCCGAACTTGGCTTTGTTTTGATCGAGCCGTTTTCATACTTTCCAACGTACGAAATCGAGCTCGATGACAACACGCTCGAGCAACTTCAAATCACGGGAGAACAAGATGTCGCCTTGTACGTCATTTTAACTGTTGTCGACCCGTTCGATAACACGACGGCGAACTTGCAGGCGCCGATTGTCATTAACGTTCATCAACGTCTTGGCAAGCAAGTTATTTTAACCAATACAAACTATAAAACAAAACATCGCCTTTTTCCAGAAAAAGTGGCGAAATAAAGGAGGCGGCAAGCGTGCTTGTGCTCACACGCAAACGAGACGAAGCGATCCAAATCGGCGATGACATTGAAATCACCATCCTTGCCATCCAAGGCGATCAAGTGAAGCTTGGCATCAACGCGCCGAAACATGTCGAAATTCATCGCAAAGAAATTTATCTCGCCATCCAAGCCGAAAACAGCGCCGCCTCCCTTGCCTCGAAAACATCGCTAGAAGAGTTGAACGAACAATTGAAACATTTGAAAGGGGGGAAACAGTGATGGGCTTCAGCATCGGCGGAGTGCCAGTACAAGGTGTCATCGCGCGCATTGTGGAAGATAATAAGGAGATTGCCGAACAAGCATTAAACGAAATGATTAACAAACATAAAGACGATCCGGCGCGCATTATTAAAGAAATCCAGCAGCCTTCTCCATTTTCCCAATTTCTCGACATCAAAATCTAAAAAATTTTTTCCAACCTATTAAAACTTTTTAAAAGCAAACCGATATAAAAAGTGAACGCGGCATAGCGAAGAAAGGCGGCCGACTTTCTTCCTATCCGCAAATCTATCATTCCACAAGGACGTGGAATAAAAAAATTTCAAGGAGGAAGGGAATATGAGAATTAACCACAACATTGCGGCGTTGAACACGTACCGCCAATTAACTATTGGCCAAAGCGCTGTATCGAAAAACATGGAAAAACTATCTTCCGGTCTGCGCATTAACCGCGCTGGCGACGATGCAGCAGGTCTTGCGATCTCGGAAAAAATGCGCGGGCAAATCCGTGGCTTGGAAATGGCTTCTAAGAATGCGCAAGATGGCATCTCGCTTATCCAAACTGCTGAAGGCGCGTTAAACGAAACACATGCGATTCTTCAACGTATGCGTGAGTTAGCGGTTCAAGCTGCCAATGATACAAACACAGCAACTGACCGTGCAGAGCTACAAAAAGAAGTGGATCAATTGTCTCAAGAGTTGTCTCGTATTGGAGCAACAACTGAATTTAACACTCAGAAGCTGTTAGACGGTTCTTTTAAAGGGATCTTCCATATTGGTGCGAATGAAGGCCAAAACCTTTCTTTACAGATAAATGATATGAGAGGTTTTAACTTGGGTGTTGCCGGGAAAGTTCAGGTTGAAGTAGCAGGGACAATAGCTGATAATACCACAACAACTGACGCAGATTTTGCTGATGGGACTTATACCGTAGATGAAAACTTCAATCTGGTAGATTCTACTGGAAAGATAGTTGCCTCGAGCGCTGATGGAAAAACATTTACTCTCGCTGGTACAGATGACACTCTTGCTTTCAGTGATGTCGTGACTAAAGTCACAATTAGCGGTGGAAATGCTACCGGTATAACTGAGGCAACAAATAATGGCTTGCAAGCGGGTAGTTATACTTATGACGATACCGCTAAGGCCTTAAAGGATGTTAATGGTAAGATTGTTGCAACGACAACGGACGGAAAGACGTTTACAAGTGCAGAAGATGGTACTACTACCGTTTTCTCGGTATCGACGGCATTAACTGATGGAGCCTCTGTTGAAGTTGGTGGAATTGATATTTCATCCCAAGCGGCTGCTAATGCTGCAATTACTACAATTAACAATGCAATTGAGAAAGTTTCTGCAGAACGTGCTAAACTCGGTGCTTACCAAAACCGTTTGGAACATACGATCAATAACTTAGGAACATCTGCTGAAAACTTAACAGCAGCGGAATCCCGCATCCGTGACGTAGATTATGCCTTAGCCGCTTAAATGGCGACAGGCACAGTCGTCCTAGCTGGAAACGGCTAGGAGTATCACCGGGTGAATTGCTGGAAACCCCTTAGAGCCTTTGACGCCACAACGTAGCTGGAAACGGCAGGCGTGATGGCTGAAAAAGTCAAAGGATTGGGCAACCAGCAGCCAAGCTCCTGTCCCGAAAGGGTGGAGAAGGTTCAACGACTAGGACATACCGCCTAAGGCGAAAAGCTATGGCGATGAAGTCCATAGGGTGGACAGGATTCCTCCATCGTCCTGTATCATCCGAAGCGCCCGGCCCCTAACAGGTAAAGCTGAGGGTGAAGATGTAGTCTTGTCCCTACACGAAAGTGAGGGTGGCACGATGGCCAAAGAAATGATGGAGTTCACAAAGAACAACATTCTTACTCAAGCAGCGCAAGCGATGTTGGCTCAAGCAAATAGCCAGCCGCAAGGAGTATTGCAGTTATTAAGATAACGGCTGGATATTTGCAGGGCGTCTTAGCTGGAAACGGCTAAGAGGATCACTGGGTGAATTGCTGGGAACCCCTAAAGCTTTCCTTGCCACAACGTAGCTGGAAACGGCAGGCGTGACGGCTTGAAAAAAGGAAAGATGCAACAATGGGCAACCAGCAGCCAAGCTCCTGTCCCGAAAGGGTGGAGAAGGTTCAACGACTAGGACATACCACCTAAGGCGAAACGCTATGGTGATGAAGTCCGTAGGGGAGGCAAGTGCCGAACCGAAGCGCCCAGCCCCTAACAGGTAAAGCTGAGGGTGAAGATGTAGTCTACACAACGTTCGAAAGACGTTGAGGCATGGCAAGCCAACCAACAACCACAAGGAGTATTGCAATTGCTTCGTTAATCATAACGAAACGCAAAGAGACCTTAGGTTATCTAGGGTCTCTTTTTTCATGAACACCTTATTTATCTTTTATCTCTCTCCATTTATACACAACAGACCAATAGCTTCTTTGCAGAGCGTCTGCGATTTCTTGGATCGTAGCTCCTTTTTGCTTCATTTCTTTCAATAACCGTATTTCTTCAATGGAATACGGTTTCACGCGCTCGGTGCTGCTTACGAAAATATCGAAATCCGGAAGCTTGCTTTTCCATTTGCGTTTCTCTGCTTTAAATCGTTCGTTCCAGTTGGTTTTGTAATACATAGAAGGGCAGTCATGAATAACAGGGGCGATCGTTTCAAGAAAGAGGAGCGTATCTTTGACCGATGTCGTTTTTAAAATACTGCCTTGACCATCGGGACGTTTGCTTAAACGAAACGTGATGCCAAAATGAGTAAAAATATGATTCTGTAATTGTTGCAGTTCGTGGGGCGGGTAACATTGCAAGTAGAGATAAATATGAGGCGTTAAATAAATGCGTTTCTTTCGCCGATTTACTTGGGAAGAAATACAGAGTGAGCCATCGTCCATATACAAAACGGAAAGAAAATGCGGCAGCGTACAATATGGTAACAAAGAAAGCGGTATGTGCTTAGAGCCGTCATCGTGATAAAAATGAGGATATAGCTTTGTAAACAATGGCAGTGATAATGAGCGGACGCATTGACTTTTACGTGTGATATATAAAAGGTCGTTAAAAAATGAAACTTTCCATTTTCGATATTCTTCTTGGTCAATGCCAAAATGCTCCCGATAACTGTGATTTTTCCTCCTACTATTTTTATAAAGCTTTGTAATTTCTCCGTCGCCAATAATGCTGGCAACAAGGATGTTTTGTTGTACGGGAGTTAACTGTAAGAAATCGTGCATTTATTTCACCTCTTTATGGAACGTATGTTCGATATACATTTATTATAATGTATCCCTCATGTTTTTGAAAGGTTTAGGTGGCCATTTGACTAATTTTATTATGGGGTAGCGTTTTAGTCATTATATAAGCTATGTGTAACGGAATGATAGATTTTTTAAGGAAAGTCGATAAATTTCAAAAAATTTCCGAATAATAAGATTGCTCTAAAATATCCTATGGAGATAATTACTATTTATCAATAACTAAAAATAGGAATATTTTACAAAGTGATTGATGACTATTACAATAGGGATAAATTTATTGAGGTGATACAATGATCATCCTAAAACAAGGCAATCTCTTGGAAGATGAAGCAGAAGCTTTGGTGAATACAGTAAATTGTGTTGGCGTGATGGGGAAAGGAATCGCTCTGCAATTTAAGCAAGCATACCCGGAAATGTTTTCGGAGTATGAAAAGGCTTGCCGCCGCAAGGAAGTGCAGCCAGGCAAAATGTATGTCGTTTCCACGAAATCGTTGTTGATCTCAAAATAATTATTAATTTTCCTATAAAACAAACGCCATTAGAAAGGTAAATCACATATGGAACATATTGGACTAGGATTGGTGGATTTCATAAAAGCGGTTAAGGTCTTGACAAAAAATCGATTGCGCTTCTACCGTTCGAATGTGGAAAGAGTGGATTTATATACATGCTCATTGAAAAGTTAACCTTCGCATAAGTGGTGCCCATTCCGGTTATACTGCTCCTAAGGAAAAGCATGGAAAAGGAGCGGAATCAGACATGAAACCGCTGAAAATCACCCATGATCACGGATGGACGCCTCGGAAACTCCGCAAGCAGGAACGGAAGATCAAAAACGCTCATCTCCGCCAACGTGTGATGGCAGTCCGCCTTGTCATGGAAGGCTATTTGGGCAAAGAGGTTGCTTCCATGGTCAATGTGTGCCGCCAAACCGTTTCCCATTATGTGTCGCTTTTTAACGAAGGCGGCCTTGAACTCCTGCTTCATCGGGATTTTGCCCCTGGGCGGGAGCCGTTTCTCACCGAAGAACAACAGGAAGAGATCAAACACCTTGTGTTGACCACGACACCCGCGGAGCTGGGCTGGGACATCGCTTCGGCGTGGAATACGAACATCCTTCAATCCTATGTGTCCCACCATTACGGCATATCCATTTCCCGCGAAGCATTACGAAAGCTCTTGCATCGAAAAGGACTTTCTTGGACCCGGCCGATCTACACGTTGGCGAAAGGAGATCCGGACCGGCAAAAAAACTTCGAGAAACAAATGGACCTGATAAAAAAACTTAATGGATCCGGATTCCGTCCTGTTGTACATCGATGAAACGCATATCCGGTCGTATCATGTGTTGCGTATGACATGGTCAGAGGTTGGCCGTCAAAAGCAAGTGCCGACGTTCGGCCATCATGCCCACATATCGCTGTTTGGCGCGGTCAACGTCCACGATGGCGAAACGGTTCTTCATCAAGCAGGGGCAGCCAATGCTACAACGTTTTTAGATTTCCTGCGAGTTCTCAAAGAGCGTTAGTTACCCGGACCGGCTCATCGTCTTGGTGCTGGATAACGCTCGAATTCATCACGCCAAAATGGTGAGAGAGTTTTTGCGGGAAGAAGGACAGTGTTTTCACTTCATTTACCTTCCTCCGTATTCACCGCAACTGAACCCGATCGAACGCTTGTGGAAATGGCTGAAAGATACCGTCATTGCCAATGTGTTTCACAAAGATCGAAACGATATCGTCCAAGCCGTTGCCCGGTTTGTGGACTACATCCATGAACGCCCGGAGGAAGTGCTGCAACGCCTGGGGTGTGCAGCGTAATCGAGAAGTTAACTTTTCAAGGTGCATCTATATAGATGGGGGGATGAAGTACGGAAACGGCTTTTGAACATTTAAAAAAGGTGGAAGTGCATTGTATGAGCTCGCAGGAAGTCCAACACCCTATCAATAAAGATGCGTCCAAAACTCTCTAAAGATGATAAGTCAAATGTGTTATTTCGACACCACCTTCGTTAATGACTCTCCTTGTTAATGACTCTCTTTTTATATTTGCAAATAATCGACTAAGTTTTTACATATCGTATATATTGTTAACAAGTCGTAATCTCTTCCCATCTTTGGTGTCCAATACCGCCCATGAGCCAACCAATGGCGCAATTGCAGTGCACTTTTATAATCGCTTATATATTTTTTCACTTGAGGATGTTGCTCTTTCCAGTTTTCGAGAATATCTTCATCGAGAGAAGCGCGTTCTGCTTTGTCTTTGTAAATACATCGGAATATTCTGCTAAGGTTATCTTTTTTACGATTATATACTCTTGTTAGATAGTCTATTTCTCAGTTTTGCTTCCACAGCGGCCAATAAGTCTAAACACGTTAGATTTTCCAGCTCCTTAATTTTATCTTTAAAATATTGATCCAATTTCTCTGGTGTAAAACCGATGAATTCTTCGGGTATTTCTAGCCCTTTTTTGATATTTTCTTTGTATTTTAAAAGTGCGCTTTTACATATATTATAAAAATTAACAATATCTTCAAGGTTTTTATTCTCCCCCGAAAATGTGATGCGTCTCTTCACTAGGCAATAACTCCTAACAAGGCATCAGAAAAGGAATCTTTGTTCAAGTCAATAAACTTTATGTTTGGGGGAGGAGTTGCAATTTTCCAAGCATATTCGGGATTTTTCGTTTCACGAATTTTTTCTAAACCTTTTGACAGTCCATCGCCAAAATGAACCATAATTTTTGGTGATTCTGCTTCTTTATCTACTAATAAAAACATAATATTTCCATTTTTTTCAATCATGTCTATTCTTCCCATGGCGCCTATAATATTTTTTCCAATTGGCTCTATTACTACTTGTTGATCAGGAAAGTTTACATATAATTTCCTTGTCGTATATTCGCCAAGGTATTCTTCATATTTCTTAACTTCTTCCCATTCAAAAGATAGCAGTCCCTTTTCCTGAAGTGGTGTAAGGAACGATTGAATTTGCTTATAAAATGTTGTAATTTCCATTAGCCATTGCTGTTTTTTCTGTTCCCAGTCAATTTTATTTTTTTCGGCTTGTTCCTTTTTCTTTGTTAAAAATTCCTCTAAATTCTCCATTCCCATTTACAATCTCTCCTTTATACAATATTTGTAATTTTATTATATCTTATTTGGCGGCTAACGGGTAGATGCGTTAGAAATGATGGTGAAACAAACGATATATGAAAAATTTCTGTGGCAATCATTAACTTATTCCCCTGTTATGTACTTAAGATGGTAGGAGGGGTACGAAAATTTACTGATTACTTGTGGATACTGTTTAAAATTTTTGTTCAATATCGAACAGAACCCTAATCGGGAAAGAAAAAAGGCAGGGAGTTTTTAGAGTAGTTTGTTTTTAACTGGGCATTGACGTTAAGTTTACTCATACTGCCTGTCATCTGTTGCTTTATATATGTAAAGGCGATTAGTGATAAAATGGAATAAAAAGAGATGGAGGGAAACAAATGAAATGGTCAGAGTTACGTAAGCAATGTCCGAATCAATTTGTTTTGGTGGAGGCTATTTCGGCTTATTCGCAAAATGGCAAACGGATCATTGAGGAAATGGAAGTGATCGATCGGTATCATAGTGCGTCCGATGCATGGAATGGTTATAAGCAACAGCACAAAACTTTTCCGGAGAAAGAATTATATATTTTTCATACAAGTAAGGAAGAAATAGAGGTAGAAGAACAATATTTTATAGGAATTCGGGGGAGAGTATGAATATAAGAATAGAAAATGGATTGCCTATTGTTTCCGTTGAAATAAAGCGTGGTGAAAAAGCTGTTCTTTTAACGGATGTGTTATTGGACACAGGGTGCGCTACGACCATTTTTGATACGGATGCACTCGCACAAATTGGTATAGAATTAGATATTATTAATGGAAGAACAAAACGAATGTACGGAGTAGGTGGACACAGCGAGCTTTGTTATGAACAAATAGTAAATAACGTCACAATTGATGGAAAGGAGCTGGTGTCATTTTTATTGCAATTAGGAATGATTAAAGAAATATATGGTTTTGACGGAATTTTAGGCGTAGATTTTATGGAGGGAACGGGAATGATTATTGATTTTCAAAATTTCCTCATTAAATATGGATAAAATCCATATTTGAGAGTTGTCAAGAAAGTTTTGTGCATATATTCTTCATTTGTTTTTAAGTTTCTGCTGTTCTCTCCTTAATACATTGACAAGCGTTGTGCACGTGAAATGAAAGCATCATAATCCCCGAATTTATTTTTTCCTTCCCCTTCACAAATTCCCATTCTTATCCGATATAAAACATAGATAGTGTTTATACAAAGGAGCGGACGATGATGACGGTGGAACGGGTCTCTTCCCATTCTCCTTCTTATTTCTTTGAAAATACTCGCAACGAAAAGGAAAGCAGCATGATAGAATCGCAAAAGCAGAATCAGCCTTATGCCAGCACTTCAGAAACTCCGCAGCAAGATCTCCCGAAAGAAAAGCTGGAAGAGGTAGTGAAAGGCTTAAACGAATTTTTGCAGCCAAGCCATACGTCCATCAAGTTTGAGTTGCATGACGAATTAAAGGAGTATTACGTGCAAATTATTGATGAACGGACGAATGAAGTCATTCGTGAAATTCCTCCAAAAAAGCTTTTGGATATATATGCGGCAATGATGGAATTTGTTGGGTTAATTGTCGATAAAAAAATTTAATGGTGGTGAGTGAAATTGGCAAGCAACATGCGCATTGGCGGTTTGGCAAGCGGCATGGACATTGACCAAATCGTCAAGGACTTAATGAAAGTGGAGCGGATGCCGCTTGATAAATTGTATCAAAAAAAGCAAATTCTTGAATGGCAACGCGATGATTATCGCTCGATGAACACGTTGTTACAAGATCTTGATAACTATATTTTTAATAATTTGATATTACAAAGTAGCATATTGAAAAAGACAGTTACCAGTTCGAACGAGGCAGTCGTGTCGGCGACGGCGAGTTCGAGTGCGGCGAACGTAGCGACGACAATCCAAGTTGAGCAAGTGGCGACTTCGGCCGTTTGGCTGTCGGATGCGACGAAAATGATAGACAGAAGTAGTTTTTCGGTCACTGCTGATGTGACGTTGACATTAGACGTGATAAACGGAGATGGGAGTCCGAAACAAGCGACGATCACCATTAAGCAAGGAACGACGCTTGATGGTGTGATCGCCCAGTTGAATAGCGATCCGAATTTAGGAGTTAGCGCATTTTATGATGAACAGACTGGGCGGATTTCAATCATGAAAAAAGAGACGGGGGCACAGGCAAGTATCAAGCTGGCCGATCAGGCGACGGTCGACTTTTTTGTCCAGCTTGGTTTTACTAACACAAGCGCTGGACAGGAGTTGAGCGGCAAGACAGCAGGAAAAGACGCAGTCGTGACGATTAATGGTCTTGAGACGACCCGATCATCGAACACGTTTACGATTAACGGCGTGACGTATACGGTCAAAAGTTTAGGAACGGCCACGGTTACGACGTCTACTGATGTCGACGCAATATTTAACGCTATTAAAGGTTTCGTCGATAAATACAACGAAGTCATCGATAAAATTAACGCCAAGCTGAAAGAAGAACGCTACCGCAATTATCCGCCGCTTACCGACGAGCAAAAAGAATCGATGACAGAAAAGCAAATTGAGCTTTGGGAGGAAAAAGCGAAAAGCGGCCTTCTTCGCGGCGATTCGATTTTATCGAGCGGTTTAAGCAAGATGCGAATGGACCTTTATACGAGTGTGCAAGGAGTTGTGAGCGGGTTCTCGCAGCTTGCGGAAATCGGCATTACCACTTCGTCTAACTATCTAGATGGTGGTAAACTGATGATTGACGAAACGAAGCTTCGCAGGAAAATTCAAGAAAATCCCGATGCGATTTATCGTTTGTTTAATAACGACAGCACGAATTACTCAGAAAAAGGCATTGCCCGCCGATTAAGGGATACGATTAAAGATACAATCGGCAAAGTCGAGCAGAAGGCAGGAAAAACAGTTTGGACAAACCATCAGTTTGCGATCGGCCGCGATTTAATCCAAATTAACGAGCAGATCGATCGTTTTGAAGACCGTCTCAAACAAATCGAGGACCGCTATTGGCGGCAGTTTACGGCGATGGAAAAGGCGATTCAGCGGGCAAACGAGCAAAGCATGTATTTAATGAACGCCTTTTTCGGCGGCTCTCAATAGAACAGGCAAAGGAGTGAGATAAATGGCAACGAACAACCCATATCAAAACTACCAAACGAACGCGGTGCAGACGGCGTCGCCGGGCGAGCTGACGCTGATGCTGTATAACGGCTGCTTAAAGTTTATTAAGCTGGCGCGCAAGGCGATCGAAGAAAACAATGTTCCCGCGCGGAACGAAAACTTGATCAAAGCACAAAACATCATTCAAGAGCTGATGGTCACGCTCAATATGGAATATGACGTGGCGAAATCGATGATGCTCATGTACGATTACATTTACCGCCGGCTTGTCGAGGCAAATGTGAAAAACGATGCGACGATTTTGGATGAAGTGGAAGGATATGTGACCGAGTTCCGCGATACGTGGAAGCAGGTCATTCAAATCAACCGGCAGCGGCAGTATGCGCAAGGCGGGCAGGCGTAATGAGCGTTGTCACCGCGTTATTTCAAATGACAAAAGAGCTGCGGGATGTTGTGTGCGCGCCTGTTCCGGCGGAAAAGCGCGAGGAAACGATCACAGCGATCGAACGGCTGCTTGAACAAAGGGAAGAACTGTTACGGGAGCTCTGTCCGCCGTTTAGCGAGGAAGAAAAGCGGCTTGGCCGGCAAATTGTGCTTTGGAATCAGGAGATTGAACAACAATTGCGGGAGCTGAAGCAGCAAATTCAGCGCGATTTGACAATGATGCGCCAGAAGAAAATAGCGAATAACCATTACATCAATCCGTATGAGCAGCCTTTAGCCATGGACGGGATGTTTTACGATAAAAAACGATAGGTTGTGATAGATATGGTCGTGTTAACGGCTCCGCAAATCGAAATGGTACAAAAATACGTGGAGCTTCTTGGTACAGTCGAGGAAGGGTTTGCGTATGTCGAAGAAAGTTTTGTTAATTATGAGCGGACGCAAGGGGATGCCGTGCTTGCGGATATTTTTATGGCATTTGCACAGATTAGCAAAACGAACGCACATTTATGCCAGCTGTTCGCCGAAGAGCCGGATATTGTCAATGGCTTGCGGCTGTTTTCTGATGTGCTGGAAGAGGCGTATAAATTGGATGGAAATTTCAGCGATACGAACATGAAGCAGCGTATTGTCAAGCAGCATCTTTCCCCTGCGTTTCAAGCGTGGAAGCTGTCCGTCACCCGATTGTTAAAACGATATGTGGAACAATGAAAACACCAGGCCCCATGATGCGGGGCTTGGTGTTTTTTCGCGCAAATCGGTTGTTGCGGTATTGGCGGGGGAGCCGGACAACCCTGCCATGCGGTGCTGGCATATTTGTTAACGATAAAGGCTAAACGCGATGAGTAATTTTCCCTATGTTTTAACATTATAAGTAGTAAATAAAAACGAGAAACTGTTTGCGCTTCACAAAATTTTCAAAAACCCTTTCCCGATTGAAGGAGGATTTTGTTTGATATTGTTGAATATAATATACATACCCTTGATAAAGGAGTGGTCAGCGATGATCTATAACATTCGCGGGGAAAACATTGAAGTAACTCCAGCATTGCGTAAGTATGTTGAGAAAAAAATCGGAAAATTGGAAAGATATTTTGAAAACACGGAAGATGTCCATGTTCACGTCAATTTAAAAGTATACAACGATAAACAAGGGAAAATCGAAGTGACGATCCCGATGCCGCAATTGCTGTTGCGCGCGGAAGAACGCCATGACGACATGTATGCAGCCATTGATTTAGTAGCGGATAAATTGGAAAGACAAATTCGCAAGCATAAAACGAAAGTCAACCGCAAATTGCGCGACCGCGATAAAGAGGCAAAACAAGTGCTTGCCGTGCAAACTAACGCTCCGGCGGAGGAAAATGAGGAAGAAGAATTTGAAATTGTCCGCACGAAACATTTCAGCTTGAAACCGATGGACAGCGAAGAGGCGATTTTGCAAATGAACTTGCTTGGCCATAATTTCTTCATCTTTACGAACGCGGAAACGAACCGTACGAACATCGTGTATCGCCGCAAAGATGGAAAATATGGCTTAATTGAAGCAAACTGACATTCATCCCCTGCCAGCGCCGGCGGGGGATGTTATAATGTTAAAGAAGGAGTGGAAAAACGATGGAGGCTCTTTTACAACAGATTTTAGTAAAGTTGGACAAGATCGAAACGAATGTTGGACAATTTCAATTAGAAGTTCGCAGTCGTTTTGAGCAAATGGATAAACGTTTTGAACAGATTGACCAGCGTTTTGAACAAATAGATAAACGTTTTGAGGAAATTGACCAACGTTTTAAGCAGATTGATAAACGTTTTGCACAAGTTGATGAACGTTTTGCTGAAATGAACAAACGCTTTGCACAGGTTGATGAGCGCTTCGTTCAAATGGAAAAACGTTTCGCAACAATCGAAGTTCGGCTCGCAACAATGGAAGCTCGGTTAGAACGTCTGGAGAAAGAGATGGAAGCGGTAAACGGCCGTCTTGATCGTCTTGAAAATGAGATGGCGAATGTGAAAGGGCGGCTTGAACGGGTGGAACGGGAATTATGCGAGGTGAAAGAAGCTTTATTTCGTCTGGAAAATCAAGTCGCTGACGATGTGCATGCCTTGTTGAAAAATATAGATAAGAAAGTAGAAGAAAAAGGATTTCAAATATACGCGCTCAACAAACGCCTTTTGCATGTGGAAGGAGCTATTGAACAAATCCAATCCCAAGAATGATGATGAGTGCTGGAAATAAAAAGAAGCGTACAAAGCGTTTTTCTTTTTTCCGGAGACTTCCATTCGCTGAACTGGAAGTTGACAATGAAGTTGCCCCAGCTATAAAAGTCTATCCTTTTCCATCTTTCCTCCTCGCCCCTTACCGCGTCTTAGTTGTCACCCATCCGCGTACGTGATATTATGTAAATTAGTGATTCTATTGAATAAGGAGCGTTTTCTATGCTTGGAGTATTGAAAAAGGTGTTTGATCCAAACAAACGCCAGCTTAGCCGTTTAGAAAAGATCGCTGACCAAGTCGATGCGCTTGGCCCGGAGATGGCAAAGCTTTCGGATGATGAGTTGCGTCAAAAGACGGAGGAATTTAAAGCGCGCTACCAACAAGGCGAATCGCTTGACGATTTGTTGGTTGAAGCGTTTGCCGTCGTTCGCGAAGGGGCAAAGCGCGTCCTTGGATTATATCCATATAAAGTGCAAATTATGGGCGGCGTCGTCCTTCATGAAGGAAATATCGCCGAAATGAAAACAGGGGAAGGAAAAACGTTAACGGCGACGATGCCTGTTTATTTAAACGCCTTAACTGGAAGAGGCGTGCACGTCGTGACGGTCAACGAATATTTGGCGACCCGCGACGCGACGGAAATGGGCAAGTTGTACGAGTTTTTGGGATTAAGTGTCGGCTTGAACTTAAGCGGCATGTCGCGCGAAGAGAAGCAGGCGGCGTATAATGCCGATATTACGTACGGAACGAACAACGAGTTCGGCTTTGACTATTTGCGCGATAATATGGTGCTTTATAAAGAGCATATCGTGCAGCGCCCGCTTCATTATGCGATCATTGACGAAGTGGACTCGATTTTGATTGACGAAGCGCGGACGCCGCTCATCATTTCGGGTACTGCGCAAAAATCGACGAAGTTGTATATTCAGGCGAACGCGTTTGTGCGCACGTTGAAAAAAGACGTCGATTACACGTACGATGAGAAAACGAAAAGCGTGCAGCTGACTGAAGAAGGGATTACAAAAGCAGAAAAAGCGTTTGGAATCGACAACTTATTCGACTTAAAGCATGTAACGCTGAACCATCATATTAATCTGGCGCTTAAAGCGCATGTGGCGATGCACCGCGATGTCGATTACGTCGTCGAAGACGGAAAAGTCGTCATCGTCGACCCGTTTACCGGCCGCTTGATGAGAGGGCGTCGCTATAGTGATGGGCTGCATCAAGCGATCGAGGCGAAAGAAGGGCTGGAAATTCAAAACGAATCGATGACGCTTGCGACGATCACGTTCCAAAACTATTTCCGCATGTATGAAAAATTGGCGGGAATGACAGGAACGGCGAAAACGGAAGAAGAAGAGTTCCGCAACATTTATAACATGCAAGTCGTCGTCATTCCAACAAACAAACCGGTCATTCGTGAAGACCGCCCGGATTTGATTTTCCGGACGATGGAAGGAAAATTCCGCGCCGTGGTGGAAGATATCGCACAGCGCCATGCGAAAGGGCAGCCGGTGCTTGTCGGGACGGTGTCGATTGAAACGTCGGAACTGCTTTCAAACATGTTGAAAAAACGCGGCATTCCGCATAATGTATTAAATGCGAAAAACCACGCGAAAGAAGCGGAAATCATCGCCCAAGCCGGCCAAAAAGGCGCCGTGACGATCGCGACAAACATGGCCGGACGCGGCACGGACATTAAGCTTGGCGAAGGTGTGAAAGAGCTTGGCGGCTTGGCGGTCATCGGCACGGAGCGCCATGAAAGCCGCCGCATTGACAACCAGTTGCGCGGCCGCGCGGGGCGTCAGGGCGACCCGGGTGTTTCGCAATTTTACTTGTCGCTCGAAGATGAATTGATGCGTCGTTTCGGTTCGGAAAGTTTAATGGCGATGATGGACCGGCTGGGCATGGATGATTCGCAGCCGATCCAAAGCAAAATGGTCACCAAAGCGGTCGAGTCGGCGCAAAAACGGGTTGAAGGCAACAACTTCGATGCTCGCAAGCAGCTGCTTCAATACGACGACGTGTTGCGCGAGCAGCGCGAAATCATTTACCGCCAGCGCTATGAAGTGCTCGATGCCGAGAACCTTCGCGACATTATTGAAAAAATGCTGCAATCGGTCATTGAGCGCGTCGTCAATACTTATACGCCGAAAGAGGAACTTCCAGAAGAATGGAATTTAAAAGGAATTGTCGATTACCTTAACGCGAATTTGTTGCCGGAAGGCGATGTAACTGTTAACGATTTGCGCGGCAAAGAGCCGGAAGAAATGATCGAGTTGATTTGGGAAAAAGTGAAAGCGCGCTATGACGAAAAAGAACAGCAAATTCCGCCGGAGCAAATGCGCGAATTTGAACGCGTCATCGTTCTGCGCGCCGTCGATATGAAATGGATGGACCATATCGACGCGATGGAGCAACTGCGCCAAGGCATCCATTTGCGCGCGTACGGACAAATCGATCCGCTTCGCGAGTACCAAATGGAAGGATACGCGATGTTTGAAAACATGATCGCTTCCATTGAAGAAGAAGTGGCCAAATATATTATGAAAGCAGAAATCCATAGCAATCTCGAACGCCAAGAAGTGGCGAAAGGCGAAGCGGTTCATCCGAAAGAAGGAGAAGGGGAAACGAAGCGGAAACCGTACCGGAAAAAAGTGCGCATCGGCCGCAACGATCCTTGCATTTGCGGAAGCGGCAAGAAGTATAAACATTGTTGCGGCAAGAATGCGTAACGGTTGCGGCGAAGCGGGGGATTTCCCCTCGCTTTGTTTGCGCGAAAAGGCCTTAGCGCCCATTGATTCTCACTTTGAAAATCCAGTACAATGAGTAACGAGGTGAAGCATCATGATCGACTTGATCGAAATAAAGCAGGAACTCGAAAAAATGGCTAAGCGATTAGCGGAAATAAGGGGGTCTCTTTGACCTCGAAGCAAAGCAAGCGCGCATTCGCGAGCTAGAAGAACAAATGGCGGCGCCGAACTTTTGGGATGATCAAAAAGCAGCGCAAACCGTCATTACCGAGGCGAATGAATTAAAAGACTTAGTCAGCGAATTTCAATCGCTCGAGGAGCGGTACGAAAACTTAGAAGTGACGTACGAATTGGTGAAAGAAGAACCGGATGAAGACTTGCAAAAAGAGCTGGTGACAGAAGCGAAAAAACTTGCGAAAGATTTTAGCGAGTTTGAGCTTCAGCTTCTCTTGAATGAGCCGTACGATAAAAACAATGCGATTTTAGAGCTCCATCCTGGCGCGGGCGGCACCGAGTCGCAAGACTGGGGTTCGATGCTTTTGCGGATGTATACGCGCTGGGCGGAGAAAAAAGGATTTAAAGTGGAGACGCTGGACTATTTGCCTGGCGAAGAAGCGGGGATTAAAAGCGTCACGCTTCTTATTAAAGGGCATAACGCGTACGGCTATTTAAAATCGGAGAAAGGCGTGCACCGCCTTGTCCGGATTTCTCCGTTCGACGCGTCCGGCCGCCGTCATACGTCGTTCGTCTCTTGCGAAGTGATTCCAGAGATGAACGATGACATTGAAATTGAAATCCGTCCGGAAGAGATCAGAATTGATACGTACCGTTCCAGCGGCGCCGGAGGGCAGCACGTCAACACGACGGACTCCGCCGTGCGCATCACCCACATTCCGACCGGCATTGTCGTGACGTGCCAATCGGAACGTTCGCAAATTAAAAACCGCGAAAAAGCGATGAACATGTTAAAGGCGAAGCTTTATCAAAAGAAATTGGAAGAACAGCAAGCCGAGCTTGCCGAAATTCGCGGCGAGCAAAAAGAAATCGGCTGGGGGAACCAAATCCGTTCGTATGTTTTCCATCCTTATTCGCTCGTCAAAGACCATCGCACGAACGTCGAAGTCGGAAACGTACAAGCTGTGATGGATGGTGAAATCGACATATTTATCGACGCATACTTGCGTTCCAAACTAAAATAAAAAAGAGACTAGCTTGAAAGATTGTTTGACCATAAGCGGAATATGTAGGTTTTCGCACATTGTTCGATTCGTATATACAAGTAGCACAGAAGGGTGTCCCATCACTTTTGGGGCGCCCTTCTTTTTTTGGCAAGTCCTCATTTTCTTTCAGTCTAGCGCCCTGAAACCCGTGGAACGTAAGGTCGCTTTAGGCGTTTTGTTTTACGCCAAGTCCCGGACTTAATTTTGGATGAACTGACTTGCCGGCAAGGGCGGTTTGTTTTCGCGGACGACGCGCCTTTTTTGCGCAAGCAGGCTTTACTGCGCTGCTGCTTTAATCAGATGCCATTTACTTACGAAAATGGGCGTGCTATACTCTCATAGGAGGTCGGACGAATGAGAAGAAAAAATCGGCTATTGCATCCGAAAACGGAACTTGTCATAGAATATTTGTGCATATTGATTGGTTCGGCGATAGTCGCCGTGGCGTTTAATCTTTTTTTATTGCCAAACCGCGTCGCCTCCGGCGGTGTCAGCGGAATCAGCACGATCGCCCATGCGGTGTTCGGCTGGCAGCCTGCCTATGTGCAATGGGCGCTCAACATTCCTTTGTTCGTTGCCGGAGTTGTTTTGCTTGGCAGGCAATTTGGGGTGAAGACGCTTGTCGGCACATTGTTTTTGCCGCTTGTTGTCTATTTGACGAAAGATGTTGAACCAGCCACCCGTGACCCGCTGCTTGGTTCGCTGTTTGGCGGCATTGGCGTCGGGCTTGGCCTCGGCATTGTGTTTCGCGGCAAAGCGTCAACAGGCGGGACCGATTTGGCGGCGCAAATCATTCATAAATACACCGGATTGTCCCTCGGCATGTGCGTGGTGTTGATCGACGGGCTTATCGTATCAACTGCAGCGTTTGTCTTTGATATTGAACAAGCGCTGTATGCGCTCATCGGCCTTTATGTGACAAGCAAAACGATCGATTTAGTGCAAGTCGGGCTCGGCAGCTCAAAAATGGCGATGATTATTACCAATGAGGAAGAAAAAGTGCGCCGCGCGATTTTGCATGAAATTGACCGCGGCGTCACAAGGCTGTCGGGGTATGGCGGCTATACCGACCATGAACGCCCGGTGTTGATGTGTGTGGTGCAGCAAGCGGAGTTCACAAAATTGAAACAATTGGTGAAAACCATTGATCCATCAGCGTTTGTCATTGTGATGAACGCCGCCGAAGTGCTCGGGGAAGGATTTAAGCGCACGTAATTTTTGTAAAATCGGTTATAATAACAATGAACGTAATCATCTAAGTAAGTAGGGGGAGTTCGTTTATGAAATGGAAACTTGCCACTGTGTTTCTTGGTGCTTCGTTAGCGCTTGCGGCCTGTGGTGGCGGCAACAATGCGTCTGATAACAACAATGGGAATAATGGCGGAGGGGATACTGCCGCAGCAGCAGAGCAAATCTTCCAACAAAACTGTTCTTCTTGTCACGGAAAAGATTTATCAGGCGGTGCAGGACCAAACTTGCAAAAGGTTGGAAGCAAATATTCGAAAGATGAAATTAAAAAAATTATCGAGAACGGGCGCGGCAGCATGCCGCCTGGCATTATCAAAGGAGAAGACGCCGACAAAGTGGCGGAATGGCTTGCGTCCAAAAAATAATCATTGTCAATCCGGTACCTTACAAGGACCGGATTTTTTCTATGTAATGTTTTTGAAATATAAATGTAAAATTAAAGTTTAAAAGATAATGTTATAATAAACTTTGCGGAATTTTGTATGATCGATTCGAAATAAGACGAAACGGCTCGAGTCATAACAACTAAGAAAACGAGATTAGGTGATTAAGCATGATTGAAATGCAAGATGTATACAAGACGTATCCGAACGGCGTAGTAGCGCTGAACGGGGTGAACGTCCGCATCAAGCAAGGAGAATTCGTGTATGTCGTTGGACCAAGCGGCGCGGGAAAATCGACGCTTGTGAAAATGATATACCGTGAAGAAAAGCCGACAAGCGGCACGATTATGATTAACGGCGTAAATCTCGCAAAATTAAGAGACAGCAAAGTTCCATTATTGCGCCGCCATATCGGGGTCGTCTTTCAAGACTTCAAATTGCTTCCTAAGCTAACGGTATATGAAAATGTAGCGTTTGCTTTGGAAGTAATTGAAGAATCGCCAAAAGTGATTCGCAACAAAGTGATGGAAGTGCTCGAATTAGTCGGTCTAAAGCATAAAGTGCGCTCATATCCGGATGAACTTTCCGGAGGGGAGCAGCAGCGTGTCTCGATCGCTCGCTCGATTGTAAACTCTCCGAAAATTGTTATCGCTGATGAACCGACGGGAAATTTAGATCCGGAAACATCATGGGGAATTATGGAATTGTTTGAAAAAATTAATAATCGCGGCACAACAATTGTGATGGCGACACATAATCGTGAAATTGTGAATACGATTAGGCGGCGCGTCATCGCAATGGAAAACGGGAAAATCGTCCGTGATGAGGCGAAGGGAGAATACGGCTATGAGGCTTAACACCCTAAAGCGCCACATGCGGGAAAGCGTGAAAAGTCTTGGCAGAAACGGATGGATGACGTTTGCTTCCATCAGTGCGGTGACCGTTACGTTGCTACTAGTCGGCGTGTTTTTAGTCGTCATGTTTAATATGAACCATTTCGCGAAAAAGATCGAAAACGATGTTGAAATTCGCGTTCATATTGATGTGACGGCGAACGAGCAAGATAAACAAGCGCTTCGCGCGCAGATTGAAGCAATTCCTGAAGTGAAGGAAATACGCTATTCTTCGAAAGAACAAGAATTGAAAAATTTAATTAAAAGTTTCGGAGAAGAAGGTTCTTCGTTCCGTTTGTTTGAGCAAGATAATCCGCTAAGCGACGTGTATGTCGTCAAGACGGAAAAACCGACAGATACGATCAAAGTGGCCAAACAAATTGAAAAGTTCCAATTTGTGCACAAAGTGAACTACGGCCAAGGTCAAGTAGAAAAGTTGTTCAGCACGTTGAAAGTGGCGAGAAACATCGGGATTGTGCTGATTATCGGCCTGTTGTTCACGGCGATGTTTTTAATCTCGAATACGATTAAAATTACAATTTTTGCGCGGCGGCGCGAGATTGAGATTATGAGATTAGTAGGAGCGACGAACGGATTTATTCGTTGGCCGTTCTTTTTGGAAGGATTGTGGCTAGGCGTCATTGGCGCGATTTTTCCGATTGTTTCGATCTTGGTCGTTTATTATAACATTTACAAATTTTTGGAGCCAAAAATTACGGTTCCGTTTATAGAACTTCTACCGTTTAATCCGTTTATGTGGCAAATCAGCTTGATTTTGCTGCTTTTTGGAGCGTGCATCGGCGTTTGGGGAAGCATGATGTCTGTCCGCAGATTTTTAAAAGTTTAATAGAAAAAACAATGGGAGAGAGGAGAATGTATTGATGAAAAGAAGGAAAGCGATGGCGCTTGCTGCGGTGACGGCGTTAGGCATTAGCGTTTTTCCGCATTTGGCAAATGCGGTAAGCGACAGAGAAATTCAAGAAAAACAGGATGCGATTAACGACATTCGCTCCAAACAGTCTGCGGTTCAAAGTAAAATAAACAACGCTGATCAACAAATTCAAAGATTGCAAACACAGCAAAAAGCGCTCTCTTCCGAGATTAAAAAGCTTGATTTAGCGGTGGAAGAGACGAGCGGAAAAATCCGCAATTTGTCGGCGGACATTCAAAAAACAGAACAAGATATTGAAACATTGAAGCGCGAAATCGCTGAAGTGCAAGAACGCATCGAAAAGCGGAACGAGATTTTAAAAGAACGCGTTCGCTCGCTGCAAGAAAGCGGCGGAGTGATCAGCTATCTTGAAGTGTTGCTTGGGTCGCAAAGCTTCAGCGATTTCATTGACCGCATCAGCGCAGTGACAACCATTTTTGAGGCGGACAAGCAAATTATCCGCGAACAACAGGCCGATAAAGCGTTGAAAGAGAAAAAAGAAAAGGAACTTACCGATAAACTAAATAATCTCCAAGCTGATTTGAAAGAACTAGAGCAGCTTAAACAAAAATTAAATGAGCAAATCAACAAAAAGAATCAATTAATGGCGAATTTGAAACAAAAAGAGCAAGAACATCATGAAATGAAAATGGCGCTTGCGGAAGAACAGGAATTGTTGAGAAAACAGGAAGCGGCTGTAAAATATCAGCTTCAACAGCTGATGGAGAAAAAACGGGCGGAAGAGGAAGCAAAACGCCAAGCGCATACATATTCATACGGAAGTAGCGACAATTATAGCGGAGGCTCGTCTAGTTCTCGAGGCGCATCGAACGTTCCGGCTGTTACAAGCGGTGCGTTTATGAGACCGGCGAATGGCCCGATTACATCGGGATTCGGTTACCGTTTTGGCGGAAGTGATTTTCATCCGGGAATCGATATTGGCAAACGAGGTGCCGTCGTTCCTGTTGTTGCGGTAGCGGACGGGTATGTGTTCCGTTCGTATTATTCGAGCAGCTATGGAAACGTCATTTTTATCACTCATATGATTAATGGACAAGTATACACAACGGTATACGCTCATCTTGAAGCGCGTCTTGCCGGTGAAGGACAAACGGTTCGCAAAGGACAAATCATCGGCTATATGGGCAACACAGGCCGCTCGACAGGGCCTCACCTTCACTTCGAACTGCATCGCGGCCAATGGAATCCGGCAAAATCCAATGCGGTAAATCCGCTGGATTATATTAATTTTTAAATGTGAAACCGAGCAGTGAGGCACTGCTCGGTTTTTTGCCTGTATGTTGGACGGATCGCAAAGCCGTGCATAAAATTCCGTTTGCAGTCCGGTGAATGAAATCTATTTTTAATCGGGGGCAATCATTTTTGGTTGACAGATCCGGATGATAGTTTTATACTTTTATCTTGAATTCGAGATTTATGAAATAAAGATAATGACAAAAGGAGTGTGTTAGTGATGGCAAGCATCGGATTGTTATTAATCCGTTTAGTTTTTGGACTTACATTCGCGGGGCATGGCGCCCAAAAATTGTTCGGCTGGTTTGGCGGGCCCGGACTTAAGGGCACGGCCGGCTGGATGGAGTCAATTGGATTAAAACCAGGAAAGGCGATGGCGATTGCCGCGGGGGTGAGTGAACTAGTCGGCGGCATTTTATTTGCCGTTGGTTTATGGACTCCGCTTGCTGCTTTATTGATGGTTGTGTCGATGATCGTAGCAATCGCGAAAGTGCATGGGCCAAATGGATATTGGGCGACGCAAAACGGATATGAGTACAACCTTGCAATCATCATCGTTGCCATTGGGGTGGCGCTCATCGGTCCGGGACAGTATGCACTTGATGCGGTTATTTTTGGGTAAACTTAACATAAAGAGGAGAGTGTACGCATGATTCAAGTATATCCCGCGCAATCTCGCTATCATGCCGATTATGGCTGGTTAAAGACGTACCATAGTTTTTCTTTTGGCGACTATTATGATCCGAATAATATCCAGTTTGGTCCGATGCGCGTATTAAACGACGATTTTGTCGCACCGCTTAGAGGATTTGGCGCCCACCCTCATCAAGAAATGGAAATCGTTTCGATTGTGCTAAAAGGTCATTTAAAACATGAAGACAGCACGGGGCATACCGCGACGACAACGTTTGGCGGCGTGCAACGGATGTCGGCAGGGACGGGGATCGTCCACTCGGAAACGAACCCATCGCCAACGGAAGAAGTGAATTTTTTGCAGCTATGGTTTTTGCCTGAAGTTCGCGGGTTAACCCCATCATATGAGCGGACGACGTTTAATGTGGAGAAAATGAAAAACGCGTTGCTTCCGGTTGTGACGAAAAATCCTTCTTCTTCGGAAATTGCCCATATCCATCAAGACTTGACGATTTATCTTTCCGATTTAGAAGCGGGGCGCGAACTTACATTTACGCAGCAAGAAGGACGAAGAATCTTTTTCTTTGTGATTGAAGGCGATGTTACATTAAACGGAGAAACGGCGTTGCGCAAGCGCGATTCGGCGCGGATTACGGAAACGCCGACGCTTCATATCGCATCAGAAAATGGTGCGCGCTTTATGCTAATTGATTTACCGTAACGAACACGGAGATAGACCAAAACAGAATACGATAGATAGGTTTATTCTGTATATACAGTAGTGTGTTGCAGGGTGTTCCACTATGTTTATGGGACACCCTGCACTTTTTTTGAAAACCTATCTAGGTTGAGAAAACGGCGGGAAATGTGTAAACTAGTAATGCAGAGGAGACAGAATGCGATCATACGGTGTACAAGCTGGTCATATGATGAAAATAGAAGGCATCGCACGGCACATTGTGTGGTGCCTTTCCTGTATGGCATAGGGTGAGGAGGAGAAATTGTGAATAAAAAAACAACAGCAATGCTTATGGCTTTATCGATGTTAGTCGGCGCCGGCGGTACGTACGCAGGCATGCAGTTTGCGGCTTCTAATGACGACCATGACGTAGCGTTTGTTGCGCCGGATAAAACGTTAACGAACAATGATGAGAAAGAACTGAAAAAAGTCGAACAAGCTTACGAACTGATTAAAAACCGCTATGTGGAAAAAGTCGATGACGACAAATTAATTCAAGGCGCGATCCAAGGAATGATCAGCACGCTGAACGATCCGTATTCTGTTTATATGGACGAAGAAACGACCGAACAATTTAACGAGTCGCTCGATTCTTCGTTTGAAGGAATCGGCGCCGAAGTCAGCATGATTGACGGAAAAGTGACGATTGTCGCGCCAATTAAAAATTCACCGGCGGAAAAAGCGGGATTAAAGCCGAATGATCAAATTTTAAGAGTAAATGGTGAAAGTTTAGAAGGTCTTGATTTATATGAAGCCGTGTTGAAGATTCGCGGAAAAAAAGGGACGACGGTACAATTGGATATTCTTCGTCCTGGCGTAAAAGAAATCATTAAAGTAAAAGTAGTCCGCGACGAAATTCCGATTGAAACGGTTTATGATTCGGTAAAAACGTATAATGGGAAAAAAGTCGGCTATTTAGAAGTAACATCGTTTTCCGAAAATACAGCACGAGATTTTAAAGAGAAATTAGCGAAATTGGAAGATGACCATATCGATGGTTTAATCATTGATGTACGCGGCAATCCAGGCGGTTATTTGCAAAGCGTGGAGGAAATTTTAAAACAATTCATTCCGAAAGATAAACCGTACGTGCAAATTGAAGAGCGCGATGGCGATAAGCAGCGCTTTTATTCCGATTTGACCGTGAAAAAGCCGTACCCGATCGTCGTGTTAATTGACAAAGGTAGCGCGTCTGCTTCGGAAATTTTGGCTGGCGCGATGAAAGAAGCGGGGGGATACAAGCTCGTCGGCGAAACATCGTTCGGAAAAGGAACGGTGCAGCAAGCGATTCCGATGGGGGACGGCAGCAACATAAAATTAACGCTTTATAAATGGTTGACGCCGGACGGCCATTGGATTCATAAGAAAGGAGTCAAGCCGGACGTTGAAGTCAAACAACCGGATTACTTCCACGCAAGTCCGCTTCATATCGAAAAAGCGCTCGTGTTTGATATGAACAACGAACAAGTGAAAAACGCCCAGCAAATGTTGAAAGGGATTGGATTTGACCCGGGCCGCACTGACGGCTACTTCAGCAAAGAAACCGAGTCGGCCGTAAAAGCGTTCCAAAAGGCGAATAAACTTCCGCCAACCGGAAAAATCGATAAAAACACCGCCGACGTATTGCAGGCGAAAGTGATGGACGCGATTCGCGACGAAAACAATGATGTTCAGCTGAAGACAGCGATGAAAGTGTTGTTTCAATAAAGCGAAACGGGCAGCGCCTCAAGCGTTGCCCGTTTTTTTAACGAGAAAATACAAATCGTTTTTGTCCAATATAATTCAACATCGTATAAAATCCCGCGCCAAGCAAAATCGCAGCATCGAGAAATGATGCCGACCGTCAGCGCCACCCAATCAGCGAGCTGTTTGCTTAGACGGTACGAAAAATAATAGCACACGATCATGACCGCGATAAAGCGGAACACACTTTCGATAATGGGAACGCTGCTTCGGAACGTAAACGTTCGATTCAATATGTAGCTTGCGACCGCGCCGATCGCATTGCCGACTAACGTTGCCCACCAATACGAAACGTGGCAGAGATGGTAAAGAAGATACATTATCGATAATCCGGCCGCAGTGTGGATGATGCCGACAAGCAAAAATCGAAAAAATGACTGATTCATAGCCGCACCTTTTCTTTTTTGGAAAGTGGCGAAAGCGATGGGGAACGCAATGTTTTTTCAATCGTAAACCGCGGTCGTCTTTTTACTTCTTGGTAAATTTTACCGATGTATTCTCCAATAAGGCCGATTCCCATTAGCAACAAGCCGCCGATGAACCAAATTGAAATGATGATGGATGTCCAACCCGATTCGGCATGGCCAAGCAATTTGACGGTTAGCGCGTATATGCCGGCGATGCTGCTAAGGAGAAAAGCGAGAAAGCCAATGAAGGTAATGAAACGAATCGGAGCGATGCTAAAAGAAGTAACCCCATCAAACGCAAACGCCAGCATTTTTTTTAGCGGATATTTCGATTGCCCAGCAAAACGTTCTTTACGGTCATAAAACACTTCCGTTGACCGAAAACCAAGCAGCGGCACGATTCCGCGCAAGAAGATGTTCACTTCTGTGTAGCGGCTCAATTCCTCCAGAGCGCGCTTGCTCATTAAGCGAAAATCGGCGTGATTGTACACTAATTGAACGCCTAATTTTTGCATGAAGCGGTAAAACCATTGCGCGGTCGCTCTTTTAAACCATGTATCGGTGTCGCGGCTGCGCCGCACCCCGTAAACGATATCATAGCCTTCCCAATATTTCACGACAAATTCACGGATGGCGGAAACATCGTCTTGCAAATCCGCGTCGATGGAAATGACGCAGTCGGAATCATTTTTTGCCGTTTCCAGTCCGGCGAGCAGCGCTTTTTGGTGGCCAAAGTTGCGAGACAGCTTAATGCCGGTGACAAACGGGTTCCGTTCGCTTTCTTGTTCAATCAGCTCCCACGTACGGTCACGGCTGCCATCATCGACAAACAATATTTTGCTTCCGATCGCGATTAAATGCTCTTCCAATAAATTTTCCAAGACGTTCGTTAACTGTTTGATCGTTTCCGGCAAAACGTCCTCTTCGTTATAACAAGGAACGACGATCGTCAAAATCGGTTTTTGCATCGTTTTCTCCTCCTTTCCTTACTCCACTTCATATAAATAAATTTTCCAAACAGATTGTGAATCTTCGAACGTTCTCAACAATCGGAGATGAATTTCCTTCGCGTTCATGATTGGAACGGAAGAGAAAATATAGCGTCCTCCCATCTGCTTAAACACTTTCGTATTGATATCGAAATGATGAATTTTTTTATGCGATGTTTTGCGGAACATATAATGCTTGCCAAGCTCGGCGGAGAACAGGTAGACGCGATTGCCCCAATGATCAAAGTAATCTTTAAGAACAGGGCTTTTATCGAGCTCTTTGGCGATAATTTTGCGAAATTGATGTTTGTAAGACAACGGATAAAAATTGTTATACGTATCAAGCGTGTAAAACCCGTTATATTGCGCGATCGCCGGATGGAGTCCGACGCTGGCGACGCGATAGGAACTTTGCGGTTTGCCGATATATTGTTTGATTTCGTTAAACAAATGTTCTGCGTAAAATTCTTTAAACGAAGGCGTCCCGATGAGGCGGTAGCGAATCTCTTCGTTAAAGCCGCCAAGAATCAATAGCTGCAGCGCCAAGGCGACAGGAACAACGCGCCGCCATCGGATTCCCCGTTTCCAAAGAATTTGCAGCGCCAACGCAAAATCTAAATAGATGACCATTGGCCGCAAAAAATGGAACCGGGCAAAGTTAAACGTATTTAACAAAGAAAAGTGTTCTTTTAACGGCTGCCATCCTTTGTAAAACCAAAACGCGTACCATGTCGACAAGACAAAATTCAGCACAAACAAGAAAAGAAATCGCTTTTCGAGCGTTTCGCTTCGTTTTGCCAAAGCGAAAAAGAAAGCGATCCATAAAATAGGAAGAATGACAAACGTATGCACGGTCATCACATGCGTATGGCCAAGCAAGTAGTTTTTGAACGTAAGCCGCACGCAATGAAGAAAACTGAGCCGCGAAGAAAGAAATTCGTTTCGGCTTGTCGGTTCTTCGCCAAATACGAGCGAATAAACGAGACGATATTCAATTGCCAAAAAAATGCCTGTCATCAACGCAATCGCACCAAAAAACGGCCAGTTCCACCGTTTTTGGACGATGACGTCGCGCAGCCATAGCAGTCCCATTGCGGCAAGAAAGAAGAAAAATCCGAGCACGAAACTTGCGTAAAACGGTAACAGCACAAGAACAAGCCATTCTTTCCATGTCGCTTCGCCTTTCCGGATCGTTAAAAACGCCCATAGCGCCAGCGGCATGCCGAGTGTGCTCAACATCCCCGACGGCCAAAACGGAGTGAGAGCGAATGCCAATGACGCGCCGACGCGAATAAGATAAGACTCTTTATTTGGAAGGAAGTGCCTTTTTAACAACACATACATGCCGATAAACGCGAAAACGCGGGTGATCGTCTGGCTAAGCGCATATGCGACCATCGAAGGAAACAGGGCATGGAGCCAAACGATGCCGCTGAATTCTGTGCCAAACGCGTTGCGCGGAAGCCCGTTAATCACTTGCGGAATCGTCGCGTTAATCGGGCCGAACAGCTCACCGCTTCGCGTCAGCACTTTATACCAAGCGATGTTTGAATCCATATTGTCATGTACCCGGATATGCGCGTTTTCTCCTAGTATATAAAGCGGAGAAAGGTAAACAGCTAAAAGAAGCAAAGCGATCCCGATCGCCGTTCGTTCGTTTCGCTCCATTATTGTTCCGCTCCTTTTTGATGCAGCTTCAGTAAAGCATCGTTCATTATAAATAACGATCATTAAAAAATAATAAAAAATCAATGAAGAAAATGTAAAGGAATGTTGCCCACAAAAAAACTCCTGTTCTCGAAAAGAGAAAGGAGTTTTTTGAAATGATGAGAATTACGGAAACAAACTCATAAAGTGGCCGAGTCTGCGGCGTTTCGGTTTTTGTTTGGCGTTTTCCGCTGCGCCCGCTTGTTCTTTATTCGCGTTTTCTTCTAATTTGGCAATGCGCTGTTCGAGTGTGTGAAGATGGGAAGCTAATTCTTCGATTTCTTGACGATGCTGGAGAAGCTGAACGGAAACGACATCATCGGCTTTTTGGTCAAGCGTGTGTTCGATGTGCTGGAGGCGGGAGGCAAGCTGATTGTAAACGGCAACTAGCGCTTCAGCGGAGAATTGGTTTGGCGGATCTTGACTGTCGCGTTGCTCCAATGCCGCTCCTTGTTCAAATTTAATTTGTTCGAGCAAAGAGACCGCTTCGGCGTCGAATACGTAGTGGCCCGCTTCGTTTTTTTGGCATGGGATATGGTATTTTTTTACCCAGCGCTGAATCGTTTTCGGCGATACCCCAAGGCGTTTCGCGACATTGCTTGTTTTTAATTCCATATACACGATTCCTCCTTTTTCATCTTGTTTTATATCATTTTCCACCGCGGCGGAAATTCCTTTCAGCTTGACAAAACTAGTGCGGATTCGGCAAAGAAAGTCGTGATGCGGAACCGTTCGGCATCCATTGGCAAAAGATGCTGAAAAAAATATGCGTGCGATCATAGGATTTATGGCAACGATTTGATAGAATAAAAAATAAAGGATCGCGAATATAGCGAGGTGATGGCGGTATGTCCATATGGGTGTTGGAAGTGCTCAAAGGCGTTTTGCGGCTATTTGTGCAGCCGTTGTTTTACTATGGAATAGTGCTGGCGCTTGTCGCCGGATGGCAGCGTGTAAAACGGGAAAGAAAACATTTTCATATTCGCGTATACAGTCCGTTTCATGAAAGCAAGTTTTTTTGGCGAAGCGGCCTTGCCGCCGGGCTGATTTTATCGCTAGTGGCTGTCGCTGCCGGCGTCGCGTTTCCGCGCGATGCCGTTTCGCTCATTGCGCTTGTGACGATCGCGTTTGGATTGACGTTGCAAATGCGGCTGCTTTCTCCAGCGTATACGGTAGGCACAGCGTTGTTGATTGTTAGTTTTCTAGCAAATAACAAAGAAGTCTTCCCAGCTTTGAAACGCTTTTTTCCCGAGCTTGGCGAGACGAATATGGCGGCGCTCGCGATTTTGCTCGCTTTATTGCTTTTTGTAGAAGCGTGGCTTATTTTGCGTAACGGCGCCATCGAAACGTCTCCGCAGCTGGCAAAAAGCAAGCGCGGATTTGTTGTTGGAGAGCATTGGTCACAGCGGCTTTGGTTCGTTCCCGTATTGCTTCCGGTTGCCGGGGAACTTCCGCCCCCATTTTCATGGTGGCCGTTGTTTCCTTATGACGGGGATGCTTATTCGTTGATGCTTGTGCCGTTTTTCATCGGATTTTCCCAGCGCGTGCAAGGAACGCTTCCGAAAGCGTCGATTCATTTTACCGGCCAAAAAGTGATGATGCTCGCATCGATCGTTAGCTTGTTTGCCGTAGGCGGATATTGGTATGCGCCGCTTTCCATAGTTGCGGCGGCGCTTGCCTTGATCGGAAGGGAATGGCTTGCTTTCTATGTGCATCGGCAAGACCGTTTGAAACCTCCGCATTTTTCGAAACGTGAACATGGCCTTGTCATTTTAGGCATTCTTCCGCACTCGAAGGCGGAAAAAATGGAACTGCAAATTGGCGAAGTGATCACGAAAGTGAACGGGATGCCGGTAAAAACGGAAACGGAATTTTACGAAGCGTTGCAACGAAACCGGGCATTTTGTAAATTAGAAGTAGTGGATGAAAACGAAGAAGTTCGCTTCGTCCAAGGGGCGTTATATGAAGACGAACATCATGAGCTTGGGCTATTGTTTGTCAAAGAGCGGGAAAAATGGGCGTTAGAAGCCGTCTAATAAGGGGATTTCATATGTGGTTTATGATTGCGTTAATTGTGCCATGTTTGCTTGTGCTGTTGTTTACCCGCGTGACGTACAATCATTATATCGGAACGTTATTGACAGTCGCGTTGCTCGTCGCTTCCTATTTTAGAGGATACACGGACGAGCTGCATGAAATTTTGGCGGATATCGTATCAACGACGGTTGGGTTTTTGTATGCGGAAAAAATGGTAAAGCGGTTAAAAAAATAATCGCACAACGTACGGTTATGTTCGATCGCGGCGAACGGCAACAATGCCGTTCGTTTTTTCATTGGAAGTCGTTTTCTATTTTGGAACGAATATAAGTTCGCTTTTTTATGCATCTTTTTTGCTGATGTGCTACAATGAAAAATAAGGATGAAATGAAACAGGAGGTCGAATCGGTGGGAGACCGTTTTGAGTTAGTGTCGGCGTATAAGCCGCAAGGAGACCAGCCACAAGCGATCGCCAAATTGGTCGAAGGCATTCGCAAAGGAGTAAAACACCAAACGCTGTTAGGGGCAACAGGGACGGGAAAGACGTTTACGATTTCGAACGTTATTAAAGAAGTAAACAAACCGACGCTTGTCATTGCCCACAATAAAACGTTAGCGGGGCAATTGTACAGCGAGCTGAAGGAGTTTTTCCCGAACAACGCCGTTGAATATTTTGTCAGCTATTATGACTATTATCAGCCGGAGGCGTATGTGCCGCAGACGGATACGTATATTGAAAAAGACGCGAAGATCAACGACGAAATTGACAAGCTGCGGCACTCGGCGACATCGGCGCTGTTTGAGCGACGCGATGTCATTATTGTCGCCAGCGTATCATGCATTTACGGGTTAGGATCGCCGGAAGAATACCGCGAACTTGTCGTGTCGCTGCGCGTCGGCATGGAAATCGAGCGCGACGTTTTGCTGCGCCGTCTTGTCGATATCCAATATGAACGGAACGACATTGACTTTCAACGCGGAACGTTCCGGGTTCGTGGAGATGTCGTTGAGATTTTTCCTGCTTCCCGGGACGAGCATTGTATTCGCGTTGAATTTTTTGGCGATGAAATTGATCGCATTCGCGAAGTCGACGCGTTGACGGGGGAAATCATCGCGGAACGAGAGCATGTCGCGATTTTTCCGGCTTCCCACTTCGTGACGCGGGAAGAAAAAATGCGTTTAGCGATCGAAAATATTGAAAAAGAGCTAGAAGAGCGGTTGCGCGAATTGCGGGAACAAGGGAAACTGCTGGAGGCGCAGCGGCTTGAGCAGCGGACGCGCTACGATTTGGAGATGATGCGGGAAATGGGATTTTGCTCGGGAATTGAAAACTATTCCCGCCATTTGGCGCTCCGTCCGCCAGGCTCGACGCCGTATACGCTGCTTGATTATTTTCCTGACGATTTTTTAATTATCGTCGATGAATCGCATGTGACGTTGCCGCAACTCCGCGGCATGTACAACGGAGACCGGGCGAGAAAGCAAGTGCTTGTCGACCATGGCTTCCGCCTGCCGTCTGCGCTTGATAACCGCCCGTTGACGTTTGAGGAGTTTGAACAAAAAATCAACCAAATCATTTATGTTTCCGCTACTCCTGGTCCGTACGAGCTCGAACATAGCCCGGAAGTCGTCGAGCAAATTATTCGTCCGACGGGGCTTTTGGATCCGACGATCGATGTCCGCCCGATTGAAGGGCAAATCGACGATTTAATCGGGGAAATTCAGGAGCGCGTAAAGCGGAATGAACGGACGCTCGTGACGACGCTGACGAAAAAAATGGCGGAAGATTTAACCGATTACTTGAAAGAAGTCGGCATTAAAGTCGCGTATTTGCATTCGGAAATTAAAACGCTCGAGCGCATTGAAATCATTCGCGATTTGCGGCTTGGCAAATATGATGTCCTTGTCGGGATCAACTTGTTGCGGGAAGGGCTGGATATTCCGGAAGTATCGCTTGTCGCGATTTTGGATGCGGATAAAGAAGGATTTTTGCGCTCGGAACGTTCGCTCATTCAAACGATCGGCCGCGCGGCAAGAAACGCGAATGGTCATGTCATTATGTACGCCGATACGATGACGAAATCGATGGAAATTGCGATTAATGAAACGAAACGGCGCCGCGCGATTCAAGAGGCGTATAACCGTGAGCACGGCATTGTGCCGCAGACGGTGAAAAAAGAAATCCGCGATGTCATCCGCGCGACATATGCGGCGGAGGAAAAAGAAACATACGACGCGAAACCGTCTTACGGCAAGATGACGAAGAAAGAACGGGAAAAGCTGATCGCCGATTTGGAAAAAGAAATGAAAGAGGCAGCAAAGGCGCTCGATTTCGAGCGGGCTGCCCAATTGCGCGATATTATTTTCGAGTTAAAAGCGGAAGGATGATTGTGGATCTATGGCAACTGATAAAATCATCGTCAAAGGCGCGAGAGCCCATAATTTAAAAAATATCGACGTCGAAATTCCCCGCGATAAGCTCGTCGTGTTAACGGGGCTTTCCGGTTCGGGGAAATCGTCGCTTGCGTTTGATACGATTTACGCGGAAGGACAGCGGCGCTACGTTGAATCCCTTTCAGCGTACGCTCGCCAGTTTTTAGGACAAATGGATAAGCCGGATGTCGATGCGATTGAAGGGCTGTCGCCGGCGATTTCGATCGACCAGAAAACGACGAGCCGCAATCCGCGTTCGACCGTCGGAACAGTCACGGAAATTTACGATTATTTGCGGCTTTTGTTCGCCCGCATCGGCCGCCCGGTTTGTCCGGAGCACGGCATCGAAATTACATCGCAGACGATCGAACAAATGGTCGATCGGCTTCTTGCCTATCCGGAACGGACGAAAATGCAAATTCTCGCTCCCATCGTTTCCGGCCGGAAAGGGACGCATGCGAAAACGCTGGAAGATATTCGCAAACAAGGGTATGTGCGCGTGCGCGTCGACGGGGAAATGCGGGAGCTTACGGAAAATATTGAGCTTGAGAAAAATAAAAAACATTCGATTGAAGTCGTCGTCGACCGGATTATCATCAAAGACGGGATTGCTTCGCGTTTGGCGGATTCGTTAGAGACCGCTTTAAAGCTTGCGGACGGAAAAGTGCTGATTGATGTCATTGGCCAGGAGGAACTGCTGTTTAGCGAAAAACATGCATGCCCGTATTGCGGCTTTTCGATTGGCGATCTTGAGCCGCGCCTGTTTTCGTTTAACAGCCCGTACGGCGCCTGTCCGGATTGCGACGGCCTTGGCGCGAAGCTTGAAGTCGATCCCGATTTAGTCATTCCAAATGATGAGCTGACATTACGCGAACACGCGATTGCTCCGTGGGAGCCACAAAGCTCGCAATATTATCCGCAGCTGTTGGAAGCGGTGTGCAACCATTACGGCATCGACATGGATGTGCCGGTAAAAGACTTACCGAAGGAGCAGCTCGATAAAATTTTATACGGCAGCGGCGGTGAGAAAATTTACTTCCGTTACCAGAGCGATTTCGGGCAAATTCGCGAGCAATATATCGTTTTTGAAGGGGTTATTCCGAACGTGGAGCGCCGCTACCGTGAAACAAGTTCGGATTATGTTCGCGAACAAATGGAAAAATATATGGCGCAGCAGCCATGTCCGACGTGCAAAGGGAACCGTTTGAAAAAAGAAAGCCTCGCCGTGCTCGTCGGCGGCAAACATATCGGCGAAGTGACGGCCCTGTCGGTGACGGAGGCGCTTGCGTTTTTTGAAAACTTGCAACTAAGCGAAAAAGAACAGAAAATCGCCCATCTCATTTTGCGCGAAATCCGCGAGCGCCTCGGTTTTTTAAAGAACGTCGGCCTCGACTATTTAACATTAAACCGCTCCGCCGGAACGCTTTCCGGCGGAGAAGCGCAGCGCATTCGCCTTGCGACGCAAATCGGCTCGCGATTGACCGGGGTGCTTTACGTTTTGGACGAGCCGTCGATCGGGCTGCATCAGCGCGATAATGACCGTTTGATCGCGACGTTAAAAAGCATGCGCGATCTCGGCAACACGCTTATTGTCGTCGAACATGACGAAGATACGATGCTTGCCGCCGATTATTTAATTGATATCGGGCCGGGCGCGGGCATTCATGGCGGCCGAGTCGTTGCTGCAGGAACGCCGCAAGAAGTGATGAACAACCCGGACTCGCTCACCGGGCAATATTTATCGGGGAAAAAATTTATCCCGATTCCGAGCGAGCGCCGCAAACCAGATGGGCGCTGGATCGAGATCGTCGGTGCGAAAGAAAATAACTTAAAAAACGTGTCTGTCAAAATTCCGCTCGGTACGTTTGTCGCGGTCACCGGCGTATCCGGTTCCGGAAAAAGCACGCTTGTGAACGAAGTTTTATATAAGGCGCTTGCGCAAAAACTGCATCGCGCCAAGGCGAAACCGGGCGAGCATAAAACGATGAAAGGGCTTGAACATTTAGACAAAGTCATTGACATTGACCAATCGCCGATCGGCCGCACGCCTCGCTCCAACCCGGCGACATATACGGGCGTGTTTGATGATATTCGCGAAGTGTTTGCGGCGACGAACGAAGCGAAAGTGCGCGGGTATAAAAAAGGCCGCTTCAGCTTTAACGTCAAAGGCGGGCGATGTGAAGCGTGCCGTGGTGACGGCATTATTAAAATTGAAATGCACTTTTTGCCTGATGTGTACGTTCCGTGTGAAGTGTGCCATGGCAAACGGTATAACCGCGAGACGTTGGAAGTGACATACAAAGGAAAAAATATTGCGGAAGTGCTCGAGATGACGGTGGAAGACGCGCTGGAGTTTTTCGAAAATATCCCGAGAATTAAACGAAAATTGCAGACGCTGTATGATGTTGGCTTAGGGTACATGAAACTTGGACAACCGGCGACGACATTGTCGGGAGGGGAAGCGCAGCGTGTCAAATTAGCTGCCGAATTGCACCGCCGTTCGACAGGCCGGACGCTCTATATTTTAGACGAGCCGACGACCGGGCTTCACGTCGACGACATTGCCCGGTTGTTGAAAGTGCTACAGCGCTTAGTCGATAACGGAGATACTGTTCTTGTCATCGAGCATAACCTCGATGTCATTAAAACGGCGGACTACATTATCGATCTTGGGCCAGAAGGCGGCGAACAAGGAGGGCAAATCGTGGCAACGGGAACGCCGGAAGAAGTTGCCGAAGCAGAAAACTCCTACACCGGCCGCTATTTAAAACCGATTTTGGAGCGCGACCGCGAACGAATGCGGGCGTTGTATGAAACGGCAAGGGCATAGCCTTTGCCGTTTTGTTTTTCTCTAAAGCGTGATGACTTCCTATGAAACTTTTCATGACCGCGGTCGTATATAAAAACAAAAGGAGGAATTTTTCGTGAATTCCAGCAAAGTGCTCGCGTCATTATGTTATTTCAGCATTCTTTTTGCCGGTTTTATTTTTCCAATTATCGTTTATTTTGTTACCGATGATAAAGAAGTGAAAAAACATGCAAAAAGAGCGTTTCTTTCCCATTGCATTCCGGCTGCCACGATTGCCTTTTTTATTATTTTGGGCATTTCTATGGGGGCTATGCAGCAATATAGCGATGTTTCTTTTTTCGTAGGAGGCGGGCTTGTATGGATCGGTTTTGCCATCGCAGGAATCGTTAACTTGGTCATCGTAGTTTGGAATATTGTTCAAGGAATTCGCGTGTTAAAATAAAAAAAGCACCGATGGAAGAGAAAAAAACGCATATTAAAAATGGTGCAAGAAGGGAAACTTACAGTTGAAGAGGCGTTTACGATGTTCGAGCGGTTAGACGAACAAAAAAGCAACATCGGCTTGCTTGATCGGCTTCATATGTCCGAGTTTCATTCGAACGAGAAACAGCATTCCGCAAAAATGGATTTGCTGAAATTTTTAGATACGACCGTAATGCGCGGATTCGAAAGCGGGCTCTGTTCTCTGCAAATGTAGAAGAAGGGTTATGAGCAAATCGAAGATCATTATGAAAAAGACGGTGATAGTAGATGATTAATTGGTTAATTGGCGTATTTGTGAATACCGTTTTATTGATGGCCATTGACGGATATTTTGATTCCGTTCGATTTAGCAGCATTGGCGCCGCTTTTATTGCGAGTATGATTTTATCCATTTTAAATGTTGTCGTGCGCCCCGTTTTCATTTTGTTAACATTGCCTGTGACGATTTTGACGCTCGGATTATTTTTGTTCGTCATTAACGCTATTACGTTGCTGATGACGGCAGCGTTAATGGGTGATGCTTTCGAAATTGACGGATTCGGCACGGCGCTTCTTGCTTCGATCGTTCTTTCCTTTTTCCATTTGCTCATTCAAAAAGCGATCATTGAACCGTTGCGGCAAAAATAATGTTTGAGTCGAGTGGACGATACGACGCCTATTAATGTAGCAATCAAATTGCGGCACAAATAAACGTTTGAGGCGGAACAAAGGCATCCGCCTCTTTTTATTCGGGTCGATGTTTTCCTTTCAATGCAAGAAAGAAAAGTGCTAAAATGGAAAAAGACGAAGAAAGGAGAGAAATGCCGACATGCCGAAAGTGCGCACAAAAGATATTATCGAAAAGTTCCAGCTGGAATTGGTGAGCGGCGCGGAAGGAATTTACCGTCCGATTACGACGAGCGACTTGTCCCGTCCCGGCATTGAAATGGCGGGCTATTTCGCGTATTATCCGGCCGAGCGGATTCAGCTGTTAGGCAGAACGGAGCTTTCGTTTTATGAAACGTTAAGCCCAGAGGAGAAAAAAGTAAGAATGGAGCGGCTCTGTACCGATATTACTCCAGGAATTATCGTATCGCGCGGGCTGGAAGTTCCGCCGGAATTGATTGAAGCTTCCGAGCGGCAATCGGTGCCGGTAATGCGCTCGACGATGAAAACAACACGTCTTGCGAGCCGTTTGACGAACTATTTAGAAAGTAAATTGGCGCCGACAACGGCGGTTCACGGTGTGTTGGTTGATGTTTACGGCGTCGGGGTATTAATCACCGGAAAAAGCGGAGTTGGCAAAAGCGAAACGGCTCTTGAATTAGTAAAACGCGGTCATCGTCTCGTCGCGGACGATTGTGTTGAAATTCGCCAAGAAGATGAAGGGATGCTCGTTGGCAGCGCGCCGGAGCTGATTGAGCATTTACTGGAAATTCGCGGATTAGGCATTATTAATATGATGACATTGTTTGGCGCCGGAGCGGTGCGGACGCATAAACGCATTTCATTAGTGATCGATTTGGAACTTTGGGATCCGAATAAACAATACGATCGTCTCGGGTTGGACGAAGAAAAAGTAAAAATTTTGGACACGGAATTGCCGAAATTAACGATACCGGTGCGTCCGGGACGAAATCTAGCTGTGATTGTCGAAGTGGCGGCGATGAATTTCCGCTTGAAACGAATGGGAGTGAACGCGGCGGAGGAGTTTTCCGCGCGCCTGACCGATGCGATTGAAGATGGCGAGCATGATTATGAATAACAGTTAGGAGGAGAATCGATGGAGTCGACGATTCAACCGCTAGACCGTGTTTTTTTGCACCTTGGCCCGATCACGATTTATTGGTATGGTGTCATTATCGGAACGGGTGTGTTGATCGGATTGTGGCTGGCGACGAGGGAAGGAAAGCGGCGCGGACTCCCGCAAGAAACGTTTGTCGACCTCGTTTTGTTCGCGGTGCCGATCGCGATTTTATGCGCGCGCGCCTATTATGTAATTTTTGAGTGGAGTTATTATTCGAAACATTTATCGGAAATCCCGAAAATTTGGAAAGGCGGTCTCGCCATTCATGGCGGATTGCTTGGCGCAGTCGCGACAGGAATCGTCTTTGCGAAAGCGAGGGGGCTTTCGTTTTGGAAACTCGCGGACATTGCGGCGCCAAGCATTATTTTAGGGCAGGCGATCGGGCGCTGGGGCAATTTTATGAATCAGGAAGCGCACGGCGGCCCGGTGACGCGAGAGTTTTTGGAAAGTTTGCATTTGCCGGATTTTATTATTAATCAAATGTATATTAACGGTCAATATTACCATCCGACGTTTTTATACGAATCGCTTTGGGATGTTGCCGGGTTTTTGCTGCTGCTGTGGCTGCGGCGCGTCAATCTGCGGCGCGGCGAATTGTTTCTCAGCTATTTAATTTGGTATTCGATCGGGCGGTTTTACATTGAAGGAATGCGCACCGATAGTTTGATGCTGACAAACGATCTTCGCATCGCGCAAGTCGTTTCCGTTATGCTTATTATCCTTTCGGTATGTTTATGGATATTTCGCAGAAAGAAAGGATTGGCAAAGGAGCGGTATAACGATTAGAAAAGGGGAGAAGAGACATGGTTGGAATATTACGGCGGGGGCTTGCCGTTGGTCTGCAAACGACATGGACGCTTGGAAAAGTGATTTTTCCTATAACGCTCATCGTGTCCATTTTGCAGCATACTCCTGTATTGCAATGGATCATTCAGCTTGTCGCTCCGTTGATGAAATGGATCGGGCTTCCGGGAGACGCGGCGATCCCGCTTGTGATCGGCAACTTATTAAACTTGTACGCGGCAATTGGCGCGATTTTAACGTTGGATTTAACGGTAAAAGAAGTATTGATTTTAGCGGTAATGCTTTCGTTTTCCCACAATTTGCTTATCGAGTCGACCGTCGCCTCAAGAACGGGAATGAGCATTGCGTTAACGGTCGTCGTTCGCCTCAGTTTGGCGATCATTGCCGCGCTGCTGATTCATCATCTTTGGCAAGGAGGAAGTGAGCCGGCGCAATATGGCTTTGTTTCCAATTCTTCGGAACAGCTGACGAACTGGGGCGCTATTTTGCTTGCCGGGGTGAAAAAAGCGTGCCTTGGGATCTTGCAGTTGGCGTTGATCGTGATTCCGCTGATGATCGGAATTCAAATATTGAAAGAGTTAAAGTGGATTCATGTTTTTTCGCGCTGGATGGCGCCGTTGACAAAAGCGCTCGGCATGAAAGAAAACACTTCGTTGACATTGGCGGCTGGTTTGCTGTTCGGTCTAGCGTACGGCGCAGGCGTTATGATTCAGGCGGTAAAAGAAGACGGGGTATCAAAGCGTGATTTGACGCTGGCGTTTATTTTTCTCGTATCTTGCCATGCGGTTGTCGAAGACACGCTAGTGTTTGTGCCGCTTGGGATTCCAGTGTGGCCGCTGCTTATCATCCGCTTGACTACCGCCATTTTATTAACGATGCTTGTCAGCTTTATTTGGAATCGCGTGGAGGAAGCAAAAAGGAAGGAAGCGACGTTATGAATATTCGCACGATATTATTTGACCTCGATGGAACGTTGATCGATACAAACGAATTAATTATTCAGTCGTTTTTGCATACGTTGGAAAAATATTATCCGGGAAAATATACGTGCGAGGATGTCCTGCCGTTTATTGGCCCTCCGCTTGATGAAACGTTCAACGCATTGGATCCGGCGCGCGCGCAAGAAATGATCGATACATATCGCTCCTTCAATCACGCGCAGCACGACGCGCTCATCCGCGAATTTGAAACGGTGTATGAAACGATCGTAACGCTATACAAAAACGGGTTTCGCCTCGGCGTCGTGACGACAAAAATTCATCAAACAGCAGTGATGGGATTAAAGAAAACGAGACTAGAACCGTTTTTTGACTGCGTCATCGGTCTTGATGACGTCAAACATGCGAAGCCGGATCCGGAGCCGATTTATAAAGCGCTCGATTTGCTGCGATCCACGCCGGATGAAGCGTTAATGGTCGGCGATAATTATCATGATATTTTGGCTGGCAAAAACGCCGGCACGAAAACGGCAGGAGTGGCGTGGACGATTAAAGGGCGGGAGTACTTGGAACAGTACGAGCCAGATTTTATGCTTGAAAAAATGAGCGATTTATTGGCGATTGTAGGAGTGAAAAACGGGTGAGACGGACGACAAAATATCCGGTGTCAGGCGCAAATTCCTTGTGGCAAATTTATAAGACCGTTTCGTTTTGGAAAGTGCTCAAAAACGTGATCGTCATTCAAATCGGCCGCTATACGCCGTTTTTAGCGGTGAAAAACTGGCTGTACCGCACGTTTTTGCGCATGAAAATCGGGGAAAAAACGGCGCTTGCCTTTATGGTCATGCCGGATATTATGTTTCCAGAAAAAATCCAAATCGGCCGCAATTGCGTGATTGGCTACAATACGACGATTTTGGCGCATGAATATTTAATTGATGAATACCGTCTCGGCGATGTCGTGATCGGCGACGAAGTGATGATCGGCGCCAATTCGACCGTGCTTCCCGGCGTCGTCATTGGCGATCGCGCCGTTGTCGCCGCCGGCACGGTCGTTCATAAAGATGTGCCGGCGGGGGCGTTTGTCGCCGGCAATCCGATGCGCATCGTCTATACGAAAGAAGAAATGGAGCGGCGTCAGAACGAACAATAGAAGGAGCACCTTTTCAGCATGGTGCTCTTTCTTATAGGCGTAAATATCAAAAAATTCGTTATGCTAACGAAACAAAAGGAGGAAGAGAACGGCAAAACACGTTCTTCGTGTTTTTTATCGGCAACGGTGACCGCATTAGTATAACGATAATTTTTATCCACCAAATTGATTTAGAAAGGAATCAAAAAATCAGAAAAGGAATTTTCTATATAAAAGGGGATGATGAACAAGGAAATAAAATCGTACGGTTCCGTTAATGATCAGTCTTATCGTATCTGTGATCGTTACCGCCATTCAACAGTTGGCAAAAAACGATTTTTCACAACCATGAACATGAGAATAAGATATTTGTATGAAACGAAACAGCCTTTCTTTTTTCCTCTATCATTGGAAAGTTTTATAGTTGACGCGCGAGCGAATGAGGAGTAAACTACTAATAACTTCACTTCTCTACCATATTAGCAAACTAAAGTATTTGCCATAAAGGACGTGTGGGATATGTCGAAAAAATTGTTTATGTTTGAAAAACCTCTCGGCATGCGCGATACATTGCCGTTTTTATATGAAATCAAAAAACGCGTTCGCCAGGCGATGATTCGCGAAATTGAAACATGGGGATATGAATTGATCGAAACGCCGACGTTGGAATATTACGAGACGGTCGGCGCCGCCTCGGCGATTGACGATCATCAGCTGTTTAAGCTGCTTGACCAACAAGGACATACCCTTGTCCTTCGCCCCGATATGACTGCTCCGATCGCAAGGCTGGCTGCTTCCCGTCTTTATAAGGACGGCAATCCGCTCCGCCTTGCGTATAACGCGAACGTGTTCCGCGCCCAGCAGCGCGAAGGCGGGCGTCCGGCGGAATTTGAACAAATCGGCGTCGAATGCATCGGGGATGGCACAGTCGCGGCCGATGCAGAAGTCATCAGCGTCATGATCGCGGCGCTCAAGCAAGCCGGGCTGCGGCATTTTACAGTGGCGATCGGCCATATCGGCTACGTCAACGCTCTATTTTTAGAAATTTTAGGAAACGAAGAGCGCGCCAGCGTATTGCGCCGCTTTTTATACGAAAAAAATTACGTCGGCTATCGGGAACATGTCAAGTCTCTTCCTCTTTCTTCCATCGATCAAAAACGTTTACTGCAATTATTGCAGTTGCGCGGCAACGACCAGACGATGGAAAACGCCAGAGAGCTTGTCCATAGCGAAGAAGGAAAGCGCGCGGTCGACGAGCTTTGCGAACTTTCTAGCGCGCTGCGACTGTACGGTGTGAACGACGCAGTGAAAATCGATATGACGCTTGTCAGCCATATGAGTTATTATACGGGCATTTTATTTGAAGTATATGCCGAACATGTCGGCTTTCCGATCGGAAATGGCGGCCGCTACGACGAGCTGCTGGAGAAATTTTCGCGAAAAGCTCCGGCGACTGGGTTTGGCATTCGCGTCGATCGATTAATCGAAGCGCTCGGGGAAACGGAGGAAGAAGTGGCGATCGAGTGCATCGTGTTTAGCCAAGAGCGGTTCGCTGAAGCGCTTGAGCTTGCGAAAACGAAGCGGCAGGAAGGAAAGCGCGTCGTGCTTCAGCATATTTTAGGCATTCATGATATTGACGCATACAGCAAAAAATATCAGCCGATTACGTATTTGCTCGGCAGCGACGGAAAGGGGGAGTGAGCGGTGCTGACGATTGCGATGCCGAAAGGGCGGATTTTCGCTGAGGCGCTTGAGCTATTGCGGAAAGCGGGATATACGCTCCCGGCGGAATTCGCCGAGTCAAGAAAGCTAATGATCGAAGTGCCGGAAGAAAACATGCGCTTTATTCTCGCCAAGCCGATGGATGTCGTCACATATGTCGAACATGGGGTGGCCGATTTGGGTATCGCCGGCAAAGATGTCATGATGGAAGAAGAACGTGACGTATATGAACTTTTAGATTTAAAAATCAGCAAATGTCATTTGGCGGTGGCTGGCTTGCCGAACGGGCGCATGCCGCAAATCGCGCCGCGCGTGGCGACGAAATACCCGAACATCGCCTCGAGTTACTTTCGCGAACAAGGAGAGCAAGTCGAAATTATCCGGTTGAACGGCTCCATCGAGCTCGCTCCGCTCATTGGGCTTGCCGACCGCATCGTCGATATCGTCTCGACCGGGCGGACGCTGAAAGAAAACGGGCTTGTGGAGTTTGAGAAAATCGCTGACGTCACATCAAGATTAATCGTTAATCCGGTTAGTTATCGAATGAAAGACGAAGAAGTCGACGTGTTAGTTCGCCGTTTGTCAGAAGTCATTCCGCAATGAAGGGGAGGAAAAACGTGAAAGTCGAACGAGTGATAAGCCGTGTGTCATTGCGCCGCACGATTGAATCGGGGACGGAGGAACAGCGGCGCGCGGTGTTGGAGATTATTGCCGCTGTGCGCGCCCGCGGCGATGAGGCGCTGAAAAGCTATACGGAGAAATTTGATGGCGTGCGCCTCGATTCGCTGCGCGTGACAGACGAAGAAATCGAAACCGCGTATCAACATGTAAGCGAAGAAGCGCTTCGCATCATTCGCGAAGCGGCGGAAAACATTCGCGATTACCACGAGCGGCAAAAGAAGGAATCATGGATCACCGCGAAAGAAGACGGCACGATGCTTGGACAAAAAATAACGCCGCTCGATGCGGTTGGACTGTACGTTCCAGGTGGGACGGCCGCGTATCCGTCATCAGTGCTTATGAACGTCATTCCTGCCCAAGTGGCGGGGGTCAAACGAATCGTGATCACATCCCCGCCGAATAAAAACGGGACGCTCCCGGCCGGCGTGTTAGTCGCGGCTAACGAATTAGGCGTAAAAGAAATATATAAAGTCGGCGGCGCTCAAGCGATTGCCGCACTGGCGTACGGAACGGAAACGATTCGGCCGGTCGATAAAATTTTCGGACCGGGCAACATTTATGTAGCGCTTGCGAAACGGGAAGTGTTCGGGCAAGTGGCGATTGATATGATCGCTGGACCGAGCGAAATCGTCGTGTTGGCCGATGAAACGGCAAACGCGAACGAAATCGCCGCTGACTTGTTGTCGCAAGCTGAACATGATGAGCGCGCTTCGGCGATTCTCGTCACTCCGTCGATGAAATTGGCGCTCGCGGTCGCAAGCGAGGTCGAAAAACAGCTCGAAACGCTGCCACGCAAAGCGATTGCCGCTTCGGCGCTCAAAAATTACGGAGCCATTTATGTCACCGAAACGCTTGCGGAAGCGGTCGAAGTCGTCAATGAATTGGCGCCGGAGCATCTGGAAGTGATGACGGCCGAACCGATGCAGCTTCTTGGCCAAATCCGCCACGCGGGGGCGATTTTTTTAGGGCGCTTCAGCTCCGAACCAGTCGGCGATTATTTCGCCGGTCCGAACCACGTGCTGCCGACGAACGGTACGGCTCGGTTTTCGAGTGGATTAAGCGTGGATGAGTTTGTGAAAAAATCAAGCATCATTTTTTATAGCGAACCGGCGCTGAAACGAAACGTCGAAAAAATCGCGGCGTTTGCCAGACTCGAAGGGCTCGAGGCGCATGCTCGCGCCGTTGAGGAACGTTTCAAAAAATAAGGGGGACGTTTTTATGGAAAGATATGCTTCGATTTCGCGAAAGACGAACGAGACCGATATTCAGCTGACATTTGCGATCGACGGAGAAGGAAAAGCGGAGCTTCATACCGGCGTGCCATTTTTAACCCATATGCTCGATTTGTTTACGAAGCACGGCCATTTTAATTTAACCGTGACCGCCAAAGGCGATACGGAAGTGGATGACCACCATACGACCGAAGATATCGGCATTTGTCTCGGGCAGGCGCTGCGCGCGGCGCTTGGCGATAAAAAAGGGATTAAACGTTACGGCAACGCGTTTGTCCCGATGGATGAAGCGCTCGCCCAAGTCGTCGTCGATTTAAGCAACCGTCCGCACTTTGAGTTTCGCGGCGAGTTTCCAAGCGAAAAAGTCGGAACGTTTGATGTCGAATTAGTCCATGAGTTTTTATGGAAATTGGCGCTCGAAGCGCGCATGAATTTGCATGTCATCGTCCATTACGGGCGCAATACGCATCATATGATCGAAGCGGTGTTTAAAGCGTTAGGGCGCGCGCTCGACGAAGCGACGATGATCGATCCGCGCGTCAAAGGCGTTCCATCAACGAAAGGGATGTTGTGACGATGATTGGCATTATTGACTATGGAATGGGGAATTTATACAGCGTCAGCAAGGCGTTAGAGCGGCTTCGCTACGAGTACGTCGTTTCCGAGCAGCCAAATGAACTGAGACAAGCGAAGGGGCTTATTTTGCCGGGTGTCGGTTCATTTAAAGACGCGATGCATATTTTGCGGGAAACAGGGCTCGACAAGTTTATTCGCGAAGCGGTAAGTGAAGGAACGCCATTGCTTGGCATCTGCCTTGGCATGCAGCTGTTGTTTGAGGAAAGCGAGGAAAACGGTTTGACGGAAGGATTAGGGCTTCTTCGCGGCCGCGTCGTCCGCATTCCCGGAGTGACGGCGAGCGGCGAGCAATATAAGGTGCCGCATATGGGCTGGAACCGCCTCGTTTTTCGTCACCCATCCCCGCTTTTGCAAAACGTGGAAGAAGGGCATGTTTATTTCGTTCATTCCTATTATGTGGTGACAGACGATGACAGCATAGTGCTTGCCAGCAGCTTTTACGACGTCGAGGTGCCTGCTGTCGTTGGAAAAGGCAACGTGTACGGCACGCAGTTTCATCCGGAAAAAAGCGGAGAAGTCGGCATGAAAATTTTGCAAAACTACGCGGCGATCGTCGAAGGAAAGGGGAGGATGTGATGGCGGCGTTTACGATTTATCCGGCGATTGATATGCGCGGCGGCAAATGCGTCCGTCTTTTGCAAGGCGACTATAATAAAGAAACGGTGTATGGCGATTCGCCGGTCGAAATGGCCGCCTTGTTCGCCGGACAAGGAGCGGAATGGATTCATATGGTCGACTTAGACGGCGCGAAAGAAGGAAAACGAGTCAACGATCGGTTCGTCGTCGAAACGGCGAAACAGCTGCCGGTAAAAGTGCAAATCGGCGGCGGCATTCGCACAGAAGACGACATTGTCTATTATTTGGAAAACGGCGTTGCCCGTGTCATTTTAGGAAGCGCTGCGATCGCCAACCCTTCGTTTGTCAAGGAAATGTTGAAAAAATATGGCGAACGAATCGCCATCGGCATTGATGCGAAAGATGGATTTGTTGCGACGGAAGGGTGGCTTAACACATCGAATGTCAAAGCGACAGACCTTGGAAAAGAACTGGCGGAAGCTGGGGCGCAAACGTTTATTTTTACGGATATTGCGACGGACGGAATGTTGTCAGGTCCGAATATTCAAGCGGCCGTCGAAATGGCGCGCGCAACCGGAAAGCATGTGATCGCTTCCGGCGGCGTCCGTTCGCTCGAGGATTTAGTAGCACTGCGAAAACATGTTGGTGACGGCGTTGTCGGCGCGATCGTCGGCAAAGCGCTCTACACGAAGCAATTTACGGTTGCGGAAGCGCTGAAGGTGGTGCAAGAAGAATGATTACAAAGCGCATTATTCCTTGTTTGGACGTAAAAGATGGGCGCGTCGTGAAGGGAGTGCAGTTCGTCCAGCTTCGCGACGCCGGCGATCCGGTCGAACTGGCGAAGTTTTACGACGAGCAAGGTGCGGACGAGCTTGTCTTTTTGGATATTTCCGCCTCACACGAGGGACGCAGGACGATGGTGGAAGTCGTCGAGAAAGTTGCGGCACAATTGGCGATTCCATTTACGGTCGGCGGCGGGATCCATTCGCTGGATGATATAAAGACGATTTTGCGGGCTGGCGCCGATAAAGTATCGCTCAATACGGCCGCTGTCCGCAATCCGCAACTGATTACGGAAGGAGCGGACTTTTTCGGGGCGCAATGCATCGTTGTTGCGATTGACGCGAAATATGACGAGACGATTGGTTCGTGGCGCGTGTATACGCACGGCGGACGGAACGCGACGGATTTGGAAGTGGTCGAATGGGCGAAAGAAGCGGTCCGCCGAGGCGCGGGTGAAATTTTGCTGACGAGCATGGATTGCGATGGCGAAAAAAGTGGTTTTGATATTGCGCTGACAAGAGCGGTAAGCGAAGCGGTTTCCGTTCCCGTCATCGCCTCCGGAGGAGCTGGCAGCGCCGAACATTTTCTCGAAGCGTTCGTGGACGGAAAAGCTGATGCGGCGCTGGCGGCATCGATTTTTCATTATAAAGAAACATCGGTAAAAGAAGTAAAAGCGTATTTAAAAGAAAGAGGGGTAAATGTTCGATGAACCTCGCAAACATCCGATTTGACGAAAAAGGGCTCGTTCCGGCGATTGTCCAAGATGTGCAAAGCAAAGAAGTGTTGATGCTTGCCTATATGAATGAAGAATCGTTAAAAAAATCGTTGGAAACAGGAGAAACATGGTTTTATAGCCGCTCGCGCGGGGAGCTTTGGCATAAGGGAGCTACTTCCGGCAATACGCAGCGCATTGTCGACATGCGCTATGATTGCGACAGCGACGCACTCCTTGTGCTTGTCGAGCCGGCTGGGCCAGCTTGCCATACGGGAAGCTATTCGTGTTTTTCCAACCGCATTAACGGAGAAAAACGCGAAGCTTCGCCAAACCGTTTTGCGATTATCAACACGTTAGAGGAAATTATCGCGAAACGGGATGCCGAACGACCTGAAGGGGCGTATACGACGTATTTATTCGAGAAAGGCGTCGATAAAATTTTAAAGAAAGTCGGCGAGGAAGCGGCCGAAGTCATTATTGCCGCGAAAAACCGCAGTCATGACGAACTGAAATGGGAAGTTGCCGATTTATTGTATCATTTGCTTGTGCTGCTAAGAGAACAAAAACTTCCGCTTGATGCAGTGTTGCAAGTATTAACGGAGCGGCACAACGCCAAACAATAAACAATGGCGTCGAGCTGGCTTTTTCTTGAGCCAGCTTTTATTTTTTATTGTTTGCTTTTGCAAAGAATGTGGTATACTTTTTTCGGTAAATTCAACATAGATGGAGGATTCGATGGGAAAACAACTAGGGCCGAAACAGCGAAAAACAAAAATTATTCCATTTATTCGAAACGGCGAATACTATTTCAAAAAGGGAATGCAAGCGTATCAACATCGCGATTTGTATAAAGCAAAAAAATATTTTGAACGAGCCGTTCAATATGACGGAAACGATGCTACATGTGTATTGCAGCTCGCCTCTGTGCTCGCCGAGCTTGGAGAATACCAAGCCTCGAATCAATGGTTGTTCAAAATCGTTCACGAGTTGGATGAAACGATGCACGAATGTTTTTATTTTTTGGCGAATAACTTTGCCCATCTTGGATTGTTCCGCGAAGCGATGAAGTATGCGGAAATGTATTTGGCGCACGATCCAGACGGCTATTTTGCCGAGGATACAGAGGATTTGATGGAATTGCTGAAAATCGATCAAGAAGATGAAAACAGCGATGAACAAGACGATTTAATTACGTTGCAAGAGCGGGCGCGGTTTTTATTGGAAAAAGAAAAGTTTCCGGAAGCGATTCACCTGTTGGAAACGATCGTTGCCAACTATCCTGAATTTTGGTCAGCGCACAACAACTTGGCGCTCGCCTACTTTTATAACGGAAACGTGCAAAAGGCGCAAGAAATTATCGAACAGGTGCTGGAGCGAAACCCAGGTAATTTACACGCGCTTTGCAACCGCCTTGTCTTTTATTATTATTTGCGCGACGAACGGCAAGTAAAACGCCTTTCTGACCAGTTGGCATGCGTGCATCCGTTTTTTATCGAGCATCGTTATAAGCTCGGAGCAACATTCGCGCTTGTCGGCCGTTTCGACCTCGCTTTCAAATGGCTATACCATTTGTATAAAATCCGCTATGACGGAGATGATGCCTTTTATTATTGGCTTGCTTATGCAGCCTATTACACCGGCCGCGAAGAATTAGCGAAAAATGTTTGGGAGAAGGTCATAGAGGCAAATCCTAACAAGCGTGGAGAAGAACCGTGGGCGTTTTCCGGCCCGTCCGTTGATCCGGAGCTGCAAAAAATTATTCGCTGGTTTGACCGGACGAATATAGCCGAAATGTTATATGGGCTTTATTTGTTTAGCGAATCGCCGTATAAAAATGACCCTGCCGTTTCCATTGCGATTCGCCGTTATTTAGCTGATCATCCGCTCCTTAGCCAATTCGCGGATTATTTTCTGCTTCGCGAGGCGGAGAAGTCTCCTTCGCATATCGTCAATAGCCATATCATTATCAATGAGTTATCGGCGAAAAATGATTGGGCCGATGAGAGCATGTATATTGCGTGGTTTTCCGTCGTCGTGAACGCGTTTTCGACAAACGAGCGATTTTCTAACCATTCTGCTTGGTCGGCGGCGCTGGAGTATGTATGGCGGCAGCGGCAGGGGCAGCGCGTAACGCAAAAATCGATGGCAGATAAATATCATGTTTCATTATCAACGGTGAAAAAATATATAAAGAAAGTGAAAGAACTATTATCGTGAGCAAATTAATAGACGCCCATTCGCAACTTCTATACGATAATGGTGAAAGACTATCAATGAAGGAGTGGAACGACGTGTCAGAGGAAAAAATCTACGATGTCATTATCGCGGGAGCCGGACCAGCAGGGATGACTGCCGCTGTTTATACATCTCGCGCGAATTTATCCACGTTGATGATTGAGCGGGGTGTACCAGGCGGACAAATGGTAAATACGGAAGAAGTGGAAAACTATCCGGGATATGAGCAAATTTTAGGTCCGGAATTAGCGACGAAAATGTTTGAACATGCGAAAAAATTTGGCGCGGAATACGCATACGGCGAAGTCAAAGAAATCATCGACGGCGAAGCGTATAAAACGGTTGTCGTCGGCGATAAGCAATATAAAGGGCGCGCCGTCATCATTGCGACTGGCGCGGAATATAAAAAGCTCGGCGTGCCTGGCGAAGCAGAACTTGGCGGCCGCGGCGTTTCTTATTGCGCCGTTTGCGATGGCGCGTTCTTTAAAGGAAAAAATCTCGTCGTTGTCGGCGGCGGCGACTCCGCGGTGGAAGAAGGAGTATATTTAACCCGCTTTGCCAATAAGGTAACGATCGTTCACCGCCGCGACCAATTGCGCGCGCAAAAAATTTTGCAAGACCGCGCGTTTGCCAACGAGAAAATTGACTTCATTTGGAACCATACCGTCAAACAAATTAACGAAAAAGACGGAAAAGTTGGCAGCGTGACGCTCGTTCATACGCAAACAGGCGAAGAACGAGAATTTCCGTGCGATGGCGTGTTCATTTATATCGGCATGCTTCCGCTTTCAAAGCCGTTTGCAAACCTTGGCATTACAAACGAAAACGGATATATCGTGACGAATGAGCGCATGGAAACAAAAGTGCCGGGCATTTTTGCGGCAGGAGACGTCCGTGAAAAATCGTTGCGGCAAATCGTAACGGCGACAGGAGACGGAAGCATTGCGGCGCAAAGCGCGCAGCACTATGTGGAAGAGTTAAAGGAAAAATTAAACATAAAGTAATGAAATCGTAATCGAGGCTTAACCGAGCTGTAACACGTGTGAAATATTTTTTTTGTATGATAAAAGTAAGTAATTGACCCCCTTTTATATATAGATCTTTTTGTTAAGCACGGGTACCCTTTCCCGTGCTTCTTTTTTATACGTGGACAAGTGCACGGATCGGGCTTCTTCGTTGTAGTGAATTGTAAGAAATAGTATAATAAAATAAATAGAAGTTTAACCATTTTCGATGGAGTTATGTTGAGGTGAGCGTGTTGCAGCGCGTGACAAATTGCGTTTTAGTAAAAGACGGAAAAGTATTGTTATTACAAAAGCCGAAGCGGGGCTGGTGGGTTGCCCCGGGAGGCAAAATGGAACAAGGAGAATCCGTCCGTGAAGCATGCATTCGCGAATATCGCGAAGAGACGGGAATTTATTTAAAAAACCCGAAGCTTAGAGGAGTTTTTACAATTGTCATCAAAGATCAAGAGCACACCGTTTCTGAATGGATGATGTTTACTTTTTTTGCCGATCAATTTGCTGGCGAAAATGTTCCGCATTGTGAAGAAGGAAAGTTGGAATGGCATCCGTTGGAAACGATCCACCAGCTACCAATGGCGCCAGGTGATTACCATATTTTAGATTATGCGCTAAAAGGATCAGATGTTATGTACGGAACGTTTATATATACGGAAGATTTTGAGCTACTTTCCTATCGGTTAGACCCCAGTTGATGAAGAGGAGGGGGAAAATGAGCAAAGGTTCGGCTAACAAGATTCAAATGGTGATTATTACGGGGATGTCCGGCGCTGGGAAAACGGTTGCGATTCAGAGCTTTGAAGACTTGGGCTTTTTTTGTGTCGATAATTTGCCGCCGACGTTGCTTCCAAAATTTTTGGAGCTGATGAAAGAGTCGGGGAATAAAATGAATAAAGTGGCGTTAGTGATGGATTTGCGAAGCCGTGACTTTTTCGACAGCTTGTTTACCGCGCTTGACGACTTGGCGGAGCAGTCATGGGTAACGCCGCAAATTTTATTTTTGGACGCCAAAGATTCGACGCTCGTGGCGCGATATAAAGAAACGAGACGCACGCACCCGCTCGCGCCGAACGGATTGCCGCTTGAGGGAATTCGTTTAGAGCGCAAACTGCTCGAGGAATTGAAAGGAAGAGCGCAAATTATTTATGATACGTCCGATTTAAAGCCGCGCGAATTGCGGGAAAAAATTTTGCAACAGTTTTCTTCCCACGCGCAACAAACGTTTACGGTCAACGTAATGTCGTTTGGCTTTAAATACGGTGTTCCGATTGACGCCGACTTAGTATTTGATGTTCGCTTTTTACCAAACCCTCACTATATTGACCATATGCGTCCGAAAACAGGATTGGATGAGGAAGTTTCTTCCTATGTGCTCAAGTGGAGCGAAACGCAAAAATTTCTTGAAAAATTGATCGATTTATTGACATTTATGCTCCCACATTACAAGCGGGAAGGGAAAAGCCAGCTTGTGATCGCCATCGGCTGCACGGGAGGACAGCACCGATCGGTGGCGATTGCCGAATATATTGCCCGCCATTTTGCGAACGATTATAAAACTCATGTGTCCCACCGCGACATGGAGAGGAGAAAGGAAAAGTATAAATGAGTGCGAAAAGTCAACCGAAGATTGTCATCATCGGCGGTGGAACAGGGCTCCCTGTCTTGTTGCGCGGCTTGAAGCAGTATGCTGTTGATATTACGGCGATTGTCACTGTTGCCGATGATGGCGGCAGTTCAGGGAGATTGCGTGATGAATTGCACATTCCGCCGCCAGGAGATGTGCGCAACGTATTAGCGGCGCTGTCCGATGTCGAGCCGCTTATCGTCGAATTGTTTCAGCATCGGTTTCAAAACGGCAACGGATTGTCGGGACATTCGTTAGGGAATTTAATTTTGGCGGCGTTGACGTCGATCACCGGTGATTTTGTGAAAGCGATTCGCGAGATGAGCAAAGTGTTGAACGTGCACGGACAAGTGCTGCCGGCGGCGAATAAAAGCGTCGTTCTTCATGCGGAGATGGAAGACGGCGCAATTGTTTCCGGTGAATCAAAAATCCCTTATTCCGGAAAAAGAATTAAAAAAGTATTTTTGACGCCGGAAAATGTTGAGCCGCTTCCGGAAACGATCGACGCAATTCGTTCCGCGGATTTGATTGTCATCGGTCCGGGAAGTTTATATACGAGCATTTTGCCAAACTTGCTTGTGCCGAAAATCGGTCAGGAGGTTTGCCGAGCGAAGGCGAAAAAAGTGTATATATGCAACGTGATGACCCAGGCGGGCGAGACGATGCACTATACGGTAAGCGATCATGTTAAAGCGCTCCATGACCATATGGGATGCTTATTTCTTGATGTCGTCGTTGTCAATAGCGGGCACATTCCAGAAGAGATTCAACGGCGTTACGCAGAAGAGTTGGCCGAACCGGTGAAGGATGATGGCGATCGGCTTGCGGAGCTGGGGATTAAAGTGATTCGCGATAATATCGTCAGCTATGAAGACCACGTCATCCGTCATGACACGAAAAAAGTGGCGTCGCTGCTCATTTCGCTTATTACAGCACCTCCTTCTTCCTAATGGCATGAACGAACTACGGAGGTGACTAACCATGTCATTTGCGTCAGAAACGAAAAAAGAACTAACGAATTTAGAAGTGAAACCTTGTTGCTTAAAAGCGGAATTATCCGCGCTTCTCCGCATGAATGGTTTGCTATCTTTTTCCAATAAAAAAATGATTGTCGATGTGCAAACGGAAAACGCTGCCATCGCGCGGAGAATTTACACTCTTTTAAAGAAAGGATACGAAGTCACGGTCGAACTGTTAGTTCGAAAAAAAATGCGCCTGAAAAAAAATAATGTGTACATCGTGCGAATCGTTGACGGCGCTCACGAACTATTAAAGGATTTAAAAATATTGAAGGAGGACTTTTCACTAATTCGGGTTATTTCGCCGGAATTAGTGAAAAAAAAGTGCTGTAAGCGTTCTTATTTGCGCGGCGCGTTTCTTGCCGGAGGATCGGTAAACAATCCGGAAACGTCATCCTATCATTTGGAAATTTTTTCTCTTTACGAAGAACATAACGATTCATTATGTGAATTAATGAACAGCCACTTTTTTCTTCATGCCAAAACGCTGGAACGAAAAAAAGGGTTTATTACGTATTTGAAAGAGGCTGAAAAAATTTCCGAGTTTTTAAATATCATCGGCGCCCATCAAGCGTTATTGCGCTTCGAAGATATTCGCATTGTGCGCGATATGAGAAATTCGGTAAACCGTCTTGTCAATTGCGAAACGGCGAACTTAAATAAAACGATTGGCGCTGCCCTTCGCCAAGTGGAAAACATTCGCTATATTGATGAAACGATCGGATTGAGCGCCCTTCCTGATAAACTGCGGGAAATTGCCGAATTGCGAATGATGCATCAGGATGTAACGTTAAAAGAATTAGGAGAATTAGTGTCCGGAGGAAAGATTAGCAAGTCAGGAATCAACCACCGCCTGCGGAAAATTGATGAAATTGCCGAACGACTGCGGGCTGGCAAGCCTGTTGATTTTCATAAATCATTATAAAAAGGGGAGATGGAGCATGGTTGAGAGACAAGTAGAAGTGCGGTTGAAAACGGGATTGCAAGCGCGCCCAGCGGCGTTATTTGTTCAGGAGGCGAATCGCTTTTCTTCCGACATCTATTTGGAAAAAGACGGGAAGAGAGTGAACGCAAAAAGCATTATGGGGCTAATGAGCCTCGCGATCAGCACCGGTTCTGTCATTAAATTGATCGCGGACGGCCCGGATGAAAACGAAGCGATTGAAAAATTAGCAAGTTATGTGGAAAATGAAAAATAAACAAATAGGCTGCTTCTGCGTAAATCGAAGCAGCCTATCATTTTACTCGGTTTATTTTTCATCTACGCGCGTTAACACGCGGTCGATAATTCCGTATTCTTGCGCTTTTTGCGCCGTCATGAAGTTATCGCGGTCCGTATCGCGTTCAATCACATCGATCGGTTGGCCGGTGTTTTCCGAAAGGATGCGGTTTAACTTATCGCGCAAGAAAAGGATTCGTTTTGCGGCAATTTCGATTTCTGTCGCTTGACCTTGCGCACCGCCAAGCGGTTGATGGATCATAATTTCGCTGTTTGGCAAGGCAAACCGTTTTCCTTTTGCCCCGGCAGCAAGCAAAAACGCCCCCATCGAAGCGGCCATGCCGATGCAGATCGTTGAAACGTCCGGCTTAATAAATTGCATCGTATCATAAATCGCCAAGCCAGCAGTGATCGAACCGCCCGGGCTGTTAATATAAAGCGAAATGTCTTTCTCCGGATCTTCCGCTGCTAAAAATAGCAATTGCGAAACGATCGAGTTTGCCACTTGATCGTCAATTGGGCTGCCGAGAATGATAATGCGGTCTTTCAATAAACGAGAATAAATGTCATATGCACGTTCCCCGCGGCTTGTTTGCTCAATAACTGTAGGAATTAAATTCATGAAGCTTCCTCCTTTACCAATCGCTTAAAATCGTATGTATCTCTATCATACATAAATGGTCAATGAAGGTCAAACAAAAAATACCGCCCTTACTCTTAATTATTATTCGCTATCGGTATTAGACATCCCTTTTTTCATCATAACCTCTTTTCCATTTTTTAAACGCATTTTCCGGTCAAGTCCAAATTATTGTGTAAAATTCCATTACTAGCACAGTAAATAAGATGATGGGAAAATAAAATCGCTTTTTACCGTTTTGTTTTTACACAATTTTGCGGACTTGATCCATTTTCCCTCTTGCAATATAAAGCTGTTTTCAATATAATTGAATATGCAACTGAACATAATGCCCTCGTAGTGTAGTGGATAGCACGAGAGATTCCGGTTCTCTTAGCGTGGGTTCGAATCCTGCCGAGGGCGTTCCAACATCCGACAGGTTCGGATTGAGTTTCATCAACTCCTTGATACGACTGCGTTTGCAGTCGTATTTTATTTTTCAAGAACTCGATATAGATTTTGAAAAAATTTTGCACGGTTATTTGGCGTTGTAGAGATCTCCATTGCGAGATCCACTTGCCGAGATTCGGGGCGTATAAAGGAAAACCTGCTGCGAGACGCGGCAGGTTTTTTGCGTAATCGCATATATATAACTAAACGTTTCTGCTTTTCGTTAGCCGCGCTGTGCCGGACGATAGCGCATTCCTGAGCTAATTGTGCTAAGCCCCCACAGCCTGTTTTATATATTTTTCTATATACCGTCGAGGCGACAGTAGTGTACAATAAAAAAAAGGGGGCTTGACGATGAGGGCGGAATTATGGCAAGAGCAGCGGCTGAAGTTATCGCTGACAAAAGAACTGACGCAAGCAATTGAATTATTGCAATATTCCGCTGTGGAGTTGCAGTCATTTTTATATGAACAGTCGTTGGATAATCCGTTTCTTGAAATTCGCAACTATCGGTTGAAGCGTAGCGATCGCGACTCGTCGGATAAGGAAAAGCAACGGTGGATCGAAAATATAAGCACTCATTCAGAAACGCTTTCATCGCATTTAACCGCACAGCTTCCAGCCCTGTCTCTTTCGAAGCGCGAAGAACGTGTAGCGCGTTATATGATCGCTTCCCTTGACGAAGATGGATATTTGCGAGTAGAAATCGAAGAGATCGCGGAACGGCTTGCTATTTCCAAACAGGAAGCGGAAAAAGCGCTACAGATCGTTCAGTCGTTAGAGCCAGCTGGCGTTGGCGCCCGCAGTTTGCAAGAATGTTTATATTTGCAGCTAAAGCGTTTGCCGCGTCGCGATGCGTTGGCGGAACAAATCGTGCAACACCATTTTTCGCTATTTGTCGAAAAAGCTTGGAAAACATTGGCGAAACAACTTGACGTGGATATTGCTTCATTGCAGCGTGTATGGGATTTAATCCGCACGCTTGAGCCGCGCCCCGGCATCCATTATACGAAAGAGATGCCCCATTTCATCGTTCCTGATATCATTGTTGAACGTAGCGATGAAGGGGATTGGTACATTTTTTGCAATGATGATGTGCATCCGGAACTTGTTTGGAATCGGGCATACGAACAAAAACTCTCCGGTTATCACGACGGGCAAGTTCAATCGTTTATAAAAGATAAATATCGGCAATTTTTATGGTTAGCCAAAAGCTTAGAACAGCGTAAACAAACGTTGCTAAACATCATGCATGTCATTGTTGATAAACAAAAGCAATGTCTGGAATCAGGATTTGCCGCCTTAAAGCCTCTTACGATGCGGGAAGTGGCGGAAGAGCTCGGCATTCACGAATCTACTGTCAGCCGTGCCGTGAAAAACAAATACGTGCAAACGCCGTTTGGTACCGTGGAACTTCGCCGCTTTTTTTCCAACGCGGTTTCTTCCGTTTATGCGGATGAAGACGCAGCTTCTTCGGTAAAAGTGAAAATGTTTATTAAGCAGTTAATAGAACAGGAAAATAAACAGCGACCGCTTTCCGACCAAAAACTCGCCGACTTATTGCATGAGCGATATGGCGTAGCCATCTCGCGCAGAACGGTCGCAAAATATCGAGAGCAGTTGCATATTCCGTCATCGGCAAAGCGAAAGCAGTATGTAGGGAAGTGACAACAAGTGATCATCCATTTATATTCGAAAACAAACTGTCCGCTATGTGATAAAGCAAAACAAGTGCTACAGGAACTGCAAAAGGAATTCACTTTTCAAATCAAGGAAATTGACATTTATCAAGATGATGCGTTGCTCGAAAAATATCAATTGATGATTCCGGTCATCGAAATCGATGGCGAAGAAGTCGCTTTCGGCATGATTCAAAAAGATGTCATAAGAAAGCGCTTGCTTGAGGCGCGAAATAGTTGAACATTGTCAATCCTCCTGTTACAATAAAATTGACGCAGGAGGGAATTTTTTACGTACAATCGGGACATAATAAGTCATACCGGGACATTTTATGTCCATGTATTTTCATAAGGAGAAGGGAATCGATGCAGTCATTAATTGAGGCGCAAAAAAAATTATTGCCCGACCTTCTTGAAGTTATGCAAAAGCGCTATCGCATTTTGCGTTACATTTCTCTCATGCAACCAGTCGGGCGAAGGGTGCTGTCGAACAGCTTAGGAATAAGCGAACGCGTGCTTCGTTCGGAAGTGCAGTTTTTAAAAAAGCAAAACTTGCTCACCATCAGTTCCGCTGGCATGAGCTTGACGCAGGAAGGAAAAGGATTGCTGCATACGCTGGAAGATGTTATGAGGGAAGTGTTGGGCCTAAAAGATTTAGAAACAAAATTAAAGCAAAAACTTCATGTGGAAGAAGTGATCGTTGTCGCCGGGGATAGCGACCTTTCTCCTTGGGTAAAAAAAGAAATGGGGAGAGCTTGTGCGACGTGCATGAAAGAACGGCTGGCAAACGGCGACATCGTAGCGGTGACAGGAGGAACCACAATGGCTGCGGTGGCCGAGATGATGACGCCGGATGCGAAGCTAAACGATCTTTTATTTGTGCCCGCACGAGGCGGCCTAGGGGAGAATGTCGAAAACCAAGCCAATACGATTTGCGCAAAGATGGCGGAAAAATCGTTAGGAAATTATCGCCTTCTTCACGTTCCCGACCATTTAAGCCGCGAAGCGTATGAATCTTTAATTGAAGAACCGACCGTGAAAGAAGTGTTGGAACTTATTAAATCATGCCGTATGGTCGTGCATGGAATCGGGGATGCTATTACAATGGCAGAACGCCGAAAAACCCCAAATGAAGATATGGAGAAAATTCAGGCGCGGCATGCGGTTGCTGAAGCGTTTGGCTATTACTTTAATGAAAAAGGCGAAGTAGTCCATAAAGTGAAGACGGTCGGCATTCAGCTTGAAGACCTTCCGCGCGTCGAACATGTCATTGCAGTGGCTGGTGGATCTTCCAAAGCAAAAGCCATTCAGGCATACATGAAACGGGCACATCATTCGATTCTTATTACCGACGAAGGTGCAGCAAAAGCGTTACTAGGGGAGTAACATCCCTTAATATAAATAACAACTATTCTAAAGGAGGAGCTATTCATGGCTGTAAAAATTGGTATTAACGGTTTTGGTCGTATTGGGCGCAATGTCTTTCGCGCGGCATTAAAAAATCCAAACATTGAAGTAGTGGCGGTAAACGACTTAACGGACGCCAACACATTGGCACATCTTTTGAAATATGACTCTGTTCACGGAAAATTAGACGCGGAAGTATCGGTGAATGGCAATAATATTGTTGTAAACGGAAAAGAAATCGTGGTAAAGGCAGAGCGTGACCCAGCTCAATTAGCATGGAACGAATTAGGCGTCGATATTGTCGTCGAATCGACAGGCCGCTTCACGAAACGCGAAGACGCGGCAAAACATTTGGAAGCTGGCGCGAAAAAAGTCATCATTTCCGCACCGGCGAAAAACGAAGATATTACGATCGTGATGGGTGTCAACCAAGATAAATACGATCCAGCAAACCATCACATTATTTCCAACGCTTCTTGTACGACAAACTGCTTGGCGCCATTCGCGAAAGTGCTTCATGAAAAATTTGGCATCGTTCGCGGCATGATGACGACCGTTCACTCGTATACGAACGACCAACAAATTTTGGACTTGCCTCATAAAGATTTGCGCCGCGCACGCGCTGCTGCGGAGTCGATCATTCCGACGACAACAGGTGCGGCAAAAGCAGTTGCGCTTGTGCTGCCTGAACTAAAAGGAAAGCTAAACGGCATGGCAATGCGTGTGCCAACGCCAAACGTATCTGTTGTCGACCTTGTTGCGGAACTTGAAAAAGAAGTAACGGTAGAAGAGGTCAACGCAGCATTGAAAGAAGCGGCAGAAGGCGAATTAAAAGGCATTTTAGCTTACAGCGAAGAGCCGCTTGTATCGCGCGATTATAACGGTTCTACTGTATCTTCGACGATCGATGCGCTTTCCACAATGGTTATTGAAGGAACAATGGTGAAAGTAGTATCTTGGTACGATAACGAAACAGGATATTCTCACCGCGTTGTCGATCTTGCTGAGTATATCGCATCCAAAGGCTTATAATGATGGTGATTGTGTTTATCGCCAAATCAAGTCTATAATAAGAAAATGGGGAGGGGAGCGGGGAGTGATCCCCACTCCTCTTCGTTTGTGAAAATGACACGATCAAAAAGGGGGCATAGCGCCATGAACAAAAAAACGGTTCGGGACGTCGATGTGAAAGGAAAACGAGTGTTTTGCCGCGTCGATTTTAACGTGCCGATGGAAAACGGCGCGATTACGGATGACACGCGTATTCGCGCGGCACTTCCGACGATTCGTTATTTAATCGAGCAAGGCGCGAAAGTGATTTTGGCGAGCCATCTCGGCCGTCCAAAAGGAAAAGTCGTCGAAGAATTGCGCTTAAATGCGGTTGCTGAGCGTTTAAGCGAGCTGCTTGGAAAACATGTGACAAAAACAGATGAAGCATACGGTGATGCAGTAAAAGAAGCAATTTCAAAAATGAATGAAGGCGATGTATTGCTTCTCGAAAACGTCCGTTTTTATCCAGGGGAAGAGAAAAACGATCCAGAACTGGCGAAAGCATTTGCTGAATTAGCGAATATTTATGTGAACGACGCGTTTGGTGCCGCTCACCGCGCCCATGCTTCGACGGAAGGAATCGCCCACTACTTGCCAGCGGTTGCCGGATTTTTAATGGAAAAAGAAATCGAAGTGTTAGGAAAAGCGCTGTCCAATCCAGACCGTCCATTTACGGCGATCATCGGCGGCGCGAAAGTGAAAGACAAAATCGGCGTCATCGAAAATTTGCTGAATAAAGTGGACAATTTGATTATTGGCGGCGGCCTTGCGTATACGTTTGTGAAAGCGCTCGGCCATGAAGTCGGCAAATCGCTGCTTGAAGAAGATAAAATCGAACTAGCCAAATCATTTATGGAAAAAGCGAAAGAAAAAGGAGTTAACTTCTATATGCCAGTTGATGTTGTCGTAGCTGATCGGTTTGCGAACGACGCCAACACGAAAGTCGTTGCGATTGATGCGATTCCAAGCGATTGGGAAGCGCTTGATATCGGTCCGAAAACGCGCGAACTTTACCGTGATGTCATTATGAAATCGAAGTTGGTTGTTTGGAACGGCCCAATGGGCGTTTTCGAAATAGACGCTTTTGCCGAAGGAACAAAAGCGGTTGCCCAAGCGTTAGCGGACGCTGCCGATACATATTCGGTCATCGGCGGTGGAGATTCCGCAGCGGCGGTAGAAAAATTCGGCTTAGCGGACAAAATGGATCACATCTCCACCGGCGGCGGTGCATCGCTGGAATTTATGGAAGGAAAACAACTTCCTGGAGTGGTGGCGTTAAACGATAAATAACGCACTCACTCCTTTCTGGGAAAGGAAGGGATCAATAATGAGAAAACGAATTATCGCAGGAAACTGGAAAATGCATAAAACATTGCCGGAGGCAGTAAGCTTCGTGGAAGAAGTAAAACGGCTTGTTCCGCCGGCAGAACAAGTAGACTCTGTCATTTGCGCCCCTTTCTTGTTTTTAGACCGCCTTGTCCAAAACGTGCAAGGCTCTGATTTAAAAATCGGCGCGCAAAATATGCATTTTGAAGACAAAGGAGCGTTTACTGGCGAAATCAGCCCTGTTGCGCTGAAAGATATCGGCGTGACGTATGTCATTATCGGCCACTCCGAGCGCCGCGAAATGTTTGCCGAGACGGATGAAACCGTCAATAAAAAAGTGCATGCTGCCTTCAAGCATGGATTAATTCCGATCGTCTGCTGCGGTGAAACGCTGGAACAACGGGAAAGCGGCAAAACGAATGACATCGTCGGCGCGCAAGTCGAAAAAGCGCTTGCCGGGTTAACCGCGGAACAAGCGAAACAAGCGGTGATCGCCTATGAACCAATTTGGGCGATTGGCACCGGCAAATCATCGACTGCTGAAGATGCCAACGAAGTGTGCGGCCATATTCGTTCGGTCATCGCCAAAATCTTTTCGCCGGAGGTGGCCGAAGCCGTACGCATTCAGTATGGCGGCAGCGTCAAGCCGGAAAACATCCGCGAATTTTTAGCGCAAGAACATATTGACGGCGCCCTTGTCGGCGGTGCAAGCCTCGATCCGACATCATTTTTGCAATTAGTGGAGGCTGGACGACATGAGTAAAAAACCGGTAGCGTTGATTATTTTAGACGGATTTGCGCTTCGCGAAGAAACATACGGCAATGCGGTAGCGCAAGCGAAAAAGCCGAATTTTGACCGCTATTGGAACGAATATCCACACGCAACGCTCACCGCTTGCGGCGAAGCGGTCGGGCTTCCGGAAGGGCAAATGGGAAACTCGGAAGTCGGCCATTTGAACATCGGCGCTGGCCGCATTGTCTACCAGAGTTTAACGCGCGTCAACATCGCGATTCGCGAAGGGGAATTTGACCGCAATGAAACGTTTTTAGCGGCAATGAACCATGTCAAAGAAAAAGGAACGAATTTGCACATTTTCGGTCTTCTCTCCGACGGCGGCGTGCACAGCCATATTAACCATCTATATGCGCTGTTAAGATTAGCCGCGAAAGAAGGCGTCAAAAACGTCTACATCCACGGCTTTTTAGATGGTCGCGACGTCGGTCCGCAAACGGCGCCGAAATATATTAAAGAATTGCAAGCAAAAATAAAAGAGTATGGCGTCGGCGAAATCGCGACATTATCCGGCCGCTATTACTCGATGGACCGCGACAAACGGTGGGAGCGCGTCGAAAAAGCGTACCGTGCGATGGTATACGGCGAGGGCCCGACATATCGCGATCCGCTTGAGTGCATTGAAGACTCTTATCAACATGGCATTTACGATGAATTCGTGCTTCCATCGGTTATGGTGCGTGAAGATGGATCGCCAGTAGCGACGATTAAAGACGAAGACGCGATTATTTTCTACAACTTCCGTCCAGATCGGGCGATCCAAATTTCGAACACGTTTACGAACGAAGACTTCCGCGAATTCGACCGCGGCCCGAAACATCCGAAAAATTTGTTCTTCGTATGTTTGACGCACTTTAGCGAAACGGTCAAAGGCTATGTCGCGTTTAAACCGACGAATTTGGATAATACGCTCGGCGAAGTCATATCGCAACATGGATTGCGCCAGCTTCGCATCGCGGAAACGGAAAAATATCCGCACGTGACGTTCTTTATGAGCGGCGGCCGCGAAGAGAAGTTTCCGGGTGAAGACCGCATTTTAATCAATTCTCCAAAAGTCGCCACATACGACTTAAAGCCGGAAATGAGCGCTTATGAAGTAACGGATGCGCTCCTGAAAGAAATTGAAGCAGATAAATATGACGCAATCATTTTAAACTATGCGAACCCGGATATGGTTGGCCATTCCGGTAAGCTCGAACCAACCATTAAAGCGGTCGAAGCGGTCGATGAATGCCTTGGCAAAGTCGTCGATGCGATTTTAGCCAAAGGCGGCATCGCGATCATTACGGCGGACCACGGAAACGCAGATGAAGTATTGACGCCGGATGGCAAACCGCAAACGGCGCATACGACAAATCCGGTTCCAGTCATTGTCACGAAAAAAGGAATCGAACTTCGCAAAGACGGCATTTTAGGGGATTTAGCGCCAACCATGCTTGATTTGCTTGGCTTGCCACAGCCAAAAGAAATGACAGGAAAATCATTAATTATCAAATAATGAATAAAAGGAGAGTGTGAACATGTCTGCAATTGTAGATGTATATGCACGTGAAGTATTAGACTCGCGCGGCAATCCGACGGTGGAAGTCGAAGTATATACGGAAGATGGCGGCTTTGGCCGCGCATTAGTGCCAAGCGGTGCCTCAACAGGAGAATATGAAGCGGTGGAATTGCGCGACGGCGATAAAAGCCGCTACTTTGGCAAAGGCGTATTAAAAGCGGTGGAAAACGTGAACGAAGTCATTGCACCAGCAATTATCGGCTTTGAAGTGACAGACCAAGTCGGCATTGACAAAACGCTCATTGAACTAGACGGCACGGAAAACAAAAGCAAATTAGGCGCCAACGCGATTTTAGGGGTATCATTGGCAGTCGCGCGCGCGGCGGCAGACGAATTGGATCTGCCATTATACCAATACCTCGGCGGATTTAACGCAAAAACATTGCCTGTGCCAATGATGAATATTTTAAACGGCGGCGCGCATGCCGATAACAATGTCGACATTCAAGAATTCATGATCATGCCTGTCGGCGCGAAAAGCTTCCGCGAAGCGCTTCGCATGGGTTCGGAAATTTTCCACAGCTTAAAAGCGGTATTAAAAGCGAAAGGCTACAATACGGCGGTTGGTGACGAAGGCGGTTTCGCGCCAAACTTAAAATCGAACGAAGAAGCGCTACAAACGATCATTGAAGCGATTGAAAAAGCCGGCTACAAGCCAGGCGAAGAAGTCATGCTGGCGATGGACGTTGCTTCTTCCGAACTTTACAACAAAGAAGACGGAAAATACCATTTAGAAGGCGAAGGCGTTGTAAGAACGTCGGAAGAAATGGTCGCATGGTATGAAGAACTCGTTTCGAAATATCCGATCATTTCCATCGAAGACGGGTTGGATGAAAATGACTGGGAAGGCCATAAACTATTAACTGAACGTCTCGGCAAAAAAGTACAGCTTGTCGGTGACGACTTGTTTGTAACGAACACGAAAAAATTAGCGGAAGGAATCGAAAAAGGCGTCGGCAACTCGATTTTGATTAAAGTAAACCAAATCGGTACATTAACGGAAACGTTCGATGCGATCGAAATGGCGAAACGCGCCGGATATACGGCGGTTGTTTCCCACCGTTCCGGCGAAACGGAAGACAGCACGATCGCTGACATCGCGGTGGCGACAAACGCCGGCCAAATTAAAACAGGGGCGCCGTCCCGCACCGACCGCGTCGCGAAATACAACCAATTGCTCCGCATCGAAGACCAGCTTGGCGACACAGCGATTTACAACGGCATTAAATCGTTCTACAACTTGAAAAAATAATGAAGGATTTAAGCAAAAGAGGCTGTCCCAAAAGGTTGGTAAAACATCTTTTGAGGGCAGCCTCCTGTTTTTGTTTTTACATCATTTGGATATTTTTGTTTTTTCAAAGGATCTGCTTCTCCCGTATGTTTTCATTGGGTCGATTGCGCCTAACCGATCGATCGGTTAGGTGCTTTTTATTTTATTCAAAAAATGACATTTCCATAATATCTCCATCATATGTATGAACAATAATCTAGTTTAAAAAAGGGGGATTTCATGGCTGGCACATTGATCGAAACGCGCTATGGAAAACTGCAAGGGGGCAAAAGTGGAGACGTTTACTACTGGAAAGGAGTTCCGTATGCCAAAGCGCCAGTGGGAGAACTTCGTTTCCAGCCGCCGCAGCCGCCTGAGCCTTGGACGGGAGTGCGCGACGCTACAAAGTTTGCAGCTGTTGCGATGCAGCCGGACGACTTCCTGTTTGGAGGGGTATTGGGGCGCATCAAGGAACCTCGCAGTGAAGACTGTTTGTTTCTCAACATTTGGTCACCGGGGGCAGACGGCAAGAAACGCCCTGTAATGGTTTGGATTCACGGAGGAGCGTTTTTGTTCGGTTCCGGTTCGAGCCCTTGGTATGACGGAACAGCTTTTGCCGCTAACGGCGATGTCGTTGTTGTGACGATCAATTATCGGATGAATGTATTTGGCTTTTTCCATTTAGCGGATTTATTTGGGGAAGACTATGCTGTTTCCGGAAATTGCGGCCTCCTTGACCAAATCGCGGCATTGCGATGGGTGCAGGAAAATATTGAGGCGTTTGGTGGCGATCCAAAACAAGTCACGATTTTCGGTGAGTCGGCGGGAGCGGCAAGCGTCGGCGCACTGCTAGCTATGCCTGAAGCAAAAGGGTTGTTTCAACGGGCGATTTTACAGAGCGGTTCGGGGGCGCTTTTGTTGAATTCTGCCGCAAGAGCAAGTGAAATAGCGGAGAAGATACTTCATCAAGCCGGCATCCGTCCGGGAGATCGCGACCAATTGCTGGCGATTTCGGGAGAACAGCTGCTTCAAGCCGCGCTGTCACTTGGTCCGCAAGTGTCTTACGGGCCGGTGATAGATGGGAAAGCATTGCCAAACCATCCGATTGAAGCATTAAAGGAAGGAACCGCGCGCGATATTCCGATCATCATCGGCGTGACGAAGGACGAGTACAACTTATTCACGATGACCGATCCTTCATGGACTGCGCTTGGCGAACAAGAACTTCTCAAGCGCATTCACAAAGAAGTCGGACCGGTTCCGCAGCAAGCGATAGATTATTATCTTCATATGGGAGATGAATCGGAGCCGACTTGGCAAAAATTGATCCGCATCATGACTTACCGCCTATTTACACAGGGCATGCTGCGCACTGCTGATTATCAAACGAAACATGGGGCAAACGTTTGGATGTACCGCTTTGACTATGAAACGCCCGTGCTTGGCGGAAAATTAAAGGCGTGCCATGCGCTCGAGATACCTTTTGTATTTGCCAACCTTCATCAGCCGGGGGTTGCCAATTTGATTGGAGACGGTCGGAATTTGCAGCAAATTTCCGAACCAATGCATAACGCATGGATTTCATTTGCACGGAATGGAAACCCTAACTGCGATCAACTATCGGAAGAATGGCCGGTTTATGACTTTCACCAAAGAGCGGCGATCATTTTTAACATGTCAAGCCGCGTAGAAATCGATCCGTTCAGAAAAGAAAGGGAAATTTGGAAAAAGGAAAGGTAACATGCGTTTCAAGAAAAAGCCGTCCTGAGCATCGAGAAAAGGATGGCTATATTTTTTGTTTTATAGAAAAAATTTGGTATAATGAATAATGCCTTGCTCCTTGCGCTATTGTGCAAGCTCCTCGTTTATGATAAAATTTAAAATATTGTAGTGCGTGTTTTAAAGGAGGAGTAGGCATGCATGCGTTGCTTGTCACATTGTTAGTTATTGTTTCGATCGCGCTTATTGTGATCGTTTTGTTGCAATCGGGAAGAAGCGCTGGCCTTTCCGGCGCCATTACAGGCGGTGCGGAGCAGCTGTTTGGGAAACAGAAAGCGCGCGGATTGGATGCGGTGTTGCAGCGCATTACAGTTGTGCTGGCAGTGTTGTTTTTTGTATTATCAATAGCGGTGACGTATATGCAACTTTAAGATTAAAAACAATGGGGCGGTCCAACCATTTATTAGGGCTGCCTTTTCTGTTTGGAAAAGAGAAAGGGGTTATTGCATCATGAAGATTGTTCCACCAAAACCATTTACGTTTGAAGCAGGAGAACGCGCAGTTTTATTGCTGCATGGTTTTACCGGAAACTCGTCGGATGTCAGAATGTTGGGGCGCTTTCTTGAAGCAAAAGGGTATACATGCCATGCGCCGATTTATAAAGGACACGGGGTGCCACCGGAAGAGCTTGTACATACCGGACCGGATGACTGGTGGCAAGATGTGATGAACGCTTATGAATTTTTAAAAAATAAAGGATATGAAAAAATTGCGGTCGCTGGACTATCGCTCGGCGGCGTATTTTCCCTTAAATTAGGTTACACTGTACCTGTAGTAGGAATTATTTCAATGTGCGCGCCGATGTACATGAAAAGCGAGGAAGCACTGTATCAAGGTGTGTTAAAGTATGCGCGCGAATATAAAAAGCGCGAAGGAAAAACGCCGGAGCAAATCGAAAAAGAAATGGAAGAGTTTAAAAAGACGCCAATGCGCACGCTAAAAGCGTTACAGGAACTTGTTGCCGACGTCCGCGATCATATCGATTTGATTTATGCGCCGACATTTGTCGTGCAAGCGCGTCACGATGAAATGATTAATCCCGATAGCGCCAATATTATTTATAACGGTATTGAATCGCCAGTGAAAAAAATCAAATGGTATGAAGAGTCAGGACACGTCATTACGCTGGATAAAGAAAAAGAACAGCTGCACGAGGATATTTACGAGTTTTTAGAGTCATTGGATTGGTAACCGTGAAAGGTGGGAAAAGGATGGATCAGTCGTTAGTCGAGCGAATTTTAACGTTTATGCGAGATGAGGCGTACAAGCCTCTTACCGTTCAAGAGCTGGAAGAAGCGTTTGGCATCACGGACGCGGCGGCGTTTAAGGAGTTTGTAAAAGCGCTTGTCGCGATGGAGGAACAAGGGCTTGTTGTACGGACGAGAAGCAACCGCTACGGTGTGCCGGAAAAAATGAACTTAGTGCGCGGAAAAGTGTCCGGGCACGCGAAAGGATTCGCTTTCGTCGTGCCGGACGATCCGGCGCTCGATGACATTTTTATTCCGCCTTCCGAGATGAAAAACGCGATGCATGGCGATACTGTATTAGTGCGTGTGCATGCCGATTCCTCAGGTGCGCGCAGAGAGGGAACGATCGTGCGCATTTTAGAACGCGGCGTCACCGAAGTGGTCGGAACGTATACGGAAAGCAAATATTTCGGATTTGTCATTCCCGACGATAAAAAAATCGTCAACGATATTTTCATCCCGAAGCATGCGGCAAACGGAGCCGTGGAAGGGCATAAAGTCGTCGTGCGGCTAACATCGTACCCGCAAGGACGAATGAGCGCCGAAGGGGAAGTTGTTAAAATTCTCGGCCATAAAAACGATCCAGGCGTCGATATTTTATCCATTATTCATAAGCACGGTCTTCCGCTCCAATTTCCAGATGAAGTCATTGAGCACGCCAACCGCATTTCCGATACGATTACAGAGAAAGACTTGCAAGGCCGCCGCGATTTGCGCGACCAAATGATCGTCACGATCGACGGCGAAGACGCAAAAGACTTAGATGACGCCGTGACTGTCACGAAATTGGCAAACGGGCATTATAAACTTGGCGTCCACATTGCCGATGTCAGCTATTATGTCGAAGAAGGCTCGCCGATTGACCGGGAAGCGTACGAACGTGGGACAAGCGTCTATTTAGTCGACCGCGTCATTCCGATGATTCCTCATCGTTTGTCGAACGGCATTTGTTCGTTAAACCCGAAAGTCGACCGCTTGACGATTTCATGCGAAATGGAAATCGACGAGCGCGGCGAAGTCGTGAGCCACGAAATTTTCCAAAGCGTCATTCGCACAACGGAGCGGATGACGTATTCGGATGTGAACAAAATTCTCGTTGACAAAGATGAAGAACTGAGAAAAAAATACGCCCCGCTTGTGCCGATGTTTGAATTGATGGCCGAACTTGCGGAAATTTTGCGCAATAAACGGATGAAGCGCGGCGCGATTGATTTTGATTTTAAAGAAGCGAAAGTGCTCGTTGATGAAAACGGAAAGCCGTATGATATTGTGTTGCGCGAACGTTCGGTGGCGGAGCGGCTTATCGAAGAATTTATGCTTGTGGCGAATGAGACGGTCGCTGAACATTTCCACTGGCTGAACGTCCCGTTTATTTATCGCGTGCACGAAGATCCAAAACCGGAAAAATTGCAGCGTTTTCTCGAGTTTATTACCAACTTTGGTTATGTCGTAAAAGGAACGGGAAATCACATTCACCCGCGCGCGCTTCAAGAAATTTTAGAAGCGGTGCGCGGCGAGCCGGAGGAAATGCTTATATCGACGGTGATGCTTCGTTCGATGAAGCAGGCGCGTTACGATGCCGAAAGCCTTGGGCACTACGGATTATCAACCGATTTTTATACGCATTTTACCTCCCCGATCCGCCGTTATCCGGATTTAATTGTGCACCGCCTTATTCGCACGTATTTGATTAACGGGCAAATGGATGAACAGACGCAACAAAAATGGGCGGAAAAGCTCCCGGATATTGCGGAACACGCGTCGAACATGGAGCGCCGCGCGGTCGAAGCAGAACGGGAAACGGACGATTTGAAGAAAACGGAGTTTATGGAAGATAAAATCGGCATGGAGTTTGACGGAATTATTAGCTCTGTTACGAACTTCGGCCTCTTTGTCGAACTGCCGAACACGGTCGAGGGGCTCGTCCATGTCAGTTACTTGACGGATGACTATTACCGTTACGATGAACGGAGTTACGCCATGATTGGCGAACGGACTGGAAAAGTGTACCGCATCGGCGACCAAATCACGGTTCGCGTCATCAACGTAAACAAAGACGAGCGGATCGTCGACTTTGAAATTGTCGGCATGAAAGGCCGCCGTCCTAAAGAGGCAAAAAGTGCACCTGTCGTTATTGAAGGGAAAAAGCGGAAAAAAACAAATAGACAAAATGGAAAAGCGAAAAAATCAAAGAAATTTTACGAAGACGTTCCACAGCTAAAAGCAAAAAAGAAGAAAAAGAAAAAGAAAAAACGATAAGGAAAAGTCTCGATAGCAAGAGACTTTTCCTTCTTCACGTTTTTTGTTAAAATCATAGTTGCACGATATGAGGAGGAAGGACGTTGTATGCCAAAAGGTGAAGGGAAACTGATTGCCCAAAACAAAAAAGCGCATCACGATTATTTTATCGAAGAAACGTATGAAGTGGGGATTGTCCTGCAAGGAACGGAAATTAAATCGATTCGCGCTGGAAAAGTTAATTTAAAGGATTCATTTGCGAAGGTCGAAAAAGGGGAAGTATTTCTTCATAATATGCATATTAGTCCGTATGAACAAGGGAACCGTTATAACCATGACCCATTGCGGACAAGAAAGCTTCTTCTTCATCGCCGTGAAATTAATAAGCTGATTGGTTACACAAAAGAACAAGGCTATACGCTCGTTCCGTTAAAGCTATATATTAAAAACGGTTTTGCCAAAGTGTTGTTAGGCGTTGGCAAAGGAAAGAAAAAATATGACAAACGCGAAGACATGAAACGAAGAGAAGCACAACGGGAAATCGAACGTGCTTTTCGCGAACGGCAAAAATTATAATTCCAAGACTTTACAATTGAAAATTAAGTGCATTATGTTATAATGAATAACACAAACGGCAAAAAATATGATTCCAAAACTTTATCATTGAAAATTAAATGCATTATGTTATAATCAATAATGCAAAAGCCAGTTATCCAAAGCTTAAGCTTATCGTTATCGCTTCTCCATCACGGGGACGATACGGATTCGACAGGGATAGGTCGCGCTTAAGCTGCGAGCCGAGGGGATCGTCCTCGTAAAAAACGTCACTTAAAGATAACTGGCAAAGAAAACTACGCTTTAGCTGCCTAATTAAACGCAGCTAGCTCCTCCCGCCATCGCCCACGTGGCGGTGCAGGGGCTCATAACGAGTGGGCTACGCCCGAGTCCGCCGCCTGAGGACGAGGGAAGAGAACAATCAGGCTAGCTGCTCGGAGGCCTGTCGGTAGGCGGAAGATGCAGCGAAACCGAAATATACCGACTACGCTCGTAGATGCTTAAGTGGCGATATCTCTGGACGTGGGTTCGACTCCCACCGTCTCCATTACATAATCATACGCTCAAAAATAAATTAACGGACTTGCCATTATCGGCAAGTCCGTTTTTTCATTGGTTCTATGTCAATTGTTCGGGTGCACTTGATATAAAGTGCGCTTTTTTTATATGAAAGAACAAGATGATACAATTATGTCTTCATTTTGTAACATAATTACTAACTCTATGAAACATAATTGTTATATTTTATTGATATTATACTGTTACGAATCCTAGTACGAATCCAAGCAAGTATTCTATTGTTACGAATTTAAGCAAGGAGGGAGTAGTATCTTGAAAAAGCTACTATTATATATTACTTCATCAATCTTTCTAGCGTTCGGATTTTCAGGAGCTGCATCGGCAGCCGGCACATATCAGGTAAAAAGTGGTGATACTCTTTGGGGCATAGCTAAAAAGTATAAAGTGACTGTCAGCCAGCTAAAGAGCTGGAATAACCTTAAAAGCGATTTGATCAGACCAAAACAGGTTTTAAAGATTTCAGGAATGGCAACCAAAGCGCCTGCTAAAACTACGGTAAAAAAGGCAGCAGCCAAAACAGCAGCGTACAAAACAATCACCGTTAAAGCATATGCTTATACAGTAAACTGCAAAGGTTGCAGCGGAATAACAGCTACAGGCTTAAATTTAAAGAAAAACCCTTCGATTAAAGCAATTGCCGTTGATCCAAAGGTAATTCCGCTAGGTTCAAAGGTTTATGTGGAAGGTTACGGCTATGCGATTGCAGCGGATAAAGGAGTCGGAATCAAAGGAAACAAAATTGACGTGCTCATGCCTACAAAAGCAAAAGCTATCCAATGGGGCGTCAGAACAGTAAAAGTTAGAGTATATAGATAATCAAGGAGCCGGAGTGATACCGGCTTTTTTTCATAATTTTTTATGTGCCATTCGTTTTACGTTTTGCAATATGTTCTATAATTAATTTCATTAACAAAGGAATCGTTTAAATAAGATAACGATTCCCTCTTTTCACTTTCTATTAAGCATATTTACATAAATCCCTGTTACAATAGTCCCTAACACGATGATTATTGCAAATATAATTCCTGTGAATGAACCAATATACTCAAGAGCAAATGGAAGAATGAAACTAAGTATTCCAGTGCATATAGAAAATATGCCCATTGTTCTTGCTAATTTTTCTTTATTCCCTACAAAAGTTTCCTCATTGTAACCTGCTATGAGAAATAGTTTCTTCTTTGCCCAAATTAAATATCCCATTAGAATCATAAATAAACTAACAATACTGCAAATAATAATTGCAAGATACATTGTGTCACCTCCAAAAATAGGAACTTATATTTTTATGTAAATACGTTCTTAATGCCTGATAAGTTTCGTTGATAGGCGATAAACAGCTTTCCACACTCTTTTACAAAAAACTCGACAAATATTTACAAAATGTTTAAAATTCATCGGTATGAGCTATGGTATAATGTTGAACATCATACGGAGTTTGTTGTTTTTTATTGAAAGGAGTCCAAAGGATGGCGGATCAGCTCGCTTCCATTATACTGCTTGCTGATAGTTTGAATAGCGAAAATCTCACGGAAAAAATTGCTAAACATTTAAACAAGTATCCTATAGGACTGATATACTTAGATATAAAACGTTTTGGGGAGATGGAGAAAAAACATGGGCAAATCGCTTGTCGAAAGCTGCTCCAAGTGTGGAAACAATTGATCATAGAAGCAGAAATGGCTGGTTCATTCGGACTGTTGACTCACCGAATGTTTGGAGACGATGTATTGTTGTTTGTCCGTACGGAGCAGGGAGATGCGAATTGGGTGAAAACGGTTTTGCTTCGCCTAGCACATGAGATCCGTACCATCTTTGGAAAGCAATTGAACGAATCGATGGTATTGTCTGGTGATTCAATTGAACTTTATACTGGGACGGCGGTGCTGGATCCTAGTACAGGACGAACAGCCGAAAACTTGCTGTATGATGCGATCAAAGAAGCGATTCACGAAGCGAGAAGCAAAACGGACGCTGAATTCAGGCGCTTGCAGATGGAATTTCGAGATATACTTGCTTGGCATAAGATTACGGCTCATTATCAACCGATTGTCTCTCTTTCTACTGGGAGCATCTATGGATATGAAGCGTTAGCGCGCGGCCCGCAGGAAAGTTATTTTGCGACGCCGAATCGCCTTTGGGAATTTGCGGAAAAAGAAAACCAGCTGTATGCATTGGAAAAAGCGGCGCGGCAACGGGCAATTGAGGGATTTTTATCAAGTGATTCTAACTGGAAATTATTCATCAATCTCAATGCCAATGTGATTCACGACCCGCAATTTACTCCGGGACAGACCTTGGCGTTCCTCGAAAAGATGAATTTGACACCACAAAACGTTGTGTTTGAAATTACAGAACGCCAGTCCATCGATGATTACGCATCTTTCACGAAAGCGTTAGGCCACTATCGAAAACAGGGATACCGAATTGCGATTGACGATGCGGGAGCGGGCTATTCTTCTTTACAAGCAATTGCCGAATTGCGCCCCGATTACATTAAGATTGACCGTTCGATTATTCATCATATCGACCGCGACAAGATTAAAGAAATTTTGTTGGAGACGTTGGTAGTGTTTGCGCAGAAAATTAATTGCCAAATTATTGCGGAAGGAATCGAGACTTTCGAGGAGCTGGAAATAGTGAAACGGCTTGGCGTTCATTTCGGTCAAGGATATTTGTTAGGCAGACCACACCCGAAACTACAGCCAGTTTCGGATGCGGTGATGGAATGGATTGAAAGACATTCTTCAATAGTCTGAAAACATGGGTTTCACCCATGTTTTTTATTTATTTTGCATTGAAATAAAAAAAGGCGTCATCCCTTGAGATGTTCTGCAAGTAAAGATATCACATTTATATTTTTATAGTTCAATTTTCCTAAATTTAGATATAATAACATTTTTTATTGAATAAGTGACCATCATATGATACGTATAGAGAGAATGGAGATAATTTGGAAAGGAGAGCGTCCTTTGCTTAAGAGATGGAGAAACTTGCTGCTATTGGCGTTGATATTGATCGGGGGGTGTGAGATGGATTCGAAGGCTCAACCGGAGAAGTTGCCGGACACGGTGGCGTTTCAAGACAAGTTTACTCGGGAATTTATGGTCTCTCCAAAAGAAGTGAAGGAAGGATATTACTTATTCAAGTCGAAAACCGGCGGATTTACGATGCTGTATCCGAAAAATGCAATAATGGACAAAATGTATTATGAAAAACATAAAGATTATTTCGAAGATATTAATTTCGGAGAAAGTAACAAGAAAGAGAATATTGCTTATTTTGTAAGGATAACATATGAAAATAAAGCAATAACTAATAACATTGATACGAATTTAAAATTATTATCTAATTCTGTTAACTACAATGGGCATTATACAGAATTTCAATATGAAGATAAGATATTCTACTATGCTAAAAATGAAAAACTTCTAAGTAATGGAAAAAGTAAAGCTTATACATTTTTTAGTTATATAAAGTCTAATAAAAGTAATCAAGGAATAGAGTTTATTTACGGAGTGTCATGTTTGAATTTTAAACAAAAATGTAATATTGACCTAACAAAGGAAGAAAAAAATGCTAAGAAGTTAATGAAATCCATTGAATTCCTGCATTAAGTGAACCTGGGGGGCGAAGGAGTTGTGTCAAATGAAGAAGTACTAAATACGGATATATTGCGTGCGCGGATTATGAATGTAGAATATCAAAATCTTACCATTGGAGAAATCAAAAGAGAAATCAAAAGAATTTATATCGAAGAGACGGGAAAAGAGCCGCCCGCTCACATTGCTATTTATCGCTCTGATGATTTTAAAGATTTCAGGCATATTGATTCTGGTTTTGATGGAACAGCGATTCATTTTTATGATGAGGAGAAGGGAATCAATCAAGCGTATATCATTACAAGAGGAAGCGAAGCATCAGAGAAAGATACATGGAAACCCCTTGATTGGTTTTATAATACTTTTGGTATTTTCGTGGGGCAAGACAAAAGCCAATATAGAGATGCCATGCATTTCGACGAAATAGTAACTAAAAAAATAGATGAAGACTTGGAAAAGAATAAATGTGATAAAAAAGTAAAGTTAAAGAAAATAGGACTAGGACATTCTTTGGGTGGAAACTTAATTGCTACTATCCAGTTAACAACAAAGGAGTATGAGCAAGTATATGTAATTAATGATGCTCCGCCTAGTTATTATCAATTAGCAAAAATAGATGTTGATTTTTGGTATGATTTAGCCGAAAGATTTAACTTAAATCCTTTGAACTACAACTCTATATACACCCTTCCCCCTTCCGAGCTCAAAGCCTTTGCGGAAGAATACTATAAAAAGCAAATCGACGAGCGTTCGATTCATCATCTAACCGCCGAAGAGGATCTATTGTATGCGGTGAGCGGGGTGCGGGGATTCATTGATATCGGAAGCCGTCAGGTCATTGATACGAACAAGGATTTTACTAGTATCAAAGATTTGATTGCGAAAATATCCGATAAAGATGTAAAAGCAATTCAAATGTATTTATCGCAATATTCAGATGTTTACAATGAAAAAGGATTTGATGGGGTCGTTCAGGCGATGATGGGGGTTGATATCGCCTTTATCGAGTCGCTTCAGGGCTATGATACTATGGACTATTTGTGGCATGCAGGAGACATTGTCTCGAAAGCGAATCATATGCTCGACGATATGAAAGTGAAAATTCCGGAACTTATGAAGAACGTGGCGATTTTGTATAAAAATTTGGATCCGATATTCAGTGTTTTTGTGGAGTTGGGCTATGTTACTCCAGAAGAAAAGAAAATGGTTTTGAGCGAAGTCAAGGGAATTGAAAAGGATATCGCATCGATTCAACAACTGCTTCGCAAAACATGGAATTGGAGAATGGCCATTCCATTCCTTACCCCATTGGTAACTGATGACATTCTTCAATGGAAAGCTAGTATTGAGGTGTTATTCCAGATTCGGGATAAGGTATTGGACATCTTAAAACGCCTTCAAATCATCCAAGAAAATACGGCGAATCTTCAAAAAGCCATCACCATGAGCGTGGATGCCCATACCTTGAACGAAGTCATCACGGCTCTCGCCCGTTCGAAAGGCAGAACGTATGATGAGTATGGAAATTTAATCTTCATCAAGAAAGTGGGAGAACAAGAAATCCGGATGAATCTTTCCTCCGCCGTAAGAATATATCAAAAGGGACTGCAAATTATGGAAGAAAAAGAAGCGGTATTGCGTAAGATGAAGCAGTATTATTTCGATGAATATGTAGAAGATTTTGAAATGCAAAAACGAGAACTGATGAAGAAAATCGAGGACATGGAACAAAACCCCTGGGCCTATCAGCATTTATTGGGGCATTTTACCGATGATGCAAAACAAGTGTATGCGTTACGCCGCATTGATGTTCATGAGTCTATTCCCCCGTTGGATCCGAGGATTCCATATATCTTTGAAGCGATGTTTTTGTATTATGAACATGAAATTTCTAGAGGAAAAGAACTCATTGAAACTATTAAAAAATCGTTTGAGGAGTTTTTTGAGCAGGACCAAAATGTGTCCAAAATATTTGATTTGCGGTATTGATAAGGGGAGATATTCTGTATGGGACAACTGAATATGCTCTATCATTTTGGTCCAGAGCAGGATTTTACGTATAAAGCGAACAGGTTTATTCAACAATTAAATAGAATGAGTGAATTGGATGCGGAATTGGTTCATTTGATTCATCATGAAATGAAATATGGCAGAGGGCAAATCATCGACAAAACCAATGAAGCGATAAAACAGTATCAAAAAAATAACCTATCGATTAATTATACGTTTAGGGATGATATGAGATACGTCGCTTCGCTATACACAGACATGATTAATAAGATGAGAGGACAAAATATCACTTTGTATTATGATGTCATTATTCGAGAACAGAAAAGGTAATATGCATATACGTGGGAAAATGAATGGCGCAGTTTCGAGGGGGAAAAGGAAGAAGGCGTGCATGAGATGGCACCTTTAAGAACAGAAAGCATTCCTGTTAGGAGCTTTTCCGGGGACTTGATCAAAAAAAGCCCTCTTGGTATGATGCAGGGGTGTCAAACAACACCTACCATCATGCCAAGGAGGACTTCAGATGAATTGTACACAAAATCATAAAATCAATCAAGTCACCGAACAAACGCTTGTCGTGGGAATCGATATCGCGAAACGAACCCACTACGCCTGCTTCGTGGATGACCGGGGGCGTGTGCTTCGAAAATCCTTCCCGTTCCTCCAGTCGAAGAAGGGATTTCGGCAGCTGAATGAAGCGATTCAGGAGGCGATGCAAGCGTTCGGGAAGTCACAGGTGATCGTCGCCGTGGAACCGACC
>NZ_FOJS01000096.1 GCF_900111865.1 Parageobacillus thermantarcticus | reverse complement strand
TACTCACATTCTACAGGAAAGGTGCTCTTTTTTCTATACACTTTGGATTTTATTGGATAATCAACACGCCTGTCATGAGACATGAACCTCCTTGTGGGTAGTTGGTAGCACATCTATTCTAACCAAGGAATCGGGTTCATGTCTCCTTTTTTGTTTAGTTGTCAATTTATGTCAGTGAATTTGCTCATCTACAGTAATAGTAAATAAAATTTTTGCATGGCCATTAATGAGCGCGAAGAATAAACCATTTGTAGAACTGGGAATAAAAAAATTTTTTGATGGCGACTACGTTAGTTCCATTCACATATTAGTCCCTCAATTCGAGTCCACCCTTAGACGAATGTTTGCAGCCGCGGGATATGCGACTACTTCGATCAAAAAGTCTACTGCACAACATGAAGAAACATTTAACGAATTTTTGAACAGAGATGATATAAAAGAGGCTTTAGGGGAACGCATTCATAAATTGATACAAATGGTAATGGTAGATCAGATGGGAATAAATTTACGTAATAAGGTGGCTCATGGATTAATTGCGTTTGAACAGTGCACGAAAGGTCTTAACTTGTTAGTGATTTATTTATTTTTATTACTGACCAATTATTCAGTGGTCAAAGAAGAAAATAATGCAAGTGAGTAAACTTTTTGTATAGGTTTCAGTCATTGGGCGATTAATTTAACACATCGGTTCTGAAAAATTCTCTACCTTAAAAGACTATATGGAGTCGCAACATTACATTGCCGCAGCGGATTTAGTCATTTCAAAGCCAGATTGGGGAATCGTTAGTGAAGCGGTATGTGATTGTAGGCCATGTTTGTAAGGGTGCCTTGTCACTGGTCGAAAAAATGACAAAAAGAAAACCACCGTTTACAACTTCAGTAACGACTTAGGCCAGTGATGGAAACGTGTAAAAAAGTCACGGGGCCGCAAAACTTTCATTGAATACATCGACCGCCGCCTGGGTGTCCCGGCGCGGCTTGTGGCGCTATCGCAAAAAATTATGAAGAACTTAGCTGGAAAGCGGAATGTTCGTTGGAAGATATTATTGCAAGCGAGTGTATAGCTGAAAAGTAAGGTAAATAGGAAGCCTCCTGATGAATGGTGTTTAGTAGGAGGCTGTTCATTTTTATATAGTTACCTCATCAGATTTCGCTTTGATATTTAATGTTCCGCCTGTTTTTCGCAATATTTTTTGTAATCTAATGATATACGTAGATTTTAGAGCAGGTGTTCTAACTCTTGTAGTAATGATTCTTCCTTCCAACACATATTCTCGAAGATATGGTTGTAATTGTTCAATTGTTTTTGAAATTTGCTGTACAGCTTTTTCTAAATCAGACCCTTTCAGTTCTATAAAGAATGCTCTTTTATCTTCATTAATTAAAAAAAGGAAGTCACATTTTATACCTTCTGTAAGAATACAGCCATCTACCCGATATAGTGCGACTTTTTTTTCTTTTGTTGTTTATAAATTTTATCCCCCGACCGTTTTCTTCAACTGTTACCAAACTTCGGTTATCGTTGTATTCTAGGCATCTTTCCCATGCTTGAATCGGCATCTTTAATCCTCCAGTTCCTCCACTTCCATTAGTCGATCTAATAAATCATTGATTGCGTTTGATGCTTCGTCTATTTCCTCCGGTCTAATTAATCCTAGCTCTTCATCGACGATGCTTTTGTAACTGAATGTATCTTCCGTGCGTTCAACCATATAAGCTCTGAGCTTTGAAGGGGAAACTCGCAGTTTTTTATCGACGATAGGATGATTACCTTTGTCTAGTTTTTCACTAATCTGAGCAGCGTACAAGTATATAGTGACATACTCCCACCACCTACGCTTCGCTTAGAGGTGGGGGCTTCTCGGGTAATCCCATCTCATGATGGGAAGTTGACCGAGCGATCCCCGT
>NZ_FOJS01000062.1 GCF_900111865.1 Parageobacillus thermantarcticus | reverse complement strand
TAAGTGGCAGCCGAAGCCGCCTTTCAACCAAAGACCATGCAGTCTTCGGTGTTATCCGGTATTAGCTCCGGTTTCCCGGAGTTATCCCGGTCTTACGGGCAGGTTACCCACGTGTTACTCACCCGTCCGCCGCTAACCAAACAAGAGCAAGCTCCTGTTTGGTCCGCTCGACTTGCATGTATTAGGCACGCCGCCAGCGTTCGTCCTGAGCCAGGATCAAACTCTCCATAGAAAGTTGATTGGCTTATTCTCATAAGCTTCAGCTCCAACACCGCAAGGTGCTGTTCGCCTCCGCTTTTCTATTGACGCTTGCGTTTTGTTTAGTTTTCAAGGAACCTTTTAAATTTTAAGTGTTAAACTTTAAAAAATGACAGCTATTAGATAATAACTAAAATTTCAATAAAAGTCAACATATTTCTTCAAAATTATATATATTTCGATTCAGATGAGTTCCATTCTATCACTATTACAACTATCGTTCAAGAGTTTTCTTAAAAATCTTTTTCCCCTAGTCGTTATAAACAACTTCCTCAATATAAATATCACGATGTTCACTTAAAGAAAGAAATTCGTCTTTATTTACAATTTTGACAATCGGTCTTGTCGGTGCTTCCCGTTGTATAAAAACGATTTCTGCCATTTCACCGTTTGACAATTTGACAACTGTCCCTACATGAAAATTTATTAAATTGTCTAGTAATATTTGTATCGCTTCCATGCTTAATTTGCCAAACTGCTCAATTTGAATTTTTTCGAGCGCCTTAAAAGGAGATTGTTTTGACCGATAAAGACGTTCAGATGTCAGCGCGTGATAAACGTCAGCCACAGCTACTATTTTGCTGTACGGGTGAATTTGTTTGTCACGAATTCCAAACGGATAACCAGTTCCATCATTGCGTTCATGATGCTGTAATACAGCTAATTTTACCCCTTCTTTTAAGGTTTTTATTTTTTGAACCATTCGATAACCCAACATTGTATGCTGTTTCATTTCTTCATATTCATGAGTAGTAAGCGCCGATTTTTTTGTCAAAATCCTTTTGTCCACCTTCGCCATGCCACAGTCAGACAATATACCCGCCAGCGCAATTTGATAACAGTCACCTTTACTATAATCTAATTGTTTTGCCAAAAATCCCGATAATAGTCCAACGCTAACAGCATGATGGTATAAATAGTCTTCCTTTGTCGCATAACGATGTAACGCCAGTAATTCCTTGCGATTGTTTATGAATCTATCGAATAAAGGAATAATAATGTTCCTTATTTGTCCTATATCGACGGGAGAACCAGATTGCCACGATTGAAATGCTTTTTTATATTGTTGAACTGCTTGCAAATAAAGGAACATTGGCTGTTCATCGCTATTGCTATCATTTTCGCGCCGTTTGAGCAATTCAGCCGGCTTAAATGGTTTTCCATTTGCCAAAACCGGTTCGACGTAAACTTCCCTAATTAAAAATTTTTCCAACACATTTAATAAATATGGCGTCAGCACCGTATTTTTAGGCATGATTGTCTTTTTCGTTTTGCCGATTACATCTTCAGCGAGAATACATCCTTCTTGCAACTGGTGAAGTTTCACCCGGATCATCGCGTCACCTCTCTCCTTTATCCTTTTATCCCACAATTTTATACTAACATTGATAGCACGATCGTTGTAGTGCTTTATAAAAAAATGGCCCAAAAGGCTACGCCTTTCGAGCCATTGCACGTAATTAATGATCTTCTTCATTTTCTTTCTCTTCTTTCGGGACTTTTGCCACTGTGGCAACATACTCATGTTCGTTATCGTCGGACAAACGAATTAATTTTACTCCTTGTGTATTTCTTCCCATTCGTGAAATATCGCTGACAGCAATGCGAATAAGAATGCCGCTTGCGGTAATAAGCATTAAGTCCTCTTCACCCGTCACCGTCTTCACCGCAACAACCGAACCATTTTTTTCCGTAATATTGCACGTTTTAATTCCTTTTCCGCCACGGCTTTGTATGCGGTATTCCGAAGCTGGAGTGCGCTTACCATATCCGTTTTTCGTAACAACTAATATATCGCAGTCATCCTCTAAAATTTCCATACCAACAACCTCATCGCCGTCTTCCAGCGTAATCGCTTTGACCCCTGTTGCACTTCGTCCCACCGCGCGTACATCCGTCTCCGGAAAACGGATGAGCATTCCGTTTTTCGTTCCGACAACAATATGCTTCGAACCGTCCGTTAACTTGGCGGAAATCAACTCATCTCCTTCACGCAAATGAATGGCGATTAAGCCATTGTTGCGAATATGAGCAAACGAAGATAACGGAGACCGTTTAGCAATTCCTTGCTTTGTTGTAAAGAATAAATATAAATTGTCATCGAATTCATTGTTGATAGGGATAATCGTGTTAATCCACTCGTCTTTATCAAGCTCTAAAAGGTTAATGAGCGGAATTCCTTTAGCAGTCCGACCGAATTCCGGAATTTCGTATCCTTTTGCTCTGTATACTTTTCCTTTGTTTGTAAAAAATAAAACAGTATCATGAGTCGATGTGATCAAAAGATGTTCGACAAAGTCATCTTCGTTCGTATGCATGCCTTGGACGCCTCGTCCGCCCCGTTTTTGACTTTTATACGTCGAAACCGGCAATCGTTTAATATACCCTTTATGCGTGAGCGTAATAACGATGTTTTCGCGCGGAATTAAATCTTCGTCTTCAAATTCTTCGACTCCCCCAGCGACAATTTCAGTTCTCCGCTCATCGTTAAACCGTTCTTTAATTTCCGTCAATTCATCGCGAATAATTTGCAAAACTTTTTCCTCATCGGCTAAAATCGCTTTTAATTCAGCAATTAGACGAATAAGATCTTGATACTCTTGTTCAATTTTTTCTCGTTCTAACCCTGTCAATCGTTGCAAACGCATGTCTAAAATCGCCTGTGCTTGTCTTTCGCTGAGAGAAAATTGCTGCATAAGTCCTTCTCTGGCAATTTCCGTCGTTTGCGAACTGCGGATTAAATTAATCACCTCATCGAGATGATCAAGGGCGATACGGAGACCTTCCAAAATGTGAGCGCGAGCCTCCGCTTTTTTCAATTCATATGCCGTGCGACGACGAATGACCGTTTTTTGATGGTCTAAATAATGCTGCAGGCATTCTTTTAAATTTAATACTTTCGGCTGGCCCTCGACGAGCGCGAGCATGTTAATGCCAAAGCTTGTTTGCAACGCTGTATGTTTATATAAATTGTTCAAGATGACTTTTGCGTTCGCATCTTTTCGCACTTCAATGACGATTCGCATTCCGCTGCGGTCGGATTCGTCGCGCAAATCGGTAATGCCATCAATTTTCTTGTCACGGACAAGCTCGGCGATACGCTCGATCAATTTCGCTTTATTGACTTGATAAGGAAGTTCGCGAACGATGATCATTTCTTTTCCATTTGGCTGCTGCTCAATCTCGACTTTGGCGCGCAATATAATCGAGCCGCGGCCTGTTTCATACGCTTTGCGGATGCCGCTTCGTCCAATGATTTGCCCCGCTGTCGGAAAATCCGGTCCCGGAATATGCTCCATTAAATCGGCTACCGTCATGTCGGGGTTTTTGCTTAACGCCAAAATCGCGTCGATCACCTCGCCAAGCTGATGTGGCGGAATGTTCGTCGCCATCCCGACAGCAATGCCCGAAGAACCGTTTACCAATAAATTTGGAAATCGTGATGGCAGTACGACAGGTTCTTTTTCCGAACCGTCGTAGTTATCTTGATAGTCAATCGTATCTTTGTTAATGTCGCGCAACATTTCCATCGCAATTTTTGACATGCGCGCTTCTGTGTAGCGCATCGCTGCGGCCGCGTCGCCGTCAATAGAGCCAAAATTCCCGTGTCCATCTACAAGCATGTAGCGATAGTTAAAATCTTGCGCCATGCGGACCATCGTATCATACACCGCCGCGTCGCCATGAGGGTGATATTTCCCGATGACCTCACCGACGATGCGGGCCGACTTTTTATACGGTTTGTCCGCGGTCATTCCGAGATCATGCATCGCGTATAAAATGCGGCGATGCACTGGTTTTAACCCATCGCGCACGTCAGGCAATGCCCGGGATACGATGACGCTCATCGCATAATCAAGAAACGAAGAGCGCATCTCTTGGCTAATATTGACTTCACGGATGCGCGGATGTTGATTTTCTGACATTCATAAAAACCTCCCTTAATAAAAAATTTTCGGCGGGGAGGGTGATTATTCAACACTCTCCGGTTAAATGTCCAAGTTTTTCACATATCGCGCATTTTCTTCAATAAACTGCCTTCTTGGCTCTACTTTATCTCCCATCAAAATTTCAAACGTCTCGTCCGCTTCAATTGCATCTTGAAGACTGACTTGAAGCAGCGTTCTTGTTTCTGGATTCATCGTTGTTTCCCATAATTGTTCCGGATTCATTTCTCCAAGACCTTTATAACGTTGAATCATCGGTTTCGGATTTTCCGGCAATTCGGCAAGAATTTTTTCAAGCTGCCGGTCGTTATAGGCATACCTTACTTGTTTGCCTTGCTCAATTTTATAAAGCGGTGGTTGGGCAATATATACATATCCCCGTTCGATGAATTCGCGCATATAGCGATAAAAGAAAGTGAGCAATAACGTGCGGATGTGCGCTCCGTCGACATCGGCATCTGTCATAATAATGATTTTATGGTAGCGCGCTTTCGTAATATCAAAATCTTCGCCAATTCCCGTGCCTAGCGCAGTAATAATGGCACGAACCTCATTGTTCGACAAAATTTTGTCAAGCCGCGCTTTTTCGACATTAATAATTTTTCCGCGCAGCGGCAAAATCGCTTGAAAATGCCGATCTCTCCCTTGCTTTGCCGAGCCGCCTGCGGAATCCCCTTCGACCACGTACAATTCGCTGATGGAAGGGTCTTTCGAGGAACAATCCGCTAGCTTTCCAGGCAAGTTAGAAATTTCAAGCGCGCTTTTTCGTCGTGTAAGCTCACGCGCTTTTTTTGCTGCCAACCGCGCCCGTGCCGCCATCATCCCTTTTTCAACAATTTTTCTAGCGACGGTTGGGTTTTCCAGTAAAAACGTTTCAAATTGTTCCGAGAAAATCGCATCGGTCACCGTTCGTGCGTCGCTGTTTCCAAGCTTTGTTTTTGTTTGTCCCTCAAACTGCGGGGACGGATGTTTAATCGAAACGATTGCCGTTAACCCTTCGCGGACATCTTCACCAATTAAATTTGGATCATTATCTTTGAAAATTTGCTGTTTGCGTGCGTAATCATTAATAATGCGCGTCAATGCCATTTTAAAACCGGATTCGTGTGTCCCGCCTTCGTGTGTATGAATATTGTTGACGAAGGAATAAATATTGCTGCTGTAACTGTCGTTATATTGAAGAGCAATTTCTACATAAATTCCATCGCGTTCACCAACGATGTAAATCGGCTCCTCATGAAGCACTTCGCGCGTCCGATTCAAATGTTTAACGTAAGATTGAATACCGCCTTCGTAACAATATTCATTTTTTCGGTTTTCTACCCGCTTATCTTCAAGCGTAATTTTAAGACCGCGATTTAAAAAAGCCAGTTCGCGAAGGCGAGTTGCCAACGTTTCATAATCAAATTCTGTCGTTTCCGTAAAAATTTCCGGATCAGGCTTAAAATGAACGGTAGTGCCTGTCCGATCCGTTTCTCCAACCACTTGTAAATCCGTGCAAGGAACGCCGCGTTGATATTTTTGATAGTGAATTTTTCCATCCCTGTGCACATACACTTCCAGTTCCTCAGATAAAGCATTCACGACGGAAGCGCCGACGCCGTGCAGCCCGCCCGACACTTTATAGCCTCCGCCGCCAAATTTTCCCCCTGCATGAAGCACAGTCATAATGACTTCGACAGCCGGGCGTCCCATTTTTTCTTGAATGTCAACGGGAATGCCGCGACCGTTATCGGTAACTGTAATGCTATTATCTTTTTCGATCGTCACGTTTATTTCCGTACAATAACCGGCTAGTGCCTCATCAATGCTGTTATCGACAATCTCCCATACAAGATGATGCAGCCCTTTTGGACCAGTGGAGCCAATATACATCCCCGGTCGTTTACGAACCGCTTCCAGCCCTTCTAATACTTGGATTTGGCTTGCATCATACGTATGTTCGACTTTTTGTTCCATTGTCATGCGAATCACCTACGCTTTCTTTCCAAACGTTCAAGAGCTTAATCATAAAGAGGGGCGGTAACATGACCGGAATGGACTTTGTAAATTGCCGCTTCCTTGATGATGTCATGTTCGATGCCGTCAATGCTCGTTGTCGTTACAAACGTCTGCACTTTTTGCCGGATCGCGTCAAGGAGATGGGTTTGCCGAAAGTCATCCAGTTCCGATAGCACATCATCAAGTAAAAGAATGGGGTAATCACCAATTTCCGAAAAGATTAATTCAATTTCCGCCAATTTGATGGATAATGCTGTTGTGCGTTGTTGCCCTTGAGAGCCAAATGTTTGGACATCTTTTCCGTTTACGCTAAATGAAATATCGTCACGATGCGGACCAACAAGCGTCATTCCTCGCTGAATTTCTCTCTCTTTTATTGTAGCAAACTTTTCGCTATATGCTTCTATTATTCTCGACAACTCCATCCGTTCTGATACGTCAACAGAAGGTCGATATTGAATTTGCAACGTTTCTAACCCATGGCTAATTTCATAATGAATCGGCGCGGCCCATTTTTCCAGCAAAAGCAAAAATTCATGCCGCTTTAGCGTAATTTTAGCCGCTAGCGGAATGAGCTGCTCCGTTAAGATATCTAGCACTGTTTCATCTTGCTGCTCGCGCGTTTGCAGCATTCTTAAATAATGGTTTCGCTGCTGCAAAAGCTTTTGATATTGACTTAAATCATGTATATAGACAGGCGACACTTGCCCGATTTCCATATCGACAAAACGCCGTCTTACCTGCGGGCTTCCTTTCACTAAATTTAAATCTTCCGGAGCAAACATCACGATGTTTAAATGACCGACGTATTGGCTTAATCGCTTCTGTTCAACATGGTTACATTTTGCTTTTTTTCCTTTTTTCGAAATGATGAGTTCTAATGATAGCGCCCCGTTTTTCTTCGTTGCCCTTCCTTCTATTTTAGCATAGTCTTCATCCCAACGAATGAGATCTTTGTCGTTTGCTGTCCGGTGCGATTTTGCCATCGCTAATACATAGATGGCTTCCATCATGTTTGTTTTCCCTTGAGCGTTCTCACCTAAAATAATATTTACGTTGTTTGCGAACTGTATTGTTTCACTCTTGTAATTGCGATAATTTTTTAACGATAAATGTGTTAAAAACAACGGCTCTTCACCTACTCTGCCCTCGTTACGATAAACGTGCCGAGTCCTTTGACTTCGACTTTGTCTCCATTTTTTAATTTTCGCCCGCGGCGAGTTTCTTTTTCTCCGTTGACGAGCACTTCATTTGTTTGCAAAAACCGTTTCACAGCGCCGCCCGTGCCAACGGCTTGAACGAGTTTTAACAATTGGCCAAGCGTAATCGTTTCTGTCGTAATGGTTACTTTTTTCTCCATCGATTCATCGCTCGCTTTCTAAAACTGCCTATCTTTTTATTTTAACGAAAAAACGGAGTGCTAGCAAAGAAAGCTGCTAGAACTTAGCAGCTTTCATAAATGTTAATACGTTCTCACTGGCAAAATAAGCTGAAGCATCGAGTCGCTATGGAGAGGACGAAGTAAAAACGGCCGCATCGCGCCAGTAAAGCTGATTTTGATGTCTGTGCCATCAAGCGCTTTTAACGCGTCCATCATATATTTTGCGCTGAAAGAAATTTTTAATTCCTCTCCTTCGATCGATTCGCTTTGAATTTCCTCTGTTACTTTTCCGATTTCTGGAGAAACAGAAGAAATTTCAATAATGCCATCATTTAGCGTCGTTAGTTTGACGACATTGTTTCTTCCTTCCCTCGCTAATAACGATGCGCGATCAATCGCTTGTAAAAATTCTTTCGCGTTAACGATAATATCTGTTTTGCTATCTGTTGGGATAAGCCGGGACGTTTCCGGATAGTTTCCATCAAGCAAGCGAGAGAAGAATAATAAACGTTTTGTTTTAAATAAAATTTGATTCGCTGTAATGACAATGTTAACGGGGTCATTGCTGTCATCCAAAATTTTGCTCAGTTCGTTTAAACTTTTCCCCGGAATGACGACATTATGCGATTGATGATTTTCCGTTTCTATTTTTGCTTTTCGCAATGCAAGGCGATGGCTGTCTGTTGCAGTACAGATTAGTTCCTCATCCTCAATTCTCCAGTTGACACCTGTCAAGATCGGCCGTGTTTCTGAAGTGGAAACGGCAAATACCGTTTGTCGGATGATTGTTTTTAACAAGTCGGTTGGAATTTTGAAAACATTTTCTTCTTCAATTTGCGGAAGTCTTGGATATTCTTCTGCGTCAAGGCCGTTTAGATTAAATTCTGCTTTTCCTGAACGAATCACGGTCAAGAAATTGGGATGTACTTCGATCTCAATTGTTTTTTCCGGCAGTTTTTTTACGATTTCTGAAAAAAAGCGGGCCTGTAGCACGATGCTTCCGGTTTCTGCTATTTCGACAAGCACTTTATCTTCTTCTTCCGTCGGAATAAAAGATTCAATCGAAATGTCAGAATCGCTCCCCGTTAGCGTAACCCCTTGTGAAGTTGCCGTAATTTTAATTCCAGTCAAAATCGGAATCGTAGTGCGAGATGACACGGCTTTCATGACATCTTGAACACTTTGAACTAACGCTTCTCGATCGATTGTAATTTTCATTATACGAGCCTCCTACGGTTAGTTAGGGAAATAAATTATTTTTTTATAGTAATAAAAAAAGAAAACAGTAGTAGTAATAAAGCTTGTTGAAATGTGGATAAGTCAAAAAAGTAAAGGAAACACAGTCTGTCCACATGTGGATAGACTGTGTGTAATTTACGAAGTTATTCATAGTTATTCACAACTGTTTCAGTTTCTCCTGAATTTCTTTTATATGTTTTTGAAGCTGAACGTCCGTTTGCAAAAGCTTAGAAATTTTTTCATGGGCGTGAATGACAGTCGTATGGTCGCGGCCTCCGAATTCGTCCCCGATTTTCGGTAGTGAGCAATCAGTGAGTTCCCGCGAAAGGTACATGGCAATTTGACGCGGAAAAGCAACAGATTTCGTTCGCTTCTTAGCTTTAAAGTCTTCTAGTTTAATATTGAAATGTTGGCCGACAACGCGCTGAATGTCTTGAATAGTGATCACTTTCGGTTTAGAGTTCGGAATGATGTCCTTTAACGCCTCTGCCGCTAAGTCAGCGTTAATTTCTTTATTGATTAATGATGAGTAAGCTACGACGCGTATGAGAGCACCTTCCAATTCCCGAATATTAGAGTCAATTTGATTAGCGATATAGAGCATCACTTCATTCGGAATATCGAATCCTTCCGCTTTCGCTTTTTTTCTGAGGATGGCGATCCTCGTTTCTAAATCGGGAGGAGTGATGTCCGTAATGAGCCCCCATTCAAACCGCGAGCGAAGGCGGTCTTCCAATGTCGGAATCTCTTTTGGCGGCCGGTCGCTGGAAATAACAATTTGTTTGCTCTCTTCATGTAGCGTGTTAAACGTATGGAAAAATTCTTCTTGCGTTTGTTCTTTTCCCGCCAAAAACTGAATATCATCGATTAATAGGACGTCAACGTTTCGATATTTGTTGCGGAAATCGTCCGGACGGTTGTCGCGAATCGCGTTAATAAACTCGTTTGTAAATTTTTCTGAAGATAAATACACTACTTTAGCGGACGGATTATGCTCGATAACGTAGTGGCCGATCGCATGCATTAAATGCGTTTTGCCTAACCCAACTCCGCCGTAAATAAATAGTGGATTGTATGCCTTTGCCGGTGCTTCTGCGACCGCTAACGAGGCAGCGTGGGCAAAGCGATTGCCGGAACCGATCACAAATGTGTCGAACGTGTATTTTGGATTCAACATGCTTTGCGGAAAATCGGCTGGTTCCTCGTATGACTTTCGCTGCTTTTTCGAAGACCGTTGAAGTTCAAAATCATCTTCGGATTGATTAGGAGGAATAATGAACTTAACAGAAAGTTCTTCTCCGGTGATGTCATAAATGGTTTCAGCAATTAAATGAGAATAGCGGGAATCAAGCCAATCTCTCGCAAACTCATTTGGGGCTATAATGACAAGCGTGTCACCTCGTAAAGAGTGGGCTTTTGTTGATTTTAGCCAAGTTTCAAAACTTGGTTTGCTAATTTTCTTTTCAATTTCCCCAAGCACGCGATTCCATAAATCATGGATGTTTTCCACCCGTTGCCCCTCCTTTATCAGAGGATTATTTAGAAAAGAATTGTGGAAATGACAAATAATAAGGAAAGAAGACGGTATTTCGACAAAATCCACCATATGTGGATAACTTTATAAACAAATGTGAAAAAATATATCCACAATATATCCACAATTTGTGGATAGTTTGTTTTTATCCACACAATTATCCATAGTGAAAACACAATAATAATAGCAAATAAACCGATGTGTTGCAATGGATTTTTAAAATTATCCACAAAAAGCAATCGGTGTGAAAAAAATACTTATCCACATAGTGAAAAGTGTGAAAAAAATGTCGATAAATGATGTGAATAGGTCAAGTCCTAATTATTGTGTAAATTCCCCTTTGATAGACAACATGGACCTGATGACTTGACGTATGGTAGGCAAGTCCGGCAAGTCTCCCTGCCGGTCGCCTTCCCGGACAAACGATCATGTTGTCAAGGAACAGGCGTGTCAAGGAGCTTTCGCGGCATATCCTCGCTTCGCTCCGGTATTCCACGTTCTCCTTGACACAGCGAAGGGGTTACCCTACTCTTTTCATCTCCGAAACTTCCTGATTCACCGATCGAGCTTCTTGCTCTTTCGTTTTCCGCCACTGCCAATATTCGGACATATCTAAGTATTTACGTCCCGACATCCATTTTTCATCG
>NZ_FOJS01000033.1 GCF_900111865.1 Parageobacillus thermantarcticus | reverse complement strand
CTCCTTGGTATTCAAATTAGGGGTCAATTCGTGTGATTGACACCCCCGAATCATACCAAGAGGGCTTTTTTTATTCAAGTCCCCGAAAAAACTTCTAACAGGAATGCTCCTTTCATATCTATACCAATCATCACTTAAGCTAAAATATTATAAATGTGTTAGATCGATCTAATATATAATTATCAAAATAATTAAATTTATCACAAGATTCAATCGTTCTACGCACATTATATTTTCTTTTGTAAACGTTGTCAATACAAAATTTTCTCTATCATAAATGCGATGAAAATACTAATCGCCATGTAACTGATTGCAAACCAAATGTTCCATATTCCAATACGGTATGGATTGGCTTTTAATTCTTCCGCCAAAATCGACACCGATAAATTATATGGGCTATACATCACCGTCGCTAAGCTGCAGCATATTAACACGATCGACAAAGGAACTGCTGGGATCATCGGCAACATCGGCCGCAATAATGAAGCAAGTAGCGTCAATGCCACTAAAGGATGAAAACCGAAAAAAGACGTCACAAGAAAATAGGCTCCTATCATGATATACAGCCATATTGTTTGTTCGGTTTCAATTTGAAACACTGCCTCCAACGCATCCCGCAATCGGGAGTGGGATAACATTTCCACACAGAGACCAGCGCTCAAAAACATAAAAAAGTAATTGGCAAGCCCTTTCGTCCGCTCTTTCCAATGCTGCACTGCAATAACGATATACCGTTTTGTTTTTCTCATGAGCATTGCCCATAATAACGAAACAGGAACGAGCGAAATCACGACGGAGAATAAAAAGCCTTTATGAAGTACATGCTGCAACAATGAAACGATGAAAATAAAAATCAATAACATTGCTAACAATTGAATCACTTTTTGATACACTTGTTTGGGATATTCAACATGTGGACCACTCGATGTTACAGGGAGATGACGGTATTTATAAGACGAAAAAATCCAATCGACACCAGCCATTACTATCGCCATGAAAAGCAAAATCGGCAAAATCATATAATAGCGTACATGTGTGATGTCAATCGTTGTGCTGATCATCACTTCCATTGGGCTCCATGTCAAACATAACGCATATGCCCGCAATAAATTTTGCGTATAAAACTTATCAGCTATCTGTTTCTGAAATTCCCGTAATGCAACGCGAAGCGATTTGACCAATAGCGGTACTGTCGCGATATTGAGAAACAGCCCCAATAAGTGGCAAACACTGAAGCTGCGCCGATATAACGCACTCGCATTCGTTGCTCCACGCTGCAACCATAAACTAAGATTTTGATCATAACGCCCGACGCGAATGAGAGAATTCATAAACGGGAGCACAAAAAAGAGAGAAAGCAGCCCGAGCACTTGTTCAAAATGCAAAATAAACGTATGCCAAGGATAATCATTATAAAAAAATAATATGGTTCCAATCCCGAAAAACACAGCTCCTGAAATAGCATACACTCCTCTTGCATAAAAAGCCGAAACAATGAGCGCAGCCATTGCCATTATCCCTATACTATAACGAATCACACTTCCAGACACAAACTGCGACACGACATACAACATAACAACAGACGTATAAATGAAAACTCGCAACGAAATCCCCCACTTTCTATTCTTTTTCATATTTTCATAAATAGATAGTACAACAAAATGAGGAAAACTGAAAATCCTTCCAGCTGATCTATAATGAAAAATATAGTCGACCTCGTTTGTAAAGAAACTGTTGGACCGTGCACACAATATATAACGTTTTCCCATGGAAGATAATCAAGTTGTTCCTCCATTATCCCTTTGTTGCAGTAAGCTTCCAGCATCATTTCATACACTCGCAATGGTGTGGCCGTTTGCAAGCCAACAAAACCTTCTCCCCCACTCCCCTCTAGCGAAAGCGGGGGGCTTCTCGTTCGATTACGATAAAATCGACCCCAATAAAAAATCCTCAAATGCAAAAAGAGAGCATTTGAGGATCTTACTTACAGAGAAAAGATTTGATTATCCTTTTGGACCGACCAAAAAATGGATCGGTTCGAACTTTATTCATCACCTATAAAATTCTATGAACTATGCGAAGTTTCCTGTGCCAGCACCCTCTTAAACTACCCACCACTTAACTTCGTTTGAAGTGAAGGTTTTGAAGCAAATTGTCATTATGCAAACTAGACGGTTTGAACAAAAAAGTCAAACGTCCAAACTGTTGATATATTAACATCTTACTTTAGTGTATGAAAGCAAAAGCCTTATGTATACCTCCCCCAGACCAAGCATCGACAGTGGAGTGGAGGAAGGGCGTGATTTCCACCGTTACTGGTTTCGCTTGGCGATCAGTTCTTCCAATGCGACTGCTACGCCGTCCTCCTCATGTGAGGCGGTGACCATATCACTGACTTCTTTTAATTCGGGAGCGGCGTTTTCCATCGCGACGCGGTAGCCGGCGACGGCGAACATCGATAAATCGTTATGGCTGTCGCCGAAAACGACCGTATCTTTCATGTCGATGCCGTAATGGGCGGCCAGTTTCATGAGCGCCTGTCCTTTCGTCGCCCGTTCATGGTTGATCTCAATGTTGTTCGGATGCGACGACGTCACGGTGATGCCGGAAATATCGGCAAATTGTTCCTCTGCTTCCCGTAAGCGTTCTTGATGAAGAGAAAAAACGAGCACTTTATAAAACGCAATACCCCGTTTTTCCCACACGAGACGGATATCATCGACATACGTCACGCGCGCTTGCTGGAATTGCTTTTCGACAATGCGCTTTAATTCGGGAGCGATATCGCTTGTCTTTTCTGCCAGCGCCTCGAGGTGGGCGCGGTTATGGAGACCGACGTAGACGGCATCGCCCGTATAAATTTCGCAATATAAATCGGGCTGCGCACGCACCCATTCAAGTGCCGGAATCAATTTTTCTTTGTCAAGCGGGACATCGCCAAGCACCGTCCCATTTTCTAATGTCATCACCGCGCCGTTTAAACTCATAATCGGGCAAACGATGCCTGCTTCTTGAAGCGGCGCGCGCGCGTCTTTATATGCCCTTCCCGTCACGATCGCCACGATATGGCCATGCTTTTGCGCTTTTGCAATAGCCGCTTTATTTCTTTTGCTCACCCGTCCGTTCGAATTGAGCAGCGTCCCGTCCATATCTAATGCGATTAACACTGTTGCATCCCTCTTTCTCATTATGCGCGTTTGTAAATCACTACTCCATCGCGGTCAATTTGCCGTTTTATTTCTTCATTTAATGAATCGGCAAACAGCACATCATAGGAATAAATTCCAACAATGTCATCGATATCTTGAACAATTTTTCCTTCCTGTCCTCCTTCATAATCAATGCACAAATCAATATCTGAATTATAGCGCGCCGTATGCTTGGCCCTTGAGCCGAATAAAATCACTTTCCGAATGCCACGTTCGCGTTGAAAGTAATCCATTAACCTTTGGTATACATCTTCATGAATTCCATACATCGCGATCAATCACTTCTTTATTTTATATTTTCAAGCAGCTTTTCGATATACTTGTCGTCCAAATCTCGATTCCTCCTTGCACCTTATCCTAAAACATTTCAAAAGTTCTGCGGACATGTTCAGCAGCGGGAATCCGCGACACTTCCATCGTCCGGATCGGCAGTTTGCGCAGCAAAGGGGCAAGCATCTGCTTCGTTTCCTTTTTCATGCGAATTTCCCGCGGCATTTTCCCGAGCCGCAGCAGCATATCCAAAAAGCTTTTTTGCACGCGCATCACCACATTCTCGATTGGAAGCAAATCGTTATGGATGATGAGCCCGCTATTTGCGTCCACCGCCAGTACCAATGTTGGAAAATACGGGCGCTCCCCGCGCTTCTCTTGCACCGGCCGGTTGATATACCCCACGTCAAATTCGACGCTGCCGTAGTATACTTGTCCAATATTTTTGACCATTTTTATCAACTTCGGATCGACAAGCAGTTCATACGTCGGTGTTTTTTTCTCACCTTCCAGTTCAGAAAGCAAAACGGCGTCATCGCGCCAAATGACGGTTCCATCCATTTTTTCGCCAACGCGGGCAAACATCTTTCCATCCTTCGGAAACACTGGAAGGGAAAGTTCCCCTTCCTTGACGCGCTGCGCGACATCAAGCGCCTGATCAAGCGCTGTTGTCACCAATTTCGCTTCTTCTTCGGAAATCGTCCACGGATAATATCCCGGAATAAAACTGCGAAACTGTGGCCACTGCTTTTTCCCGCGGAACGTCATGCCTTGCGAACGAAGGAGTTCATAGTCTTTCTTGCTTAGTTCATTTCTGTCGGCAAAGGAAATAAGCACCGCCCGTTGTGTATACACGGGATCTTGCTCAGGATATGGATGTTTTAATAAATATTGCAGGCTTTTGTATCCTTGCTCACCGATATATACGACCATGCCATGTTCTTGGCCAAGCGCGCCAATGACGGAACAGTATAAACGCTCGTTCGTTTCCGGATCAATGACAAGGAAAATTTCATCATCATCCATCCATTGCCACGGCGCTAACCGGTTAAACGCCACCGCTTTTTCCAGCAGTGCCCGCCATACGTTGCCTTGCGTTGCCTGTGCTTTCTTCTCCATCTCTTTTCGCGCTTTCTTTTTGATTTCCTTGCCAACTTTTTTGCACAGCGGAGCCAATTTTGCATTGACCATCGCTGTCAATTCCTTTGTCTCGATCGCCTCTGGATTCCACCCCTCGCCCATACTGTCTTCTTCCGGCGCAACCCGCACCGCCTTAAGGCAAACGGGATAGACGGCATCCGGCTGCGGTTCTATTATTTTTTCAAGCACGATCTCATGCTTCCAGTAATCGCCAAAGTCATAAATATACAAGCAGCGATCTCCCTCCTCGACGAGCCAATCGAAAATCCGCTCCTTATGCTCCTCATAGTCCGCGTCGCTCCATCCAGCGCCGCCATCATTGCCGATTTCGATACGCTGCTTCGCCGTTCCGCGCGTTTTCGTGATGTAAAACGTATGTAAATGCCGGTCTTCCCAATCAAACGCTTTTTGTAGCACACCATGAAGCTCGGCGAACGTCATTTCGCCTGGCACCAATAACCGCCGCCACACCGGCGGGCGAATATCTTTTAATTGCGCTTTTAGTTGATAGATCACACGATTTCCTCCATATCATCATAAATTTTCTTTTTTCATTCTACCATTTATTTATGATAATTTTAAATACGATGGCAAAAGAAACGATGAACAGACACATACAAAATTCACTCTTTGCGATAAAAATACGGACCACACCAGTCTTCATGCGTCTGCACGTACGTCCACGTAAACTGCGGGTCGACGACATACACATCGTGCTCGTGCCGCAAATCTTCCGCCCGCAAATTTTCGGCATTGATCAACATATACGCTTCTTCCCTTTCTTGATAAAACAAATAACAAACGAATCGGTTCTCCTCATGAAACGCCCGCATCGCCGCTTTCCCTTCAAAACAAGGCGGTTTTTCGTAACTGAATACATGCCACAAAAGCTGATCGAAATAAATCGACTGTTTCTCCTGCGGACTAATGGCATCGGCAAACGCTCGTTCCCAACGCCTGCGAAATTCTTCTCCTTTTCCCTTCCATTCTTCGACTATGATTCCTCGATTTTCTAATCTTTTTCGTATGTTCATTTCCATCTCCCTACTCCCAAGGAAACATATCGCTCGCGCGGCAAAAAATCCGATACGAAACGCCTTGTTTGCGGCGCCGCGCCGCTTTGTTTCCTATCCTTGTCGTCTCAATGATCTCATCCCAAAACGGAATGCGCGCACGCAATCGTTCAAACATCTTCCGAATGGCGGCATCGGTAACCTTTCTGCCGAAAAACGACTGAAACAATGTTTCGCGGACGTCTTCCCCTGTCATCGGCCGCTCGCTATGCAAAATCGCCGCGATCACATAAAACGGCTGGTAGTCCAGTTTCACCGACTCTTCTGCGTAACGAACGATAAAGCCGTTTTGTTCGCTAACGCAAAGCATCACCTCATGTGGCAAAAGCCGCTCCTGCTCGGAAAAATACGTTTCCTCCGTTACGATTTCATCGCTTTTTGGCGTAATGATGCGATAAAACGCGCGGTGAAAATCTTCGATGCGCTGGAGAAAAATCGCCCGGCGATAGCGATCGACCGTTTCTTCATCATACGGTCTTGTTTCCATCTTTTCCACTTGTTTTAACGCGTTCGACGCAAGAAAAATGCCGCAATTGACAAGAAACATATGGCTTAGCATCTCCTGCGTATCATTAAGAGATTCCTCCCTCTCTCCGGAAAGCGCCCGATGAAAATAATACGCCGCTTCGGCGTATCTTCCTTCGTTATAGTAAATATGCGCCAACCGATAATTTGCAACCGGATGGCTTGGCTTTCGCTTTAACGCTTTTTGCAAATACATTTTCGCCAGCTTCGGATCAGGGGTGCTCGACATTTTGAAATACTCGCCAAAACGAACGTACAAATGGATCAATTCGCTTTCGATTTTCTCACGCCGCTTTCGATCTTTTTCTTCTCTCCACTCGGCAAGCAAGCGACGCTCTTCGTGATGCGGGAAAAACTCGTATTCTTCCATTTCCTATTCCCTCCTTTTGTGACAAGCGGTCACACCCCGATTTGTATAGTTGCATTGTACGAATTTGAAAAGGAGATGGATAGTATGGAAAAATTAACGAAGTTCATGGTTCGACACGGATTTCTGCCAGAAGATGCAGAAACAGGAATTACGTCACAGTGGCTTGCGCAAACAGTCGCAACACTCATTCGGCGTCACCAGCATCTTGACGCCATTTCCGAAACGGACTGGGTCGAAGCGCTCCAACAAACCGCCGAACAGATTATTTTTCACCATCGTGACATTCCGGGGAAAGAAACACTTATCGACCCGACAAAAGACGACCTTCCCCTCATCCAAATCGATCCGTACATCCGCGGCATCGTCCGCTGGCTGAATATGATGCATATTTATACGGTTAACAGCTGCGACGGAGAAGGGCGCCGACCAGCTAGGATTTATTTTCTGAACGACTTGTCCGCGACACAAACTTCGATTATTCGCTCCTGCACACCGAAAAGTGTACACGTAAAGCTAGAAAAAAGAAAGGCGACATTTTTCTATAAGAAAGGACAAATCGCCGATCTTCTCACCATCGCTGAACGGCTGCACAACGTGTGGAGAAACCCGGAAACACTCAAAGTGTACAGGTTAGAAAAATTAAAACAACGGCTTATGCCTCTTCTTCACATCCAAGGCAAAAGCGGGCGGGAACACGTCATTCGCCAATGGCTGCACCGCTATTTGCAATCACGGGTCGATTGGCTCCAAACAGATGGATATGGCAACTTGCTCGCGGCGATCCATTGCGGAGAAGGGCCAGTGATCGCACTTTCCGCCCATATGGATACCGTAAAATCCTTTCATCCTTACCGAACGATGATCGAAAACGGAACCACTTTAAAAAGTTCCAGCGGCATCTTAGGCGCCGACGACCGGGCGGGAATCGCTGTCATTTTGGAAATCATTGATTTCATTCGCCATTCCCGCTTCCAAGGAACGCTGAAAATCGCTTTGACCGTCGAGGAAGAAATCGGCTGCCTCGGCTCGCGCCATATCGACCCGGCGTTTTTGCAAGACATCGACTCCGCGATTGTCGTGGACCGCCGCGGAACGCGCGACATCGTCACTTCTTACGCCGGCATCGTACCGTTTTGCCCTGACGAATACGGCCGCATTTTCGAAACAGCCGGAACGCTCGCCGGCATGCCCGACTGGAAAATCACCTCAGGCGGTCTCAGCGATGCCAAAACCTTCGCCGAATTCGGCATTCCGTCTGTCAACTTATCCGTCGGCTACGAGCATGAACATACCGAACTCGAAACGCTTGACTGCAAAGCAACGCTGGAAACAGTGCTTCTGCTTGAAACGGTGTTTGAAAACAATATGATTGCCGAAAAACTCATTGCAACGTGTAAAGGTTAGAAGAAAAATAGAAAGTAGAGTGGAACAAAGCAACCACTCTACTTTTATTCTATTTTTGGATTTATCCATGTTTTGGCCGCTGTGCATTCGTTTTTTGACGCTCTTTGCGAATCGCCTCAAAATATTTCGTGAACTCCGATTCGCCTGAATAGGAAAGGTATAGGTATTCTTTTGCTCTTGTCATGCCAATGTATAGTAGCGACACTTCTCTCTCTTTATCCTCTTCCAGAGCGAATGGCATATTATCAATGTTCACAATAAAAACCGCTTGAAAATCAAGACCTTTGCTACTTTCGATCGTGCTTATTTTTACTTTACCGTCATCTCGTAAAAATGTTCGTTTGGCTATTTCATTTTCAGTCAGCCAATAATAAGGAATTTGCTCTTTTTCAAGAGTTCGCTTAATCACACCAATAATATCTTGCAGATGGGTTCGTTTTACTCGGTATAAAATAAGTATTTCTGAATACGGAACCTTTTTCTCGTTATGTAATATTTGAATTTGTTTTGCGACTTCCTTCATTTCATTCGCAAAATTATTCGCTTTTAATATTACTGGTTCCGGTCCTTTTCTCCTTGTGCTTTGCGGGGCAATAATTTCTCCTTCAAACTCCCGATGAGCTACTTTATTTTTTAACACCGAATGAGTACGGTAAAAATCCCAAGCAAATTTCACAATTTGTGCTGTATTTCGATAATTGATCGTCAATACTTTGGATCGCCCTTGGAAATTTAAGCCCGTATCTTGGACATAAGACCGTTTTCGTTTATAAATCGTTTGTGCTCGATCCTCTACAAGAAGAAGCGATTGTGTTTCCGGATTTAGTAGTTTGCTAATAAGCGCCAACCAGTCTGATGAAAAATCTTGTCCCTCATCTACTAAAATAGCATCATATGTTGGTAAAATCGCTTCACCTTTTTCAAGTTTCTCTAAAATATATGGAATTTGTTGTTCAGTAATTTTTAAATCATGTTTAAGCCATTCATGGAAATTGCGCACAATAATTTGACCATATGCGATATCCGCCAATCCATCTTTTTTCGTAAAATCAAAATCAAATAGAGAATCCGGTTCCATTAACATATTGTTTATCATTTGCCGAATTCCTTGAGCCAACGAGATATTGTAACACAAAATTAAGATTTTCCAATTTGGATGCTCCTTTGCCAGCAACTTTGCACGACTAGCTAAAATAAGTGTCTTCCCACTCCCCGCTACTCCACGAATAAGTCGATGTTTATCTCCAATTTGTTTTGCCAAATTTTCCTGGTGCAAATCCATTGCCTTAATATCATGAAGAGAAAGCAAAATTTGATCTTGATATGGAACCGGCGGACGAAATTCTGCACTAATTCGAACCTCTGGAAAAAGATGATAGCGAATCGCATCAATTTCTTCTTTTGTTAAAGGCTTCCGCAAACGATATGGAACGACAAACATATTTAATATTTTTTCAAATAACACTTCCTCGCTAAACGATTCTTTATCTGGATCAATTTCATCGCGCAGTAAGCAAAGATTCGGATCAATAACTGGGTACAACTGTTTTTTCACTAAATCTTTTTGCGTCAACCGTGTAAATACTACCCCATAACCGTATGGAAATTTCAATTGGAATTGGTATCTTCCTTCCAAATGGACTAAATTTTTATCTTTTTTCAACACATCCACAATGTGAAATGCGTTATCTCGCGCTTGTTTAAATGGACTTTTCACCGTCACTTGCTCTCCCGCACCATTTATAATCGTCCATTCATCGTTGTTTATTTGAAGAAGTGTAGACAATGTATAATCTTTTACTTCCAAGACGACAATCCCTAAATCTGGTCCAATGATCACAAAATCAGGACGTCTCCCTCGGATTTCCGGTTCATAATATACGATATAATCATCAGGTAAAAATGTTTTCAACGTCCGAAACAACAATCGTTCCCCAGCTGTTGCACTTGAACGAATCGTCTCCGGAATTGTAAACGCCATCGAAATCAGCCCCAACATGTCAGTTAATTTCCGATATTTAACAAAATTATTAACTATAATATAAAATCATGGCTTATTGTGGAAAAAAGAAAGTTATCTCCTCAATAGAAATAGCATAGAAAAATATAAAACTACTCTATTTTTGTACTCGCTTTTCTCTCAAAATACACATGCAACCGATACTCGCAAATCTCCTGTGTCCACTTATATAAAATTTCTTCATCTGCCGGATCGATGGAAAATGTTAAAGAAAAAACATTGTTGTCAAAAGAAAGTAGTCCGTTTGAACTTCCGCTCCATTTCGTCATCGGCATTCTAGCGATAAGTTTGCTTACTTTCTCTTCATCGTAAATCCACAGCCGTTTTGTTTCCTTGTCCGAAAAATCAATGCGCTTCCGGTATTCTTTCTCGGTTAGATAGCGATGAAAAAACGGTGCTACTTCTTGCGGCGTAATCGGTAAATGCCATCGTGAAGAACCTCTTTGAAGCATTGCTTGTAAGACCACCATTTTATAGCTTTTTGTCATCGGAGTACGCTCTACTTCCACTAACCATGATTCATACTTTAAGAAAACTTCCCTCTCTCTTTCTGACAGTTCCCCCGCCCAATAAAGAAACCTAAAATACGTTTTGAATTCCGATTTATATTCTACCGCTTCACTTCTTCCATATAGGTGAAGCTGCAAATATGTTGGACGATAACCGAGTTCCTGTTTTAATTGCTGATAGTCCAATAATAGTTTCTCACGACGCGGCTGCCGCTTTTTTCTCATTTCTTCTAATAAATTAATCGCTCGCACATCGAGATGAATCGAACAATTTTCTGGAACGGTTGGGATCAGTGTTGCTTTTTTCTTTTTGCTGCTCCCGCGTTCCGTATCAAACAACGCTAATTTCACGTCTGCATTGCGATAATTCCCAATTAAATCAATAATGACGCAATAATCCTTTCCTTCATGCAGCCGAAGCCCGCGGCCGACTTGCTGGGTGAACACAGTGAGCGACTCCGTCGGCCGGACAAACAGCAATGTATCGACCGATGGAATATCAACTCCTTCATTAAATAAGTCCACCGTGAAAATGGCGTCTAATTCCCCGTTTTCCAGCATCGCGATAGCTTGATCGCGCGGAATGTCCGTCTGCTTGGAGTGAAGGCTGACCGTTCGATGATTTCGTTTTTGAAAATATTCCGATAAAAAGTCGGCTTGTTTGATCGATGAACAAAATACGAGCGTTCTCGTTTTCTTATATTTCTCCCATGCCTTTAAAATCTTGTCCGCCATTTCTTCCCTTAGCTGAACTTGGAGCAGTTCTGCTTCATCGTAGCGGTTGCCAAGCCATTTGATCTTGGAATAATCCGTATCGTCGTAAACGCCATAATAGCGGAAAGGGGCAAGCCATCCGCGTTGCACCGCTTCGATAAAATCAATTTTGTAAGCGACATTTCCATCACAAATCGCATATACGTCTTTGTTGTCATTTCGATCTGGGGTCGCGGTAATGCCAAGCAAAAATTTTGGTTGAAAATAATCGAGCACTCGCTGATACGAACGAGCAGCAGCATGATGAAATTCGTCAATAACGATCAAATCAAAGGAGTCTTTAGCGAATGCTTCTAAATGTTTTTTCATGCTTAATGTAAAAATCGAAGCAAAGATAATATCCGCTTCTTTTTCTTTCACGTTGCCATCATAAATGCCAAACGTTTTATCGGGAATGACGCGTTGAAACGATTTTTTCGCCTGACGAAGAATTTCTTCGCGATGCGCGATAAATAGCACTTTTTGAAAACGGCGGGCAAAAAATGCGGCCAAATACGTTTTCCCAAGCCCTGTCGCCATGACGACCATCGCCTTGTCATAGCCTTCTTCGTAAGTCGCTTCCAGTTGTTTGAGCGCTTCCACTTGAGCAAAACGCGGCTGAATCGTTTCGTATGTCACTATTGCGGGATCACGGACTACGCTATGTCCAAATTTATTCGCATCCACCTTCGTTTGTTCAAGCGGAAGCATTAATTCAATCTCTTCCGCTTCCGCCCATGTTCGCGCGAGATTTGGATGGCGCTGGTGATAGTCATGATACTGGTTTTCATAGTCTTTTAGCGTCTCTTCGTTCACTTGTACAGTCGCATCGGCATAAAACAGCTTTAAAAACTCTTCCATTGCCTTCGCAAATACGTTTTCATCAACGCTTTTGTCCAGCCCGATGTTCCATTCGATTCCTTCTGTCAGCGCCGATTTCGACAAATTGGAGGAACCGACAATAAAATAGCCGCTCGTTGTGTTTTCAAACAAATACGCTTTCGGGTGAAAAGAAACTCCGCTGCTTCGCCATAAGCGGACTTCGATATCCGGATGAATAGAAAATAGCTCGTGAAGCGCTTCCGGCTGAGTAACAAAAAGATAATCGCCGGCACAAATTTTGATATCTGCCCCTCGTTCCGCCGCTTTTTTCAATGTTTCTTTCAGAAGGCGGACACCAGATTTCATCACGAATGAAGTCAATATGTATATGGTCGACGCTGTTTCCATATGTTCCTGTATTTTTTCGATAAGATTGCGTTTAATAAATTCAACTTTACTCATCGTGTACCTCGACTAAAAAGATTTTTTCTTCAAATCCTCCCCGCTTCTCTGCTTTTTCCGCTCGAATTTGCTCAACGCGCTCGATCGACGCCCCGTGACACTTGGCAAGAGCATGCATGATTTCCAATAAATCTGCCAATTCTTCCAGCGCCGTTTCATCATCACTAGCATTCATATATTCTTGAAGTTCTTCGTGCGCTTTTTTCCGAAGCTCTTCACGATATTCCTTCTCTTCTAATACGCGCGTGGTGAATGTCTTTCCGTCTGCTTGAATAATTTCGGGAATCCGATCGCGAACAAGTTTATTGTAGACAGGCATAATGTCATCTCCTTATCTTTTTTCTCCTTTATCAATTTTATAAAATTATTTGCTCTTTTTAAAACCCATTTTCTCCAGAATAATAGAGTGATAGACAGAAGTGAAAATGAACAAAATAACTCCGAAAAATACCGGAGGCAAGCAATATCAATCCCGGATCACGCATGATCCGGGATCGTTTCGTCACACTTCGACTGCGTTTCCTTCTTCTACGATATGATAAAGAAGATGCGCCAAATGGTGAATCGGACCGTATTCGTCTTCCTCATCCATCCTTTCCTCTTCGCCGAATTCCAAGTCGTTTAAGTAGAGGGCAGCGAATTCGTAAAAATCTTTCAACTCGAACGAATAGCACGCGCTTGGGTCTTCGTTGTCGTCTTCATATTGCAAGACAAGATACGACGGGTTCCCATTTGCGTCTTCGGCATCAAAAAAGACGAAAAAACCGATGTTTGTATCTAAATCGAATAAATGCCTTGTCCCGCCTTCTGTCGCTTTTTCGAAGTCTTGTTCGTTTAATTTTTGGATCGTCATCGTATCCATTTCGTCTTCGCGGTGAAATTGCACGGTAAATGATTTCATTTCGCGTTTCCTCCTCCATTTTAAAAGATGCTTAAAGAATAAGTTTTGGATAGCAACTCCAACAATTTCATGCCGGTGATGCTGTTGCCTTTGTCGTCTAATGCAGGACCGAAAATGCCGATGCCAAACCGGCCTGGGACAGCGGCGAGGATGCCGCCCGAAACGCCGCTTTTTGCGGGAATGCCGATTTTGATGGCAAATTCACCTGATGCGTTGTACATGCCGCACGTGACCATAAATGTTTTGCAAATGCGAGCGACATCAAGCGGCATAATCTGTTCATCAGTGAACGGGTCGCGTCCGTCCATCGCAAAGACAAGACCAATTCGCGCCAAGTCGATGCACGTCATTTCAATCGCGCATTGTTTCGTGTAAAGGTCCATCAGCTCTTCGACATCTTCATTGATAATACCATGTTGCTTTAAAAAATAACATAAGGAACGATTTAAAAACGCTGTTTCAAATTCCGATTTTGCGACTTCTTTGGAATATGAGATCTCCGGGTTTCCCGCCAGTTTTCGGACAAATTGCAAAAGGCGCTGAAACCGCTCGTTGACCGAAGCGCCGCTAATCATGTGTGTGACCGCTAACGCCCCGGCATTAATCATTGGATTAAGCGGTTTGGCTGGCTGCACTTCTTCTAGCTTCGCAATCGAGTGAAACGGATCGCCCGTCGGCTCCATGCCGACCTTTTGGAATACTTCTTTTTCCCCATGGTCGATTAAAACAAGCGCGAGCGCGATAATTTTCGAAATGCTTTGCAATGTCACTTTGTCGGTTGTGTCTCCTGCGGCGATGACGCTGCCGTCTCGTGTGTAAATGGCGATCGACAAATCGTTTGGATTCGCTTTGCCAAGAGCGGGAATGTAATCGGCAACTTTGCCGTAGCGTGCGTATTGTTTTGCTTGTTTGACAAATTGTTCTAATTCAGATTTGCTGTACATCAGTCATCACCTTTTGTTAGTATGGCCAGCTAGGCGATCGATATGTAAAAAACCGCTGAACATTAAAGTTCAGCGGTTCTTCGGTTGGAATGGAATACATCGCTCTTTTCCGGCAAATGATATTATGGATGGAAACCATTTTCGCACTCTCCGTTGTTTTTATTCATGCAAGATAAAACCGTGGAAACGATTTATACCTCATTCCTAGATGATCATATCAGGCAAAACCAACAAATCATGTTAAGCTATCAATCCCATTTCCTTTCCCGCTCTCGCGATTCGCTCCAACGCCCAATCGATTTCTTCCTTCGCCAATGCGGCCGTAAGAGAAAAGCGGATGCGCGAGGTGCCTTCGGGAACGGTCGGCGGCCGGATCGCTACCGCGGCGATTCCATATTCTTGAAGCCGCTCGCTCATTTGCACCGTTTGTTCGTTTGAGCCGATGATGATCGGAACGATATGTGTCGTGCTTTTTCCAACGTTAAATCCTAACTTTTGCAGTTCATCGCGGAAATAACAGCTATGAGCTTGCAACGTTTGTCTTTTTGCTTGTTCGTTTTGGACAATCTCAATTGCTTTTTCGATTGTGCCAAGGACGGCAGGCGGTAACGCGGTAGTAAAAATAAAGCTGCGCATCGTGTTTATCAAGTAGTCGACCAGCCACTGTTCGCCGACTACATAAGCACCGAAGCTGCCTAACGCCTTACTGAAGGTGCCCATTTGGATGTCAACCTGATCTTGCAAATGAAGATGGTGAACAAGACCTTCTCCTCTTTCCCCATAAAGGCCGCTGCTATGCGCTTCATCAACCATTAAGATGGCGTTATAACGTTTCTTCAATGTTACTAATCCTTCTAACTGCGCCATATCCCCATCCATGCTGAAAATCGAATCGGTGACAATCAATTTTCGTTTATGCGGAGATGCTTGTTTCAATAATGACTCTAAATGATCGAGGTCGTTATGATAATAACGATATCGTTCCGCGCCGCTTAATCTGATTCCATCAATAATGCTCGCATGATTGAGCCAATCGCTAAACACAATATCATCGCGGCCAATCAGAGCCGCAATGATTCCGAGATTCGCCGTATACCCACTATTGAAAATGAGCGCTGCTTCTTTCTTTTTCCAATTTTTTAACGCTGCTTCGGCTTTCGCGTAAAGTTCGTAATTTCCGACGATGAGGCGGGAAGCGGTAGCGCCGGCTCCGTATGTACACATTGCTTGGCACCCAGCTTCGATTAATCGTTCGTCGCTCGCTAGTCCTAAATAATCATTTGACGCTAAATTCAACAGCTTTCGTCCATTCATGACAATCCATGAACCGTTGCAAAACGATACATTCTTTAAGCTACGCTTTTGCGTCTTTTGTTCTAATTGCTGAAGTACGGATTGAATATGTTGTTTCATCCTCATCCCCCAATTGTTAACTAAAAAAACATTTTTGTTTACATTATAACAACAGAATGCCAATACGTACAATTTCTTCTTAAATTAATTGGAAATGTGTAGTATTTCATTTTGTTTATTTAGAACAATGTTTCATTAAAAATAAAAAACAACACAAGGCGAGGTTTTTCACCATCGCCTCATGTTGTACAGATTTTAAAAGTAATGCGTTAGTCAATCCATAACATTTCCATATTACCGTTATCCCAATATCTTTTTTTTCGATGGGAACGGCTTGTGCAGCGTGAACGGTGTGTCCGGCCTGTACGGTTCTTACGGTGCGAACGATGTGTCCGACCAGTACGGCTTTTGCGATGTGAGCGATGCGTACGGCCTGTGCGGCTTGTGCGGTGTGAGCGGTGCGTCCGACCAGTGCGGCTTTTGCCGTGCGAACGGTGCGTACGGCCCGTACGGCTCTTACGATGTGAACGATGTGTCCGGCACGTGCGGCTCTTGCGGTGCGAACGATGCGTCCGACCCGTACGGCTTTTGCAATGTGAGCGATGCGTCCGACCCGTGCGGCTTTTGCCGTGTGAACGGTGCGTACGGCCTGTGCGATGTGTCCGGCACGAGCGGTGCGTCCGACCCGTACGGCTTTTGCAATGTGAGCGATGTGTCCGGCACGTGCGACTTGTGCGGTGTGAGCGATGCGTCCGACCTGTGCGGCTTTTGCCGTGTGAACGGTGCGTACGGCCCGTACGGCTCTTACGATGTGAACGATGTGTCCGGCACGTGCGGCTCTTGCGGTGCGAACGATGCGTCCGGCACGTGCGGCTTTTGCAATGCGAACGATGCGTCCGGCACGTGCGACTTGTCCGGTGCGAGCGATGCGTCCGACCCGTACGGCTCTTGCGGTGCGAACGATGTGTCCGGCACGTACGGCTCTTCTGGTGTGAACGGCGTGAACGATGCTTCCGGCTCCGGCTTTTACGTCCTGTCGGCTCTTGATATAAAAAGCCTCTTAGCCCCTCCTTTTCCATTTCAACTACAGCGTTTTGAATGTCATCATGAGTGTATGCTCTCATTTTTGAACCTCCCGATATATGTTCATTGTTGGAAAGATAGAAAACGGGGAGTCTGTGTTCTTCTATCTTTGCCTGATAATAATGTACGTTGCATGACTTTATTTTGATTTAGACACTTGTCTATGTTTTGCAAAAATACATAAACGCCTAGAGTAACAAGAACTTTCCCATCCACATAGGATTTATTGAACATGACCAGAAAGGAAGAGATGATAGATGTCAACGAGTCAACTGCCTCTGTTTGCGATTTATATTCACCCAAACGATTTACGGGAACTGCGCCGCGACATTTGGAACGACGAACCTGTTCCCGCCACGTTTACATTTCATAACAAAAGATTTCATATCGATATAAGCTATCGCGGTTCACACATTCGAAAATTTAAGAAAAAATCTTATTTTATTTCCTTTTATAAGCCTTATTTTTTTCGCGGAGCTCATGAACTTCACTTAAACGCGGAATATAAAGACCCTTCTCTTATGAGAAATAAACTTTCCCTCGATTTTTTTGCGGATCTCGGTGTGCTTTCTCCTTCCTCTCAGCACGTTCTTTTATCGATTAATGGAAAGCATGAAGGAATTTACCTTCAATTAGAATCGGTCGATGAATTTTTCTTGAAAAAACGAAATTTACCGGAAGGTCCTATTTTTTATGCGATCGATGATGACGCAAATTTTTCGCTAATTGGATCGTTTGACCAAAAACCAAAAACCGTTTTAGATGCGGGCTATGAAAGAAAATTGGGAACTGAGGAGGATCATCGATATCTTGAGGAATTCATCTACAAATTAAATACAACGCCGAAACATGAGTACGAATCTGTCATGTCACAGATTTTGGACGTAAATAAATATTTGCGTTGGCTCGCGGGAGTAGTTTGCACGCAAAATTTCGACGGCTTTGTTCACAATTACGCGCTATATCGCAATCCAGATTCGGGCTTGTTTGAGATCATTCCATGGGATTTTGACGCCACTTGGGGAAGGGATATCAATGGAAAAGAAATGAGCTATGATTACGTACGAATCGAGGGATTTAATACGTTAACCGCTCGGCTATTGGATATCGATCGCTTCCGCAACATGTATTACCAAATCATGAAACAAACGCTCGATCATCAATTCACGGTCGAATTTATGAAGCCGAAAGTAGAAAAGCTTTATGACGAATTGCGGCCGCATGTCTTCAACGATCCGTATATTAAAAACCGCATCCAGCAGTTTGATGACGAACCTGAATGGATTTATGCGTTCATCGAAAAACGAAACGCCTACTTAAAGCGAAATTTGTCTTCTCTATTATAAGTAGGCTGAAGTTGAATTTTTGAAGGTTAGGCCATTGATGGATAACTTTTATCTATTAGGGTACGTATATATGCATTATAAATAACCCTAATAGATCAATAACAAGGAGGAACACAAATGGATGATAAGAAAACAAATAGATAGTAACTCAGTAGAACCAAATGCCTATCTAGAAACATTAAAAGGCAAAAGAGTAACAGTATATAGAGGTGGACCAGAATCTCGCGTAGGAAGGCTTTTAGATGTGCAATCCGATTATGTTGCGCTAATGCCAGAGAACTCTGACAACAACTCGACAAACAATGACTCAGCAAACAACAACTCGATTGTTTATTATAGCTTAAGACATGTGCAAAGCATCAGCGAAAACTCAAAAGCCAATTCAGTAGAATCGAACATCAAACAAGTCCAAAGCATTAGCGAAAATTTAATCGCTGACGCGACGGAATCACCAACCGCTTTTGATAACCATCCAGAATTGTTGTCAGCCACCAATTTTATAGAATTATTACAAAAAATGGTCGGAAGCGTAGTCAATGTGAACCAAGGCGGTCCCGAGTTTAAAACGGGAAGAGTGATTAATGTCGCTGACGATTATATGATTCTGTTAACGGAAGACGATGGCATCGTATTTTATCATACCGTCCACGTTAAAAGTGTCAGTGAACAAAACAGCGCCCAGAGTGACGCCGAGAGCGATTTCTTTATCGATTACCATTATTTCGACAACATCGATGCAAAAAAATTCTATGATTTATTCGATTATTTTGCTTATAAATGGATCTCGATTAACCGCGGCGGTCCTGAAGCGTTAGAAGGGGTTCTTGTGCAAGAAGAAGGAGAACATTATACGCTAGTGAACAATAATGAGGTCATTCGGGTTTACCCTTATCACATTAAAAGCATTAGCATTGGTTCAAAAGGTGCTCTCAAACAGCAGCAGCAACAAAATAATGAAACGGCTGAGGATGAGGATGAAGAAGATGAGGACATGACATATGAAGATGGCAGAACTTCCGGCAGAGATCATCGTTCCCGCCACCGAACTTCCGGAAGAAGCCGCCATTCGCGCCATAGAACTTCCGGAAGAAGCCACCGCTCGCGCCATAGAACCTCCGGCAGAGACCATCGCTCGCGCCGTAGAACCTCCGGCAGAGATCATCGCTCACGTCATAGAACCTCAGACAGAGGTCATCGCTCAGATCACAGAACTTCCGGCAGGGACGATCGTTCGCACCAAAGAAGCTATTCACAGGAAGAATTGTGAAAACAATTGATTACGTTTGGGATCCCAAGCAGTAAATCGCTTCATGGTTCCGTGCTTTTAACATCGGTAATGTTCATGAATAAAAAATTATCATTGTTCGCCACCATTCCCTTTTGAAATAGCTTCTTAATTATTAGCAAGAAATTTGAAAATAGCTAATGCCCCCTTTCTTCAGATCTAAATATTGCCGTCATTATGTCGATTAGCCAGCCATTCCCCAGTGTTAAATTGCAGTAGGTGCACAAATATAACATATTGTGCATCTACTTGTTTCTATTCTGCTAGAAGGAGGGAGAAAATGAATAACTTGCATTCTTTAAATTCTTTGATCGGAAAGCAAGTGGAATTAGAGGTTTCCGGAAAAGTGTTGTTAGAAGGAATACTTGTTGACGTGGGATTAGATATTCTTGTGATTTATAACGGAAAAGAATATTTATATATTCCTCATTTGCACATTCACAACATCAAATTATGCACAAACCCGCGTACGGAATTAGCGGATGTGGACACAGAATCGCCTTTGTATGATGAAGATGAGATGATTTCCTATCGGAAAACATTAATCAACGCGAAAGGCCGGTTTGTCGAAATTTATGTTACAGGGAATAAATCGATCCACGGCTATATTACGGCTATTTTAAATGATTACTTCGTTTTCTATTCACCAGTGTATAAGACGATGTTTATTTCTCTAAACCATTTGAAATGGCTGACCCCTTATCAAACAAATATTACTCCATACACGTTAGGCAATGAAGTGCTGCCAGTGAAGCCGACGGACATTCCTTTACAAAGGTCGTTAGAAGAACAGTTAAAAAAATTAGAGGGAAAGTTAACCGTCTTCGATTTAGGCGATCATCCAATGAAAGTCGGATTGCTTAAGCAAGTGCAAAACAACATCATTGAACTGGTAACAGCTAGCGGAGAATCCGTCTTTTGGAAACTAATGCACGTAAAAACGATTCATCTTCCTTAACCTTTCAAAAAATCAACTTCCCTCGCTGCAACGCAAAAGCAATGGACAGGAGGGAAGTTATTTTTCGCATACATGACATTTCCTAGATAAAAAACAACATCATCCAATAGTAGAGGACAAATAAAGTGACAAAAACCGTCGGCGGAATTACCACAAACGTTATTTTCATATAATCCGCCCACGAAACTTTTTCATGATGTTTTTTAAGAATGTGCATCCACAACAACGTCGCTAATGTTCCGATCGGCAATAGCAAAGAACCGATATCGCTTCCGATGATGCTGGCCAAGTAAGCCGCTTTTAACATGATCGGATCGACATTGAGATTTGTAAGCGCCATCGTTCCAATCATTAAAGCAGGATGGTTGTTGAACACGTTGGACAATATTGATACGGCTGAACCCATGACAAAAATCGATGGAAATAGATCTTTGCCAATATATGGAGATAGTTGACGAATGAGATAATCGGAGAAACCGATATTGTTCAGTCCATAAATAACGACATACATACCAGTGGCAAAAACGAGAATATGCCAAGGAGCTTTCAGCAGCACGTCGTATGGTTTCGTTTTCGCGTAATACCATCTCCATCCGAGCAAAATGACCGAGCCTGCAATCGCTACTGTTACTTCCGGGATTTCGAAATAAGAAGCGATAAATATGCTTATTCTTACGAGGAACACAAAGACGAGAACCCATTTGATTTGCCGAGCGTTGATGTTGTTTAACTTCCAAGCTGAAGTAGTTTTTAAAGGATGGGAAAAGCGATCATAATGTATGGACATGGTAGCTGGAGGCAAACTTTTCGGAATATCTTTGTAGAAGACGACAAGCAGCATCCCGAACAAAAAAAGCAACCCGATCATGGAAGGAATAAACATCATCGCTGTGTGCATATACAAATCCATATTGATGATTTTTAAAGCGATTAAATTGACGATATTGCTTACACCGATCGGGGCGCTGGACGCTGTTGCGATCAATGCGCCGCTGATCAAATATGGCAGCTTCTGATGCTTTTTCAACTGAAAACGACTCACGATTAATAACAAAATCGGAGTGGTGATAATAATGCTTCCATCATTGTTAAAAAAGATGGTCATGAAAAAACAAAGCAAGTTCGTATAACAAAAAAGGCGTATTCCAGATCCTTTCGCTTTTTCGGAAATATGAGCGGCAACCCAGTGAAACACACCAACGCTTTCAAGCACTAATGCCATAATAAGGGTAGAAATGATCGTCAACGCCGCGCCGCTCACTTTTGAACTAATATCAAGCAAATTCTCCATGCTTACCGTTCCGCAAAATATGACGATCATCGCTCCAATGGTAGCTGGAATCGCTTCATTCAACCCTTTCGGTCGCCAATATATCAACAGTAACGTAAAGAAAAAAGCAAACGCGGTGATCCATGTCACGATATGATCCATTGATGAAAAACCCCTTTTGTTTAATAATCATGATGCAACCAAACGCTTGGCCGAAACCCGATTAAAGTGAGAAACAGCAGTGCTTGGCCCATTCGAAGCGCGCCAATGCACGAATATGCCCATATCCTGCTCATCTCTCCCCTTTTTCTACTACTTTTATCTCCTCCCCTCACTTGTCTCTATTATTCATTTGTACTTCATATATACGTGACGACGCGAAAACCCGCACCGCTCCATTCACACAATTTCCGAAAAATCCGCTGCTATTCATATATGTTAGATAACTATAATGAAAAAATGATAGATCGCTTTTAGGCAAAAAAAGAAACGACGAGGTGTAAACACCTCATCGTTTCGATCCATGGAGACGAGTCATTTTCATTTTGACAATATCGCTTTGTTTTGCGTGATAGACTTTCTGAAAAACAAATATTTATTGTTCTTTTCTCTCAACTTTTGCGGAACGGCCCTTTTGTCTATCTTTTTGACAAATAATCGCGATGATTTTTTAACATCCATTTAAACCCAATGTAACGGCCGACTTCTTCAAAAATCCCTGCCGCCAGCACCGCATACAATACGAACAACGCCACGCTGTCCGTCCACTTTAAAGACGTGCCGTCCGAATCAATCATCACCATATGCAATATTTTTTCAAGCACTTGAGAAAACAGCACAAAAATCAGAACGCCGATACCAAGCGGCTTCCATGAAAGCCATTTCCTCTGACGAAAGTAAATGAGCAAGCCAAGCGGCGCAATAAGTGAAATGGCCAGCTGGGTCACCATTCCCGTGATTGCCATTGTGTTCATCATTTTCCAATACGCGTCCTTCCGTTTGTAATAAGCGAACTACAGTTTTCCATACAGCAACTGTGAAAGCAAATGTCATATCGCAACTCCCTGCATCTCCAATAGGCTCTCCTTAATCCCCTCCCTTTCAATCGTAAAATCACTTTTTTCCGTCATAAGTATCGCTTTTTCATTCCTTATCATACCATAAAAGGAAAAAAAGAGCGAGGTTTCTCGCTCTTAAACTAGCAAATGCAAATAATATTGATAAACCAAAATCTATTGATGAAATGCAGATGGAGGATATGGACGGGACTTTTTATTTAAAAATTTGCGAATGTAAGGAACCGCCCAGCGGTCGAGACCATATCTCCCTGCGTTCGCACCAGCAACAAGGATGAACATTGTTAATAAAATCATTTGCGGGTTGGTGCTAGTTGTTCCAGAGAACATGAACGAAAAGTTCATGACCGCTCCCATCAGCGCGGCAAACGTCGTAAAAAGGCCAAGAATAAGTGCAATTCCTACTAATAACTCACCCCAAGGAACTAGCACATTGAACAATCCGACATTTGGCAATGCGACATGCTCGATAAACGCGGCCCACCAACCTTGTACGGCTGGATGCTCACCAGATGCCTTTGCAAGCGCACCCTTTAAAAATCCCGTTGCATCAAACCCGTCTACTATTTTATGCCATCCTGCGGTAATCCAAGCATATCCGAGATATAAACGAAATAATGCCATCACTGCAGAAGAACTTGCATGTTCGCGCAGCCATTTGACAAACATGTCTTATCCCCTTCCCGCTTTTTTATAATCCTTACACTTATATCGTACTATTTTTTATTGAAAAGAAAATTATTTTGTTCAATATTTCACAATATGTTAATAAAGTTGTGACAATATGGAAAACGTGACAAGAGGAACGAGTTGACTGAAAACAATCGATGATATAACGTCTTCAGTCTTTTCGTTTTTTTTAATATATCGTAAAATAAAATTATGAAAATATTGGTTATATCCTATTTTAAAGGTGAGAAATATGAGGAAGAAAATCCAAACATCTTGTCCTCCATCAAATTTATGTCCCAAATTTGAAGCAGCAATGAAATTGTTAAGCAAACGGTGGGTCGGTTTTATCATTAGCCAGCTATTAGAAGGAAAAACGCGCTTTTCCGAGATTGAAGCTTCGATTCCAATCAGCGGTCGTCTGCTTTCGGAACGATTAAAAGAACTAGAGGAAGAAGGAATTGTACGCCGCAACGTGTATCCCGAAGTGCCTGTGCGCATCGAATACACGCTGACCGAGAAGGGGCGCGCCTTGCAAACGGTCATCGAAGCGATTGAACAGTGGGCGCAAACGTGGATCGATGTAAAAAATAGCGATCCGCGAAAAAGCCAGATTTAATTCTGGCTTCTTTTTACTCAACATCGAGCAGCAAACGAATATGCATCCATTTTATTTCAATTGTTGCCGGTTATCATTAGTTAACATAATATTTTTACTGTTTATTAAACTTTTATCGTCATCGCTTTATACATTCATCTGAATCACGCTCATCTAAATAGCTTTCTCCGTTGCCGTCATGCGGAATATCGCTGCCACGCGCCTTCCGCAGCCAACTGTAAGCATTCCAATACCGGACCATCATCGCCAATGCGGGGACATATATCAAGCAGCTGCCCATCATATACCGTTCTTTCAAGTAAATGTTTGAATATGCCAATCTTTTCATATTATAATAAAGAAACGGATCAAGTCCGTGAAATTGTGCAAAAACAAAACGGTAAAAAGCGATTTTATTTTCCCGTAATCCAAGTTTACTGTACTGACAATGGAATTTTACACCATCATTTGGACTTGGCCAAAAAACGTACATAACACAAAAACCGAAGGAGTGAACAATATGAACAGCTGGGAGCAAAACTTGGAAAAATACGCCGCGCTTGCCGTGCAAGTCGGGGTCAACGTGCAAAAAGGGCAAACGCTTTTTGTCAACGCTCCGCTGGAAGCCGCTCCGCTCGTCCGGAAAATCGCTAGAAAAGCGTACGAAGTCGGCGCGAAGCACGTATATGTCGAATGGCATGACGAAGATCTTACATACATCAAATTTAAGCATGCTCCGGACGAAGCGTTTTTCGAATATCCGATGTGGCGGGCAAAAGGAATGGAACAGCTTGTCGAAGAAGGAGCAGCATTTTTATCCATTTATTCACCAAATCCGGATTTACTGAAAGATGTTGATCCGAAACGAGTCGCAACGGCCAATAAAACCGCATCTCAAGCATTAAGCAATTACCGCAGCGCGTTAATGGCCGATAAAAACTGTTGGTCGTTAATCTCCGTCCCAACGCTGGCATGGGCGAAAAAAATTTTTCCAGACGCAAGCGAAGAAGAAGCAATCTCCAAACTTTGGGATGCGATTTTCCGCGCCACCCGCGTCGACATGGACGATCCGATTCAGGCATGGCAACAACATAACGACAAGCTCGCGAAAATCGTTGATTATTTAAACGATAAACAGTATAAACAGCTCATCTATGAAGCGCCGGGAACCAACTTAACGATCGAACTTGTAGAAAACCACGTATGGCACGGCGGGGCAGCCGTGAGCCAAAGCGGAATTCGCTTTAATCCAAACATTCCGACCGAAGAAGTATATACGATGCCGCATAAAGACGGGGTAAACGGAACGGTGCGCAATACAAAACCGCTCAACTATAACGGCAATTTAATTGACGGGTTTACGCTCACGTTTAAAGATGGGAAAGTCGTCGGCTTTACTGCAGAAAAAGGATATGAAATATTAAAACATTTATTGGACACGGACGAAGGTGCGCGCCGATTAGGAGAAGTCGCGCTCGTTCCACATCATTCACCGATTTCCATGTCGAACTTAATTTTCTATAACACGTTATTTGATGAAAACGCCGCATGCCACTTGGCGCTCGGAAAGGCATACCCGACTAACATTCAAAATGGAACTGCAATGTCCAAAGAAGAATTAGACAAACATGGAGTAAACGACAGCCTTATTCACGAAGACTTTATGATCGGCTCTGCGGAATTAAACATCGACGGCGTCACGAAAGACGGCAAGCGCGAACCGATTTTCCGCAACGGAAATTGGGCGTTTGCATGGAAATAACAGAAGTGATAATGTTTGCTTTTCACGTTTAGTGGTCACAAACCTAAAGTCTACCGCCCATGTAAACAGTTTGTCTAACGTATTAGCCGCGTCTTTCTGCATACTTGGGAGGACGTGGCTATATTTGATTTAATGTCATGCGCAATCAAGATTTCTCCTTTTCGCATACCTGTTCATATCGCAAAAAGAGAAGCAGATTTTTCCATGATTTAAAAACGAAAAAATCGGCCTTATGGACCGATTTTTTCGTTCCATCTCGTTATACTTGAAAAACTCCTTTTGCGGAAACGGCAATCCACTCGTATTGGCGGAGTTTTACTTCAAACAATGTCAGCGGATCGCGGTACGCTTCCGGATTCGCTCTCATTTTCTCCAACTCTTCTTCTTTCTTATTGATTTCTTTTTTCGTTTCTTCAACAGTTTGATTTAATACGGCAAACGGATTTCGGAAGAAGATCGAAATATCTCGTTCCAGCGATTTCTCAAACAATTCGAATTGCAGAAGCAACTTGTTCACAATCGATTCAGTAACGTCTAAATAATCCTGACTTTCAACAAACTGCTTGTATTTATTATATAGCAGCGCATTGTTTTGCTGGAAGGCTCCAAACAGCCTGCCGGCGCTTTTCAATAAAATTTGATACGGTGTACGACGGAGAAAAATATTCACCTTCTCCATTTGCACGCCGCTCGTCATCCGATCTGCATCCCGGCGCCAGTCATCAAGCACTTTAAAGTCGCAATTCAGCTTCAGCCGCTCTTCCCCGTACAGCGCATTAAATCCATCGCTTATTTCATCAAGGAACAATTGACAATGATTAAGTTCATCGTTCGCCGTTAAAATCCATTCTTGAAGAGAACGGTAAAGCTTCGACAAGACTCTATCATTTACATAAGCATATACTCTCCGGTTCATCTCGTCATTTAGTTCAAGGTGAATTTTACGGAAATCACTGTCTTCTTGAATCATATCAGAAGTTCCACGTAAAATTTTTGGAATATTTTCCGATAGATCCGCCCTGATTTCCTCTAAAATTTTATGGAACATTCTCGTGATCATTCGCGTTTTTTCTTCTTTCAAATCAGTTAATTGATGAATTGCACCACTTAGCTTTGCGGCCATTTCTTCATTCCACTTAATCGAATCAGTTAAGTTATTTTCTATTTCTTCCCTTTTATCCAATAAATACTTGATTAATTTACGAATAAAGATTAATATTTTTTCAATCCGATCGTCTTCCGCAATTTGTCGGTTCAAGTTTTTCAAGAACTCTGCCAGTTCATTTTGTTGTTTTCGGCTTCTTAAACGCGATGAATAGACAAGCACCTTAGCCTGCGGAAAATATGCGCGAACGCGCGAACGAGTATCTTCAATAACGCTGGCGGCTTCATGTTCATCATAAATTTCATCGATTTTATGGAGAAGAAAATGAATTGGAAGATTAGGCGCATGTTTCCGAATCCGCATTAGGATCTCTTGTTCTTTTTCGGTAAAAGGATCGTTCGCATTCAGAACAAATAATAAACTGTCGGCCAAATGCAGATATTTCAACGCTTCACCTTCATTACAGTCGCTAAATCCCGGCGTATCGATAAGAACTAACCTGTTTTCCTGCAAAATTGGCGATGGAAGAGAGAACTCGACAATCGCATCGTCACAATCCTTATTCATCCGTCTATCTACTGCCTCTTGAAATTCATGGAAACTTAATGTGGTTAATGCTTCATCAGATATTTTTCTAATCTCCGTCTCTTCATCCCCTTTAAACACAATAACGGAAGATGTCGGCGCAGTCAGAATATTTTCGCCGAGGACTGAATTGATAAAAGCAGACTTTCCATTTCCCGAAGCACCAGCTACCAATAAATGATGTGTTTGAAAATCAACCAGTTCCCGGATGATCCACCGGAAGCGGTGGCATGGATCGACATGCTGCGCTTCCGCCCATTTTACGATGGAATCGAATAATGTAAGACTGTATTCCAAACCGTCTGTCTCATTGCGGGAACGGAAAATAAGATTTTCAGCATCATTGACAACCTCTGGACTAATGCTTGACGGAAATTTCTCGCTCCATGCCAATATCGCCGCAGAAGCAAACAATGCATAAGAATCATCGGCTATTTTGAGCCAGTTCGTTAAGATATCCGGAATAATCTCTTCCAGTTCTTTTATTAAATATTTTCCATCAATCAATTCAAAATAAGTTTCCTCATAAAGTGCCGGCAGTTCTGTCCAAGGACGGTCCCGGTTTGCATCCAGATTGAAGAAAAGGCGGTTAAATTCCCTCAGCCATGAAAAATAGGAACGCTCGTTTTTGTAACCATTCCATAATGCCTGAACCATCTGTTCAAATCTTGCCTGATCCACTCCGTATAACACGACTAAGCATTTGGAAAAATAATGCGGTTCAAAGATTTTCGTTAATCCTTTGTCTGCATATGTTTTTAAAATATCAAACCAGTGAGGAGACTCTGTCCGGACCGCTTCATTTACTGCCAGTTCAATGGCGCTTTTCCAATCCTTATGTTTTTCGAAAAAGGAGCGAGCGATGTCCGTCACATTCGGATAATCTGGATTAAAGGATACCGCTTTTTTAATCACTTGATCCGCTTCTTCCAGCCTACTTTGATCGATATAAAGCGAAAATAATTGCAGTGCAACTTCTGATTGCAAGACGCTGTTGTCCGTATCAATGGATTTATAAATCTCCTCCGCTGTTGATAATTGCCCAAGTTCATAATAACAATCCGCTATATTTTTCTTCGCCCACGGTGCTAAATGATTATGAACGTTTTCCCATTTGAAAATAGCCGCTTCATAATCTTTGTTATGAAAATACACTTCTCCTTGGGCAAAACGGATGGTAGAAATGTCAGCCTCCTCATCTTTATGCCCAGCAAAAAAAGCCTCCCCGAGCACACGGACAGGATTATTTTCATCCGCTTCCATCAATGTTTCATAAAATGTTTTTTTAATCAATTGATTCTCTAATGTCATATTTATCCCCCGACCTATATATTTAACTCAGTATATTTTACATACCGTATTATATAGTTATTAAAACTTTCTTGTTTCCACCTTCATTATTCTAGCAAACTTACTTTTGCAATAAAGTTTCAAATTGTTTTCATTTATAATACAGATTTTTATCATCGTGTAAAATTTCAGCTAAATTATGTTATTAAAGGAAAGCATGTATGGTGGGAAAACCATTTCTGATCTCCCTATTCATAAACAGCGCTATATATCGTCGTCTCCAAAGTAATTGGCACGCTCGTTCCGGCATTGCAATCATCCATAATCTTGAAGATCGCGGACATGATATCGTTTTTGCAGATGGCATTGCGGGTTCCCTATCAATTACAACACAAAAGCCAGCCTAAATGGCTGGCTTTTTTATAGCGTCCCAGGAGAGATTCGAACTCCCGACCGACGGCTTAGAAGGCCGCTGCTCTATCCAGCTGAGCTACTGGGACATGGTATTACTACACTTCTTTTTTAGATTCGCTGCCTCTTCCTCTACCAGCTGATTCAAGGAAGCTGGGTGCGTCGAGGCAACTCGTAGCATATTCGATGATGTGTCGCTCGTTGCTCTATCCAGTTAGCTACTAGGATATAGCAATATTCATGTTTTACCTCTCGTCTCCCATATTATTTCGTAATTCATCTACCACTTCATTCGAAAAAATTTGGTGCACGAGAATCCATACATACAAAATTCATGGACATCGAATAAGCAAAGTGGGCCTAAGTGGACTTGAACCACCGACCTCACGCTTATCAGGCGTGCGCTCTAACCGACTGAGCTATAGGCCCATAAAAAGCGGGTGATGGGAATCGAACCCACGACGTCAGCTTGGGAAGCTGAAGTTTTACCACTAAACTACACCCGCATAGTTGAAACTAGAAGGCGGCACCCGGATTCGAACCGGGGATGAAGGTTTTGCAGACCTCTGCCTTACCACTTGGCTATGCCGCCATCAGAAAGCGGAAGACGGGACTCGAACCCGCGACCCCCACCTTGGCAAGGTGGTGTTCTACCACTGAACTACTTCCGCA
>NZ_FOJS01000092.1 GCF_900111865.1 Parageobacillus thermantarcticus | reverse complement strand
AGGGAGACTTGCCGGACTTGCCTACCATACGTCAAGTCATCAGGTCCATGTTGTCTATCAAAGGGGAATTTACACAATAATTAGGACTTGACCATGTTTGGTTCGTTTTATTAGAAATGACCAAGTTAATTTTTGATTCTTCTTCTGTTACCCTTCCATATGGTACATAGGCAACTAGAGATTTTCCTTCTGGCATAAAGTCATAAATCGGTACTTTCGCTTTTGGATTAGGAACAAAACAAATCTCAGTTTGAACAAAGGAACTAGATAAGTCTTTTTCATACACAGGAATGGTTCTACTTAATAACACTGTCGTAATAGAGGAGTGTTCATTTTCAAATTTTGAAATGAGCCAATTTTTTGCCTTTTTTAAAGATATGGATGGTGGCAAACCAATCATAATCATGTTTATATTGTTTTCATTGATTTCCTCACTATGCTTTTTAACATTTTTAGCTGCTCTTCTGAATAAATCCTCAAATCTTTTCTGTTCTTCTTGACCGTATTCCTTTAAAGAAAGAAAAATCAACGATTGTTTATGAGGAAAAATACAATATTCAGGATTATCTACCTCTATTTTCGAAATTTTAATGATACATCCATTAAGTTCATATATAACATCTGTTCCTAAATAATGTTTAAAATGAGCAAGAGAACGATATATCCCCAACTTTAAGTCCGTTAATTCTACTGTTTTTTCAGGAGCATGGATTAGGATTATTTGAATTGCATTAATCTGCAACTCCTTCATTTTTTCTAATATGAACTCATAAATTTCATCACATTGTTTGGTAAACTCTTTCTCTGCATTAGAAACTAAAAGTTTTTTACAGGAAACATTTATCTTTTTCTCACCCAAATGGATGTTAAAATCAAAACCAGGATGCCCTGTATCACATAATGTTACCTTTTGTCCTTCATAATCAAACATTGCTGCGGAAGTGATTTCGAAAGTGCGGCTCACTATATCGGTTGATTTTCTTAATTTTATCAGCTTCAAGTATTCTTTTAACCACTCCCCGTATAGCCCCTTTTTTCTGAACTTGTCTACTGCACTTGCAATGACAAAAAGTTCGACTGAAGCTAAAGTATCCTCTCTCTTCATTAATTCAGTAAAGATGGAATTGGAGGACTTTTGTTTTTTTACCCATTTCGGATTCAAAAATTCATAAAGAGATTTTAGTTTTTCCCGGAATTCATTTTCGGGTATTCCATTTGGCTTTTGTCTTTTTAACATTGTGTTCACCTACTTAGATTACAACCACTTTTGTTTTGTAACTTTTAAAAAATCTTAGGTGACATTAAAAAACCCCCTCGAAGTTCTAATATCTATCCATCATTATTAATAATATCTTCTCTAACAATTTTATTGTCTTACGATTTTTTGCAAGTAATAATAAAATAATAAATTTGATGATAACATCCATATTCCAATTAAATTATACTCAAATAAAATCGAATGTGGGTATTTACAAAGCACTATCATATGAAAAAGAAAGACCAAAAAGATGATAAAACAAGACCCAAACTTCTCCATCTTACATGATAGGCGAGCCTTTTCCAATTTTGAAACAACGTAAATACTGTAGTACACCAATAAGTGTAAAAAAAATTGTATCAAGATAAAAATGAAAATGTTCATCTTAATCACCCTCTTGGTATAGTAAAAATTATCAAGAGAATGTCAAGAAAATAGTGCCTTTATTAGTAAAAGTATTAAATAAAGAAGCATAGGAGACAAACTGACAAAATGTATTAAATATTTAGAACTTTTATATTTTCTCAGACCTTCCTTAAGCTGCCTTTTTGCTTCTGCACTGATAGATTTCCAATTTCTTGGATCATTGTGATTCAAAAAAATAATATCGGAATATCGGTACAACAATTTGAGAGCTTCTTTATTTGCCTCATATTCATCTCTTACTTTTACAAAATTAATACAAAAAGAAAAAAGAAAGCTAAAGGCAAATATACAGAAAAGGATACCCACAGGTATATTCCAAAAGAACTGATCCACTAAAACCATAATCGCTGCCAAAATCACAATTCCAATAAAGACAATCCTTATCGATTTAAAAATTATCGGAATTAACCCCAAATTACCGATATTGATACGACTGAAATTCAAGAAAAACCTTTGATTTCAAGGGACAAGCTGGGGTTTGTCCTAATTTTATTATGGACAAGAAAGTCCTTTTTTAACATGAAAAAACATTTCCTAAACTTGACAAAAAAATGAATATAAAATATGATACATACATATGAACATATGCTCATATATAATAAATAAAGTGAGGGGAATCATCATGAAGATGGAAGACCATTCTTTCTTAAAATCTGAAACCATTGAAAATGTATCGCGAATATTTAAGGTATTAGCCGATCCAACACGAATCAAAATTCTTTATTTGTTATCGCAAGAAGAGTGCAATGTCAATCACATTGCAGAAGTGTTGGAAATGTCTCAATCAGCC
>NZ_FOJS01000008.1 GCF_900111865.1 Parageobacillus thermantarcticus | reverse complement strand
AATTGAACAAAAAGTATCCTACTCTGACTATAACGGAGCCGAGATTGTCTCGCGGATTAATCAGACGCCAACGACCGTGACGATTGAGGCGGAGAAGATTAACTTGGATGGAATCACGAGAGTAAACAGCGCCCTATGGGTTGGCGAACCATTCGATTATTCCGGTGATAAGGCGATCAACTTTCGATCAGCCGCATCCATAAATTCACCTGCTGGCAGTGATTCTTTAATTATCGACTGCATGGGCGAAATTTTTCTACGCTCCGGTTTAGGGATTCGATTTGATTTGCCTGGAGGCGGAAGAACGACAACAATAGACTTTTCTACAGCATATCGAATTATTTGGGGCGATAACGCTCCAACGTACTGTCAAAACGCCGATATGCTAGACGGCTATCACGCCAGCGCGTTCTCTTTCTCCGGACATGTTCATTCGGACTATGAATATGTTAAACCGAGTTCTGGGCAGGCGATTCGTCTCGGTATCTATACGACCGGACAGCGTTTAAACCTGTACTTGGGCGGCTCACTTATCGGATATATCCCATACACACCAGCTTAAAGGGAGGATGAAATAATGACAGTTCAAATCTTTTTGCATGACGGTATGTCGTTTACGGCGGATATTGCAGATTATAATGCGGCTGATCTAGCCCAAAAAATGAACGACCCGAAAATCATGATGATTGCGGTTGGGAATGTCATTGTGAACAAACAAGCGATCAAATTGATCGCTCCGGTACAACAGCAATAGTTTAGAAAGGTGTGATCTCATGGAACAACGTGTCGCTAAACTGGAAACAGATGTGGACATGCTCCGCAATGATGTTGTCGATATTAAGACTCGTTTAGCCGTTGCGGAGAGTAACATCCGCGACATGAAGGAGGACATTTCAACGATCAAAAGTAACACAACGTGGATTTTACGACTTATTATTGGCGGCATCGTTGGAGCGGTGCTGTCGTTTATTATTCAAGGAGGGTTAAAATGATGGAAGCAATCTTATCTATTGAATTTACGGCGTACGTAGCACTAGCCGTTTTACTTTATGCCATTCGTGAAGCGGCAAACATTCCTAATCGTTTTATTCCAATTATTGCAGTTGTGCTAGGCGTTGCTTTTGCAGCCTTTGAAAGCAACGCTTTTTCTTTTGAAGTATTAGTTAAAGGACTTCAATATGCGTTATATGGCATTGGTTCAGTGGCGGCAATCAAATATGCGCTTGAAAAGAAAGGGGATAGATAATGACCATCGGTCTTAAAGAACTCTTAGAAAAGGCGGATAAGAAATTAAAAGGCGTTCATCCTACCGTTGCAGCTAAAGCACGTCAGCTCATTTCTTTAGCGTATAAAGAAGGAATTAATATTATCATCACTCAAGGCTTTCGCTCGATCGAAGAACAAAACGAACTATACGCACAAGGTCGCACGAAGCCTGGCAAAATTGTGACCAACGCCAAAGGCGGCTATTCGTATCACAATTTCGGACTTGCCTTTGATTTTGCGGTATTGAATCCCGACGGTAGCGTGAACTGGAATGTAGACGAGAAATGGAAACGTGTCGGTCAGCTTGGAAAGTCACTTGGCTTAGAATGGGGAGGGGATTGGAGATCATTTAAAGATTATCCGCATTTCCAATACACATTCGGATTGTCGCTTGCTGATTTACGAGCAGGGAAGAAACCACCGCAAGTAAAGGAGGTACAAGCAGTGACAAAAAAAGACGACATTAAAGGTCATTGGGCAGAGACAAGTATTAAAAAAGCAATGGAAAAAGGAATTATTAAAGGATACGGTAATGGTCAATTCAAACCAGATGAACCTGTCACACGCGCACAATTAGCAGTAATTCTTGATCGTTTAGGGTTGTTGAAGTAATGAATCCCTGCCAAAAGGCAGGGATTTTTTTGTTTTTCTACATAATTCGACAATATTTTTGTGTTGGTTGTGATATGGTGTAAACGTATAAAAAGTAAAGAAAAGAGGGGAACGGTATGAGCGGTATTTTTTTGACCATCGGATTTTTAGGACTCATCGTTTTTGTTGTGTATGTGATTCGAGGGGCAATCTATGCCGTAAAGAAAAAAGAGGGAGCTAAAAAGTTATTTCAACGTTCATTGATTCCGTTATTTGCTTCATTGGCTTGCATTATCGCGTTCGATGCAACGGCGGACACACCAAAGCAAGCGTCAAGCAAACCAAAAACACTGGATGAAGCAGTGAAAAACATCGTTATTGAAGAATTAGGAGAGAAAACAAATACAGATAAGAAACGAATCATCGATATTAAAATTAATAATGATGCTGGAACGACGGACAAAAATGACAAAATCGTGACAGTGAAGCTATATGCTGACGATAATTTAACGGCGAAGATGTTGAAAAGTAGAGCTCTTTCGGATTCCAAAAAAGTATTCGAGAAATTATTTCAAAACAATGAAGTTAGTAAAGCGCTCTTAATATGGGAATTTACGCTAGTTGATAAATACGGAAACGAATCAGATGGAACGATTTTAAGGGTTGGGATTGACCGTCAGACAGCAGATAAAATCAACTGGGAAAACTTCGACTACAACAATTTTGAAACTGTCGCTCAACAATATTTTATTCATCCAGCATTGAACAAATAAGCCTACTCGCTTTGAGTAGGCCTTTTTTGTCCATCATAAAAAAGAAGGCGGAGTAAGACTCCGGCCTTCTGTATTGTTCTATTATAATTACAGGACATTTGATTGCGTCAACCATGCATACGAAAAACGCGGTTGGGGCGATTTACCGTTTGCGTGAATTTGGGATTCCGCTTCATGATATTGAGCAAACGCTGCTTGCCGTGACGGCGCAGCGGCTTGTCGACTTAGTATGCCCGTTTTGCGGCGAACATTGCTCGCTATTTTGCCGCAAACATCGCAAAATTCGCCGCGCTGCCGTTCACGAACTGCTGTATGGGGACGAGCTGTCTGACGCAATTCAATCCGTACAAAGCGGGAGAAAAACGCATCATTACTATACGTTGCAACACGCTATTCGAAAAGGCGTTGCCCTCGGATTTTTGCCGCCGCGCCTTCTTGGCGACAAGGGGGGAGAAAATGAATAAACGAAAATGGTCACTGCGCCAGCAAGGGACGTTTTTAGTCCGGCTTGGGGACTTGCTTGAAAAAGGGTATTCATTGTCGCAGGCGCTCGAATTTTTAGAAATGCAGCAACCGCTTTCCCATCGTCGGGATTTACAGCGCTGTTTGGAGCATCTTCGCTCTGGGCTGCCGTTTTATCGATCGCTTGATCCGCTTCATTTTCATCGCGAAGCAATCGGCTACTTGTTTTTCGCGGAACAGCACGGGGATTTGCCGCACGGAATCGCGGAAGCAGGGAAAATGCTGTTACACAAGGCTGATTATTTGCAAAGGCTTCGGAAAACTAGCAGCTATCCGCTTCTTTTGCTTCTCTTTATGGTAATGATGCTAGCGGTCGTGCAACATATGCTGCTTCCTCAATTTTTTAAGTTTTCTACATTTCTAACTTCTTCTCGCTCCTCTTTTACTTCTTTTTTCCTTCAAATTGTTTCTACCATTCCCGACATGTTTATTGTTTTCTGCATTTTGCTCATCGTCTGCCTTCTTTTATACGTCAGCTGGTTTCAAAAGCTCACGGTCACTGCACAAATCCATATCGTAATGAAAATTCCGCTGATTCGTTCTTTTGCGAGGCTGTATTTTACGCATATGTTCGCGATGCAATTACGACATTTATTGCAAGGCGGTTTATCGATTTACGAAGCGTTGCAAGTATTTGCGCGCCAAGAAAAGCTGCCGTTTTTGCAAGAGGAAGGAAAAGGGATGAAGGAACAGCTTGTAAAAGGAATCACATTAGATGCAATTATCGCCTCGCGCATGTACTATGAACAAGAACTGGCGCTTGTTGTTCGCCATGGGCAGTCAAACGGGGAATTGGCAAAGGAATTAAGCCACTACGGCGAATTTATCTTTCAAACAATGGAAGAACGGATAGAAAGGTCAATGAAATTCATTCAACCGATATTGCTTTCGTTCGTGGGCGTTCTTGTTATTTGCATGTATTTAGCGATTTTGCTTCCGATGTTTTCAATGATGAGTCATTTGTAGGAGGGAATTTCCATGAATGAAAAAGCGTTCACGTTGATTGAAATGTTAATCGTGTTAATGGTTATTTCTGTTTTGTTGCTCATCGTTATCCCGAATATCACGAAACATAATGGAATGATTAACAACAAAGGATGTGAAGCGTTCGTAAACACCGTCCAAGCTCAGGTAAAGGCGTATGAAATGGAACATAACGAAATTCCGACGATACAGCAGCTCATCGACGAAAAGTATATTAAGTCAGATAAGTGCCCAAACGGCCGTAAAATTCAAATCAGCAGTGACGGGGAAGTAAGTGAAAGCGGTGCGTAATCACGGCTTTACTCTCATCGAAATGCTTCTTGTTCTGGCCGCCATCACCGTATTGATGGCGGTATCTCTCCCTTTTTTAAACAGCGCTGCGGAACAAAAAACAGAATGGTATATCATCACGCAGCTTCGCGATGACTTGTTGTATGCACAACAATATGCGATGACACAGCAAACGCCGGTAGCGGTGACGTTTGCGGAAAACCATCCGGAGTATCGGATTGTCGAAATGAAAGAAGGGAAAACGATTTTAAAACGATCGATCTCCGGAAAATGGAAATTTCAGCTCACCACATTGACAATGCCGCTCATTTTTTTAGAAAACGGAAATGTCAATAAGGCAGGATCGCTATTGTTAAAGGGGAGAGGCAAGACATATAAAATCGTATTTTTATTAGGAAAAGGGAGGTTTTATGTGCAAAAAGCGTAATGGCTTTACCTTCGTAGAAGCTGTTTTTGCCTTGGCGCTGTTGCTCGTCGTGGCATCGGTATTGTTGCCTTTGTTTACACAAATTATGTTAGAACGCGAAAATATTGCGTTAAAAGCAAAAGCGCAACAAATATTGGACGCGGCGTTATACGAAGAGAATATACAAAAAGAAACAACGATCGTGGAGGGCCGAACAACGTTTATGATTCGTTCTGATTATGAAAAAGACAATATATGGAAAGTATGCGTGCGCTGGAACGACTACACAGGCCGTCGTGCAGAAAGGTGTGGGTATGTCAAACGATGATCAATTCACAAGAAAAAGGGTTTACTTTTTTGGAAATGCTGTTGGTTATGGCGATCGTTTTGCTTATGACATCCTTGTTGCCGCTTCTTTTGAATGTTCGTTTGTTTAAGTATGAAAACGTTAATGGTTTTCATCACATCGAATGGGAAATTTTCGTACAACAGCTCAAAAAAGAGTTAAACGAATCGAAACAGTGGAAAACGAGTGGCACAACATTATATTTAGAAAAATTTACAGGGGAGAAAGTCAGCTTTGAACTGTATCAATCATCAATTCGCAGACAAGTAAACGGCACAGGCAATGAAACGGCGCTACAATTTGTCGAAAATGTCACATATATATTGACAAATCGTGGAATTTTCCTTCGTGTAACGTCATCAGAAGGAAAAACATATGAAGCGTTTATTTCACGACTTTTTTCGCAAGGTGGCGGTGGTGATGCGAAATCAAAGCGGCGTGATTTTTCCAATCACAGTCATGATGTCATTTTTCTTTCTGTTGGCGCTATCCCATGTGCTCGCATTGTATCAGGTGGAAATGGAAGCAATGGCATACGAACAACAATCTCGTGAAGTCGATGCGGTGATGCAAATGGCCGTTTTCGACGTCAAAAATCAGATTGCCGCTTTTCCTGATTTGCAAAGGGATGAGGGTGTTTTCGTTTATCCGGTCGGAAAGGCAAATTATACATGGGAAAAAATTGATGAAATGAAAATAAAAGCGTTGATCACTGCTCATTCTGATGAAGGGATCCGCTATAGCGCCACGTTTGTCGTTTTATTCCCATCACTTGATATTATCGAGTGGACGGAAAATCATTCGCCGTAAACGGCTAGCGATTGCGAAACATATCTTATGCTTTAAAAAAGCGATAGGGCGGCGCATTGATTCAACTGGATTAGGTGGAAAACAAAGCAGTTGCAATAAGTGACAGATGATGGATGAAAATGATTTTCAGAAAAATGGCTCCCTTATAGAGAGGGGGATATATAATCCACAAATCAAACAGCGGAGAAAATAGCAAAAGAAATCGCAACAACGTTTAAAACAAAAAAAGAATGGAAAAGCTAAACGAAAAGATCAAGTCCCGGAATTTGTGTAAAACGAAGCGACAAAAAGCAGTTTGATTTTTCCAAAACGTCAATTCGCTGGACCAAGAAATGAAAATTTACACAATATCAGGACTTGATCAACGAAAAGGGAGGCGGCATATATGTCGACAAACGATTACGTAAAGTTTTTCACGCAACAGTTCGTAACTTATATGGATATGCCGAAAGAAGAGCGCATTAAAAAACGGATGCAGCGCAAGCGAGAGAAGCCGCCGCTGGCGTACCGATGGTTTGGGCTGATTCCTATCTCCGTTCGCCTCTTGTTTCGGCGGCATTCGTAAAGAGGATGACTCAAAAGGTTGTCTTAACCACAATGTATGTTTCCTTTCATTGCTTGATGCGTATATATGGTAGAACAGAAGGATGTCCCATTACTTTTGGGACGTCCTCACTTTTTAGAATGGCGGAACTAGCAAAAAAGATGGAATAAAAGATTAGGTACGGGGATGCAAGTAAAACAGCCCGCCGTTAATGACGGAAACGATAATTCGCGGTTTATATTGCTCTTTGAGCGCTTCTTTTTCAATATAATAACATTCCGGCTTTTCTTCCATTCCTTCGTAAAAATGATCGAGAAGCGCCAAATCTTCCGCCCATCTTTTTTTTGCTTGTTCCGCCCATGTATGATCGTCTTGAGAGATGCGTCTTTGAATGTATCGCTCTAAGCGGCCGATACCGCTTGTCGGTTTAATGAGCGGGGAAATCGTAAAACAATAATCAGGTATTTTCGGGACAAGCTTCAACTTTTGTAATCGGTCATGAAATTGTTCGATGATCGTTCCGCTAATTAGGTGCAAGCCGAGTGATAATATATGGTCTTTCTTTCTGTCACACTGGTAGGCGATTTTCACGTTTAATCCGAGCCAAGGATGAAGCGGAATGTGCGTTTGTTCGCAAGAAGACGATTCTTCATATAAGCGGATGAAGCTGCCGCGTTTTTGCGCAGAACGGAAAATTTGATGCAATCGCGGTGAACCAAAATGCAACCGTTCCCCTTCTAGAGAGTTTGTTTTCTCCGTTTGCTTTGTAATAAGCGTTAGCTGCATCGGAGCAGGAACCCCTCCGGTCCGTTCGATATAATGCCAATAAAATGGGCGGTTCATTAATTCTTTATCCATTTCTACCGACAATTGCACTTTCATATATCCGTCATCCGTTTCGAGAATGTCGCATTCATTGGCGCGGAAATATCGTTCTAAAAATCGCTGAATCTCATGTTGCTGCATATGTTTCCCCTCCGTTGGCAAGCTTGTCTGCGAACTCAATCATCGCGGCAATATTTTCCATTTTAATTTTCATTTCTCCTTCGCTTTGAGAGTGCAAAAACGCGTCTTGTAAATAATGTTCCAAATTGGCGAAATTCATTTTTGCTAAAATGTCGTCCAACTGGCCGATCACTCGTTCAAATAGGCGGATTTTTTCATATAACAGCGTCAAAATATGTTCTTCCACGGTATTTTTTACAGCGAAATTGTAAATGTACACATCGCTTGTCTGCCCGAGACGATGAACGCGGCCGATTCGCTGTTCGAGTCGCATCGGGTTCCAAGGCAAGTCATAGTTGATGACATGGCGGCAAAATTGCAAATTAATTCCTTCTCCTCCCGCTTCTGTTGCGATAAAAACTTGCGCGTGATTTTTAAACAACTCTTTCATCCAGTCTTTTTTTCCGCGTTTAAATCCGCCGCGGAACGGGACGGAAGTGATGCCGTGCTGTTTTAAAAACCATTGTAAATACAGCTGGGTCGCCCGATATTCAGTAAAAATAATCACTTTTTCCTGAATCGATTGAATGAGCTGCAGCGCTTTTTCCGCCTTTGAATTGGTAGAAACAGTGTTGATTTTTTCCATTAGCTTGCTAAAAGAATCTGGAATTTCTCCTTCGTGCTTGTCCAGCATATTTTTTACGGTTACAAATAACGCTTCACGACTGCTGCATGCTTCCCGCAACATCGTAATAAGCGAAAATGGTTTGTCAAATAGAAGCGCTCCGTCGTATTTTAACGCTTGTACCGCCTCATACAATTCCCGTTCCTCTTTCGTAAATTCGATGAGCACGGTTTTTACGTGGCGCTTCGACCATTCGATGCCGGTATCAACGCGGCGGTTGCGAATCATCACTTTATTCACAAGTGCTTTTAAATGTTCATTTGTTTGGAGCGCGCGCGTTTTTCCGTACGTTTTTGCAAAATATTCGGCGTTTCCTAAATGCCCGGGCTTCAGCAAGGAAACAAGGTTAAAAATTTCTTCAATCCGGTTTTGAATCGGTGTCGCCGTTAAGAGCAAGCAAAATTTCTTTTTTAAATTTTGGACGAACTCATAGTTTTTTGTTTTATTGTTTTTCAGCTTATGCGCTTCATCAATAATGACCATGTCGTATTGTTGCTTGTAAATGATTTCCCGGTGCGGGCTTTTTTTGGCCGTGTCGATCGAGGAGACGACGACATCGCATTGTTCCCAGACGTAGCTTTTTCTCTGTTGCACCGCAGGAATAAAAAACTTTTCGTTTAGCTCCGTTACCCATTGTGATACAAGTGAGGCAGGGACGAGAATCAACGCTTTTTTGACTAATCCGCGGATCATATATTCTTTTAAAATAAGCCCTGCTTCAATCGTTTTGCCAAGCCCGACTTCATCAGCGAGAATCGCTTTTCCGTTCATGTTCTCGATGACTTGCTTTGCGACTTCCAGCTGGTGCGGAAGCGGGGTCAAATGCGGCAAATGTTTTGGCGCCTGCAGACCGTCAAACTCGGGAATGCTCAAATGCATGGCGGATTCCAGCGCTAACTCGTACATTTCCCAGCTTGACCAAGGGCCGTCTTTTTCGACTCGTTCAATAAATTCCTTCTTCCACGTTTCGTCCATTTCGATGTCGACCATTGCCTCCATACCCTCCCTTTCATTTTCACGAATAATTATATTTACATATTTTTTAAATATACGTATTATAATCGTTATTTATTGTTTTATAATGATGAAAAGTTCGGTTATTTTTTATTGCCGTGATCGATTTTTTGATGGTAGTATATTAATAAAGTTAGAAAGTTAAAATTTATTTTGCGATTTTTTAATAGTGTGCCCATTTTCTTGAAAATTATATATCGTGGCGGATGAGAACAAGGGGAGAGACTACGTCACGTAGCGCCGAAGGAGCAAGCGGAAACGCGAATCTCTCAGGCAAAAAGACTCTTGTTTGACGCAGCTCTGGAGAGTGTTCACGATCCGTGAACCACCAAAGAGGAAACCTATTGTCAAATAGGGAAACTTTCAGGTGCCAGGACAGAGCCTTCACTCATCATGAGAGGGGGGAGTCTGTCCTTTTTGCGTTTATGTAAAAATTTAGGAGGGAACGCAATGCTAAAACGCACGCCGTTATTCGCTGTTTACGAGCGTTATGGTGCGAAAACGATCGATTTTGGCGGCTGGGAGCTCCCTGTGCAATTTTCCAGCATTAAAGAAGAACATGAAGCGGTACGCACGCGCGCCGGCTTATTTGACGTATCCCATATGGGGGAGTTTGTCGTCAAAGGAAACGACAGCCTTTCGTTTCTGCAAAAAATGATGACGAACGATGTAGCGAAATTAAAAGATGGCCGTGCGCAATATACGCTAATGTGTTATGAAGATGGCGGAACGGTGGACGACTTGTTAATTTATAAAAAAGCGGAAGGCCATTATCTTCTCGTTGTCAACGCCGCCAATATCGAGAAAGATTTTGCATGGCTGAATGAACATTTGGTTGGCGATGTGGAGCTAGCCAACATCTCCCAGGAAATTGCCCAACTTGCTTTGCAAGGGCCGCTTGCAGAACAAGTGTTGCAAAAATTAACGAATACGGAGTTATCGGCAATCCGATTTTTCTCGTTTCAAGATGAGGTAAGCATGAACGGAATCAAAACGCTTGTTTCCCGCACGGGTTATACCGGGGAAGACGGATTTGAAATTTATTGCCGCGCAGAAGATGCGATCGCCCTTTGGGAAGCGATTTTGGAAGCGGGAAAAGAAGAAGGCGTGCTTCCATGCGGGCTCGGTGCGCGCGATACCCTCCGTTTTGAAGCGGCCTTGCCGCTTTACGGCCAAGAGTTGTCAAAAGATATTACGCCAATTGAGGCAGGGCTTGGATTTGCCGTGAAAACGAACAAAGATGCCGATTTCATCGGAAAAGATGTATTGAAAAAACAAAAAGAAGAGGGAACAGCGCGAAAACTGGCCGGCATCGAAATGATGGACAAAGGAATTCCGCGCCACGGTTATAAAGTATTTGCCAATGGGGAAGAAATTGGCTTTATTACGACAGGAACGCAATCGCCGACGTTAAAGAAAAATATCGGTTTAGCGCTTATAAAATCGGAATTTACTGAGGTCAATACGGAAGTCGAGATCGAGATCCGCGGCAAACGGCTAAAAGCAAAAGTAGTCACGACGCCGTTTTACAAGCGGGCGAAGTAAAAGGGGAAAGGGGAGAATGAACATGCCTCATCGTTATTTGCCGATGACAGAAGAAGATAAGCGGGAAATGTTGAAAGTAATTGGCGTTGATTCGATTGATGATTTGTTTGCCGATATTCCAGAAAGCGTACGGTTTCGCGGGGAGTATAACATAAAAAAGGCGAAATCCGAGCCAGAACTGTTCAAAGAACTGTCCGCGCTTGCCGAGAAAAACGCGGATGCGAAAAAATATACGTCTTTTTTAGGAGCGGGAGTGTACGATCATTATATTCCGGCAATTGTCGATCATGTGATTTCTCGTTCGGAATTTTACACGGCGTATACCCCGTATCAGCCGGAAATCTCGCAAGGCGAATTGCAAGCGATTTTCGAGTTTCAAACGATGATTTGCGAACTGACGGGGATGGATGTGGCCAATTCTTCCATGTACGATGGCGGTACGGCGCTGGCGGAAGCGATGTTATTAAGCGCGGCGCATACGAAAAAGAAAAAAGTGCTGCTAGCGAAAACCGTCCATCCGGAATATCGCGATGTCGTGAAAACATACGCAAAAGGGCAGCAGCTTCATGTGGTGGAGATTCCGTTTCAACATGGCGTAACAGATTTAGAAGCGTTAAAGGCAGAAATGGATGATGAGGTCGCTTGCGTCATCGTCCAATATCCAAACTTTTTCGGACAAATCGAACCGCTAAAAGACATCGAGCCAGTCGCTCATCGCGGCAAAAGCATGTTTGTTGTCGCGAGCAACCCGCTTGCGCTCGGCATCCTTGCACCGCCCGGAAAATTTGCCGCAGATATCGTCGTCGGCGATGTCCAGCCGCTTGGCGTTCCGATGCAATTTGGCGGACCGCATTGCGGCTATTTTGCCGTTAAAGCCGAGTTAATGCGGAAAATCCCGGGCCGCCTTGTCGGACAGACGACAGACGAAGAAGGGCGCCGGGGGTTTGTGCTGACATTGCAAGCGCGCGAGCAACATATTCGCCGCGATAAAGCGACATCCAATATTTGCTCGAACCAAGCGCTGAACGCGCTCGCCGCATCTGTGGCGATGACGGCGCTCGGCAAAAAAGGCATCAAAGAAATGGCGACGATGAATATACAAAAAGCGCAGTACGCAAAAAATGAATTGATCAAACACGGATTTGACGTGCCGTTTGCCGGCCCGTTTTTCAACGAATTCGTTGTCCGGCTTCATAAGCCGGTAGCGGAAGTCAATAAGCAGCTTCTGCAAAAAGGAATCATCGGCGGCTACGATGTCGGCCGCGATTATCCAGAATTGCAAAACCATATGTTAATTGCGGTAACGGAATTGCGGACAAAAGAAGAAATCGACACGTTCGTGAAAGAATTGGGGGATTGCCATGCATAAAGATCAGCCGCTTATTTTTGAATTAAGCAAACCGGGCCGCATTGGCTACAGCTTGCCGGAATTAGACGTTCCAGCTGTCCGTGTCGAAGATGTCGTGCCGGCCGATTATATTCGCACAGAGGAACCGGAACTTCCAGAAGTGTCCGAGCTTGATATTATGCGCCATTACACCGCGCTATCGAAACGGAATCACGGCGTTGATTCCGGCTTTTATCCGCTCGGCTCTTGCACGATGAAATACAATCCGAAAATCAATGAGGATGTCGCCCGCCTTGCGGGATTTGCCCATATCCATCCGCTTCAGCCAGAGGAAACGGTGCAAGGCGCGCTCGAGTTAATGTACGATTTGCAGGAGCATTTAAAAGAAATCACCGGAATGGACGCGGTTACGTTGCAGCCGGCGGCAGGAGCGCACGGCGAATGGACGGGGCTGATGATGATTCGCGCGTACCACGAGGCAAACGGCGATTTTCAGCGGACGAAAGTGATTGTTCCTGATTCGGCTCACGGAACGAATCCGGCTTCTGCCACGGTCGCCGGCTTTGAAACCATCACGGTCAAATCGACGGAAGACGGTCTAGTTGACTTAGAAGATTTAAAACGCGTCGTTGGCCCGGATACAGCGGCGCTCATGCTGACAAACCCAAATACGCTCGGCTTGTTTGAGGAAAATATTTTAGAAATGGCAAAAATCGTGCATGATGCTGGCGGAAAGCTGTACTATGACGGAGCCAATTTAAACGCGGTGTTAAGCAAAGCGAGACCGGGGGACATGGGCTTTGATGTCGTGCATCTCAATTTGCATAAAACGTTTACCGGCCCGCACGGCGGCGGCGGCCCCGGTTCTGGTCCCGTCGGTGTGAAAGCAGATCTTATCCCGTTTTTGCCGAAGCCGGTCGTTTCTAAAGGAGAAAACGGGTATTATTTGGACTATGACCGTCCGCATGCGATTGGGCGAGTGAAACCTTTCTACGGCAACTTCGGCATTAACGTCCGCGCTTACACGTATATTCGTTCCATGGGTCCGGACGGTTTAAAAGCGGTGGCGGAATATGCCGTGTTAAACGCCAATTACATGATGCGCCGCCTCGCCGAGTATTACGATTTGCCGTATGACCGCCATTGCAAACACGAATTTGTCTTGTCAGGCAAACGGCAAAAGAAACTCGGTGTCCGCACGCTCGATATCGCCAAACGTTTGCTAGATTTTGGCTTCCATCCGCCGACGGTATATTTCCCGCTCATTGTCGATGAATGCATGATGATCGAGCCGACGGAAACGGAATCGAAAGAAACGCTAGACGCGTTTATCGATGCGATGATTCAAATTGCGAAAGAAGCGGAGGAAAACCCGGAAATCGTCCAAGAAGCGCCGCATACCACCGTTGTCAAACGCCTCGATGAAACAAAAGCGGCGCGCAAACCGATTTTGCGCTACCAAAAGCAATAAAACGAACGCCACAGGCGATTCATTCCGCTCGGAGTGGATCGCTTGTTTTGGATAGACAAAAAAATCGTAAAGGAAGTGAAAAGATGCTTATCGGCTACATACAGGAAATCATGCGTTATCCTGTAAAATCATTTCAAGGAGAAAGTGTGCAAAAAACGAGAGTGATGAATTACGGGCTGTACGGCGATCGAAGCCACGCATTTTTGGACGAAACAAGGCCAGGAAAGTTTTTAACGATTACGCAATTTCCGGAAATGACCCAGTATCGCGCGAAATTTATCGGTGAAGAAAGTTTAGAGGAATATCCATCTGTAGAAATCATTGCTCCAGACGGAACATACTATCAATGGGGTGATAAAGAACTGACAGAAGAAGTCGAAACAAAAGCAAATCGGAAAGTTTCCCTCATTCGCTATACTCCTGATTACGTTCCTCTTGGTGCAATTGAAGAAGAACATATTCAACTCGTAACGGATGCTTCTGTGCAAAAGTTGGCAGAAATATGGGAAAAACAGGTGGATTATCGGCGGTTTCGCCCAAACTTATTGCTGTCATTAATTCATAAAATTCCTTTTATTGAGGAAACATGGTTTGGCCGCCGGCTGAAGATTGGTCAAGAGGTAGAAATTCTGCTAAGAAGACATTGCGAGAGATGCATGATTATTACCGTTGAACCGGAAACAGGAGAAAAGGATCCTTCACTATTAAAAACGGTTGTTCAACATCGAAATAACTATTTTGGCGTTTATGCTTCTGTTATCCAGACGGGAGAGATTCATGTTGGCGATGAAGTATATCTTTTAGACTAATGACTACAGGATAATACGGACTTGTTTCGAGAAGCAATGTTCATATCTGAATGGACAAGTTCCTTTCTCTGCAAAAATGCAAAAGAGATGTCTTCTTTTTATTGACATAAAAATTATGTTAGTTTAGTATATAAACTAATGTGATTAAAATAGAAACAGTGATTCGTTTTTATTTTTGCGCATCATAGAGGAATAAAAGACTGGGTAGCACCGATTGAATAGGGAGTGGAATTCGTTTTGGCCGTAGGCGATCGGCGGATCATAGGAAAAAGTAAACGCCGAAGAGTTGCTTCGTGCGTTTGCATATGTCATGGCTCACGAAATAAACTGTTTTCATATAGTCGCTGTCGATGGATATCGGTCAGAGGTTCATCCGCCTATTCGCGCGGCATACGAAAAAATGTTGCAGAAAAGGAATGAGCGTATATGGTGCGAACAGGAAATATAGGGCTTGTCAAAAAAATCAATAAACAGATCGTATTAAAGCTGATTCGCGAAAAAAATAATATTTCGCGGGCGGAGATCGCCAAAATCACTGGTTTAAACAAGGCGACGGTATCAGCGTTAGTCGATGAATTAATTTCCGAACATTTTGTCAGCGAAAGCGGAGTTGGTGTTTCCACTGGCGGACGCCGGCCGCTCATGCTCCGCTTTAACGAAGCGGCTGGCTCATTAATCGGCATAGAGTTAGGGGTCAACTACATTTATGCTGTGTTAACTGACTTAAACGCCGAGATCATTTGGGAAAGGATGTGCCATTTCCGCACTGATGAAAAGCAGGAAACAATCATTGAAAAAATGATTGCGATGATTCACGAAGCCATTCATCAGGCGCCGACTACTCCGTATGGAATAATGGGCATCGGTATTGGCGTTCCGGGAATTGTGAATACAGAGGAAGGAATTGTCGTATTTGCACCAAACCTTCATTGGGATCATGTTGCTCTTGCTTCCATTCTTCAAAAACAATGGCCAAGTTATCCGATTATTATTGAAAATGAAGCCAAACTGGCGGCGCTTGGCGAGAAATGGTTTGGCGCCGGCAAAGAGTTTGCGAATTTTGTGTATATCAGCGCGGGAATCGGGATCGGCGCCGGGATCATCATTCACAACCAGTTATACCGTGGGGTCGATGGCATTGCCGGCGAAATCGGTCATCATGTCATTGACATTCACGGCGTTCGCTGCAGCTGCGGCAATAACGGATGTTGGGAGATGTACGCATCAGAAAAGTATATCCAACGCCGGCTCGAACAAGAAAATTATCATTCCATGCTAGAAGAATTTTCTGTGGAAAAAGTGCGTACATTGGCCGAACGTGGTGACAAGCAAATGGCGCAAATATTGGCGGAGGTCGGCCGCTACCTGGGGATTGGCATTTTACATATCATTTATTCGTATAACCCGGAAGCCGTTATTGTCGGCAGTACGATTGGCAAGGCGGGTAAATGGGTGCTGGAGCCGGCACGGGACGAAGTCGAAAAAAGAATTTTAGTGAAAAATGGGAACGGTCCGTTCATTATTCCATCGCAGTTATTGGAAAAAAGTTGTGCAATTGGTGCCGTGGCTTCCGTATTAGAAAAAGTAGTGATGCCTTCGGAGTTAGAAGTCATTTCGTAGCAGTTTAATCGGGTGTCCTAAAAGTTTTTTAGGGCACCTTATTATTTTGCATAATAAGTTCTTCACTTTGGTAGAAAGTAAAGCGGTACCTACTGTTTTCTTTTATGGCAACGAGAAAAAAGATAGATGAAAGCAGTCCACAAGCTCTCATCTATCCTTTCTAACTGTCATCATTAAGCTTTTTTCTTCACTTTCCCCGTCCACTTTTTAAAGCCGCCTTTTAAATGATACAAATTGCGATAGCCTTTTCGATATAACATTTGCGCAGCGCGCCCGCTACGCAGTCCATTTTGGCAATATAAATAAATCGGCTGGTCATTTCGTATTTCTTTCATGCGCATTCGCAATTGAGTTAACGGAATATTGCGCGCTCCTAAAATGTGTCCAGCCGCAAATTCATCGGGCTCGCGAACATCGATTAATTGCGCTTTTCGGTAACCGGCACGGAATTCTTCTTCCGTTAATGCTTTTACGATTTTCCGCTGCATGAGATAGGTGACGACGGAATAGATGATGATCGCGCCGAGAATAATAAGCAATATTTTCACAAATGATGCCCCCTTTCCGTTCATTCGCCAACTTCTATTATATAAGCGTTGCTTTTGATAAGCAAAATATTTTCCAGAGTACAAGGCCAACTCGTTGTTTTTATAGCGTTTTTCTTTCCATGATTCGGATTGTTTGTTAAACTAGTAGACGCAAACTTTAAACAAAGAAGGGTTGAAAGATGGCGAAAGAAGTTTGGCGTTTTATCGACTCTGGATACTGTTCTCCTTCGTTTAATATGGCGATGGATGAGGCGCTTTTAGACTGGCATAGCGAAGGAAAAATTCCGCCAACGATTCGCTTTTATGGCTGGAATCCGCCGACACTATCAATCGGATATTTTCAAAAAGTGGAAAAAGAAGTTGATTTAGAAGCGGTAAAACGGCACGGCCTTGGATTTGTGAGACGACCGACAGGAGGGCGCGGTGTTCTTCATGATAAAGAGCTGACGTATAGTGTCATCGTTTCCGAAGAGCATCCCAACATGCCGAAAACGGTGACGGAAGCGTACCGAGTGATTTCGCAAGGAATTTTAGAAGGATTTCGTTTTCTTGGACTAAACGCTTATTTTGCCGTGCCAAGAACAGAAGAGGAAAAAGCGGATTTAAGAAGCCCGAGATCTGCCGTCTGTTTTGATGCGCCGTCATGGTATGAGCTCGTCGTCGAAGGCCGCAAAATCGCGGGGAGCGCGCAAACGCGGCAAAAAGGAGTGATTTTGCAGCACGGCTCGATTTTGCTTGACTTAGATGAAGAGTTGCTTTTCAGTCTGTTCAAATATCCAAACGAACGGGTGAAAGAGCGCCTGCAGCGCAATTTTAAAAACAAGGCGGTCGCGATTAACGAATTGACCGACCGCAAGATTACGATCGAAGAAGCGAAAGAGGCGTTTTATAAAGGATTTGAAAAAGGACTTGGCATCGTTTTAGAACCGTATACGTTATCGCAAGAAGAAATCGAGTATGTCAACGAATTGGCGCGGACGAAATATGAAAGCGATGAGTGGAATTTCCGGCGTTGATGGGATTGGCGCCCTAGTAAAAAAGATGGGATTTTTGCATTTTTCTCTTTTTTTGCCGTTTTTTATTTGACAAAATAAAATATTTTGATCTAAACACAATATATAGTATGATCGTAATAAAAATCATACTATATATTGTTTTTTTGTGGCTGATATGGTAAGGTAAAAAAGACAGGACATGCAGACAGAAAAATGATGAATACAAAAATATTAAGAGGAGAGATTAGAGAATGACGGTCGCGTCTTCGGAAAAAATGAAAATTAATATCGAAAAACTGAACGAGGATATCCGCCTTTTTCCGCAAGTGCATCCGATTACGGCGGACATGAAAATTACGCATAAAGGCGTTTCTCGTTTAGTGATGTTAGATCGCTACTCATTTAAAGATACGGAAAAATTGACGCTGGGAGTCGGTGATTTTGTCGTATTGACGATTAAAGAAGATCCGAAGTTTCCAGCGCGCGGGCTTGGCTTTATCGTCGATATCGATTGGGAAACGAAAAAAGCGAAAGTGCTCGTTGAGGAAGAATATCGGCACGTGCTTGAAGGCGAGGAAGCAGAGACGGGAATTGTCGTCCGTTCTCTTGATATTATCGACAAACCGCTCGAAATTTTTTACGAGCAAATCGCGAAACGAAATGCGACAGGCTTGGCAGCTGTCGAAAAAACAGAAGAAAAACGAAAAGAATGGTTTGAAAAGTTTTATCAAGAGCTTGTTAGCTTGAACTTCGTTCCGGCAGGACGCGTATTGTATGGAGCGGGATCCGGAAAAGATGTGACGTATTTTAACTGCTATGTCATGCCATATATAAAAGATTCACGCGAAGGCATTTCCGAGCATCGCAAACAAGTGATGGAAATTATGAGCCGCGGCGGCGGCGTCGGCACGAACGGTTCGACATTGCGTCCGCGCAATACGTTAGCGCGCGGGGTGAACGGAAAATCGTCCGGATCGGTCTCCTGGCTTGATGACATTGCGAAGCTCACACATCTAGTGGAACAAGGGGGTTCGCGGAGGGGCGCGCAAATGATCATGCTGGCAGACTGGCATCCGGACATTATCGAGTTCATCGTCTCAAAAATGCAAAACCCGCGCATTTTACGCTACTTAATCGAAAACATGGAAGACGAAGGAATTAAAAAAGCGGCGCAAGATAAGTTGAAATTCACGCCGCTTACCGAACGGGAGCGCGCAATGTACCAAGCCATTGTCAACTTCAAAAACGTTCCGGGTCACGGCGGCTTCAGCGAAGAAATTATTAAAGAAGCCGAAGAAAAATTGCGGACAGGCGGCACATACACGGTACATAACCCGGACTTTTTGACGGGTGCGAACATTTCCGTCTGCCTGACAAAAGAATTTATGGAAGCAGTCGAAAAAGATGAAGAGTACGAACTGCGCTTCCCGGATGTCGAAACGTATTCCGAAGAAGAAATGCGGATTTACAATGAAAAATGGCACGAAGTCGGCGATGTGCGTGAATGGGAGAAAATGGGATACCGCGTGCGTGTATACCGCAAAATTCGTGCCCGCGAGCTTTGGAAGCTGATTAACATTTGCGCGACGTACTCCGCGGAACCAGGCATTTTCTTCATCGACAACGCCAACGAAATGACGAACGCCCGAGCGTACGGCCAAAAAGTGGTTGCAACCAACCCGTGTGGTGAATAATCGCCTCACGTAAAAAACTGCGGAATTAAGCGGGGAGGCTGAGATGCTAACCCGAACCGAAGGCTGAGCCTAAAAACTCAGTCAGGGGCAACGCATAGGTGGTGAACCTGCGAAAGCAGAATATAATCCACCCACGAGGCCGCAGCATTGCACACGCTTAATGAAAAGCGTGTGCAATGAAGATGTATGCTGAGCTAACGGGAAATGAACCGTTAGAACTAGGGGATAAAAAGCCCCTAGGGTAACATAACTGGAACAACCTCTCGCACCATATTCCGTCTGCAACCTAGCAGCCATTAACTTGGCGAATATGGTCGATAAAGAAAAGAAAGTCGTTGACTATGAAAAATTAAAACGTACTGTTGAAATCGGCGTCAGAATGCAAGATAACGTCATTGATGCAACGCCATATTTCTTGGAAGAAAACAAAAAACAAGCGCTCGGGGAGCGACGCATCGGCCTTGGCGTCATGGGGTTGGCGGATCTGCTTATTTATTGCGAAAAAGAGTACGGTTCCGAAGAAGGAAACAAACTTGTCGATGAATTGTTTAAAACGATTGCGACGACTGCGTACCGCGCTTCCATCGAATTGGCGAAAGAAAAAGGCAGCTTCCCATTCCTTGTCGGAAAAACGGAAGAAGAAACGCGAAAACTGCGGGAAGCGTTTATTAACACCGGCTATATGAAACGGATGCCGGAAGATATTCGCCAAGATATTTTAAAATACGGCATTCGCAATTCGCATTTGCTTACGGTTGCACCGACGGGATCAACTGGAACGATGGTCGGTGTGTCGACTGGCCTTGAGCCGTATTTCTCGTTCTCATACTATCGGAGCGGCCGCCTCGGCAAATTTATTGAAGTGAAAGCCGATATCGTTCAAGAATATTTGGATAAACATCCGGAAGCGGACCCGAACAACTTGCCGCACTGGTTTGTCACTGCGATGGACCTATCGCCGGAAGCGCATGCCGATGTGCAATGCATCATTCAGCGCTGGGTTGACTCCAGCCTGTCAAAAACGGTCAACGCGCCGAAAGGATATACGGTCGAACAAGTGCAAAAGGTGTACGAACGTTTATGGAGAGGTGGCGCAAAAGGCGGAACGGTTTATGTAGACGGAAGCCGAGATGCGCAAGTATTGACGCTGAAAGCGGAAGAAAACACATTCGAAGAGCAGCTTGAACTGCTTCCAGAAGAAAAAGAGGATAAAGAAACGAAACGCGCCGTTGTTCTCGTCGACACGATTCAAGACTTGCGGGCAACGGACGTAACGATCGGTTCCGAAGTGGGCAATATTTGCCCAATTTGTCGCGAAGGCACGGTCGAAGAAATCGGCGGCTGCAACACATGCACAAATTGCGGCGCGCAGTTAAAATGCGGACTGTAAGCAGGAGAAAGGGATAAAACGGAAAGCTGGCTTAGTCGTTTTGACTGTGCCAGCTTTTTTCATTCATAAAAGCGGTGTGACAGAAATATAGTAGTATGAGGCGCCATTATTAACTTAGGGGTGGAGAACAATGTTGATCCATATTGTGCAGGGAGGAGAAAACCTATGGGAGATTGCCAAGCGCTATAGGGTGCCGATTGAGCGGATTATCGCGGCCAATGAGCTGAAAGATGCTAATCGCCTCACGATCGGGAAGGCGCTCGTCATTCCGGTTCCGTATCGCTATCATACCGTTCGTCTGGGAGAAACATTATGGACGATCGCTAGGCGATACGGTGTTTCGTTGGAGGCGATTGTTCAGGCCAACCGAATCAGCAGTCCTTCCGTCATTTACCCGGGAACGGTTCTTCTTATTCCGCCAAGGACACACACGGTGCAGCGCGGAGAAACACTGGCGCAAATCGCCGAGCGGCAAGTGCTCGATTACGCGGTCAACGCAATACCAAGAAACAAAATTTTTATGGGGTTTCAAATTTACGCGCGCGACTGGGTTCTTCCGCATGTGCAAGGTCAAGAGGCGGAAACATTCAGCCCGCAGGAAGCAGTAGAACGTGCGGTCCACTATGGAGCGGAGATTCAATACGATCGAAATGCGGCTTCCCCGTTTTATCGCTATGTCGACAGCCAAGGGCGGACGCATGAAATGTGGTTCGAGGATGCCCGCAGCGCCCAGGCAAAGTTTGAATTGGCGAAAGAATATCAATTAAGAGGAATTAGCTATTGGGTGCTCGGTTATCCTTATCCGGCAAATTGGGCGCTGTTAAAGGATAACTTTCACATTCGCAAACGATAATAAGCGGTTTTTTCCAACGAAGGTGCGTGTAATCGTGTCCGCTCCGTCAGCACGCGCTTTTTTCGCTTGCGGGCATATGTTTATAGTTGCTGCAATTCGAGCCGCTTCTTTATTTGATGAATTTCCATATCATGTTTTCCGGTTTTTGCGCTTAAATACTCAATATCGATTTTTGCGCTTCTCCAGTCATTGGAAAGCAGTTCAAACATCCGGCGGTGATCGGCCAATTCTTTTTCGATTTTTTTGAAATGGCTTCTTGTTTCAATGATGAAATTGTCTAGTTTTTCTTCCCAGCGTTGTTGCCGCTCTTCTAACCGCTGCTGTTGCTCTTCTAATCGTTGTTGTCGTTCTTCCAATCGTTGTTGTCGCTCTTCCAATCGTTGTTGCCGTTCTTCTAATCGTTGCTGTCGTTCTTCTAATCGTTGCTGTCGCTCTTCCAAGCGAAGTTGATTTTCTTCGAGCCGCTGTTGTCCCTCTTCGAGACGAGCGAGTTGCTCATGAACCGGCTGCAGCTCTTCTTTTAAAACGGAACGAAACAATTCGATTAATTCTTGCGCCATTTTGTGTCCCTCCTTTCTATTGACTCCATTGTACCATTGCCGGAATGGAATGTCATGATGGATAATGGGAAAAGGGGAATTTCTTTAAAAAGAGGCGAGGAAAAAACGGTTCAGCAAAGCGGTTGATTGCGCCGGATCATTTTGGCGCGATTGGATAAGCCGAATCGCGCAAAACGTCTCTGGCATGTCAACGCCCTCATCGGAAACGACAACTGTACAGTTGATTTATATATTTTCGAAATGTCCTTCATTTATCTTTCACTGCTATTTGCAAATTTGTGGGGCGGTGTTGCGCGCCGATCGCCACCGATGGAAGATCTAGGGATACTTTATGGAGGGGAGCCTTTTCTAGGTTCCATTTATTCGACAACGGGTGAAAGATTTCTTCTTTAATTGGGTAAAAATGAAAGACAAGTGAAATTTTTGCACATTATCGATCAACTTTTCGGGGGAACGAGAAATAATTGCTCGCTCCAATTTTTAGGGAGATAATAGCGAAAGCAATGTTTTTCCCGTTTCCGTTCATACTAACTGTAAATATGAACGGAAATGAGGTGGATGGATAGTGAAACCGTTTATTCCACAGCTTGTCTATTTTGAGCCAGAGGCGCTTTCATATCCGTTAGGAAAAGAATTGAAAGAGAAATTTGAAAAAATGAACATTGACATTCGTGAAACGACGTCGCACAATCAAGTGCGCGGCATTCCGGGGGACAATGAGCTGCAGCGGTACCGCAACGCGAAATCGACGCTTGTCGTCGGGGTAAGGAGAACTTTGAAATTTGACACATCGAAGCCATCAGCGGAGTATGCGATTCCGCTGGCAACCGGCTGCATGGGGCATTGCCATTATTGCTATTTGCAAACAACTTTAGGAAGCAAGCCTTATATTCGCGTCTATGTCAATTTGGACGATATTTTTGCGCAGGCGGAAAAATATATTGACGAGCGTGCGCCGCAAATTACCCGCTTTGAGGCGGCGTGTACGTCCGATATTGTCGGCATTGACCATTTGACCCATTCTCTTAAAAAAGCGATCGAGTTTATTGGTGCGACCGAATATGGACGTTTGCGTTTTGTCACGAAATATGAGCATGTCGATCATTTGCTTGATGCGAAACATAACGGAAAAACGCGTTTTCGTTTCAGCGTCAATTCCCGTTATGTCATTAAAAATTTTGAACCGGGAACATCTTCGTTTGATGCGCGATTGGAAGCGGCAAGAAAAGTGGCGAACGCAGGATATCCGCTTGGGTTTGTTGTCGCGCCGATTTATATGCATGAAGGCTGGGAAGAAGGGTATTTCGAACTGTTTGAACAGCTGTACGAGCGGCTAGAAGGAATGGATCTGTCGAATTTGACATTTGAACTGATTCAACACCGATTCACAAAGCCGGCAAAAAAAGTGATACAAAAACGTTATCCAAAAACAAAGCTTGATCTTGACGAAAGCAAACGCAAGTATAAATGGGGACGATACGGAATCGGCAAATACGTGTATCCGGATGACGACGCAAAACGGCTCGAGATGACAATGCGCCGCTATATCGTCGAATTTTTTCCGGGAGCGGTGGTGCAATATTTTACGTAATTCTTGCCATTTCAAATTCTCATGATATAATGATACTGATTGTTATTTTTTTCTTTACAACGGCTTTACGGGAGGGGGACAAAAATTGCCAACACCAAGCATGGAAGATTATATCGAACAAATTTATATTTTAATCGAAGAGAAAGGATATGCCCGAGTGTCCGATATTGCTGAGGCATTGTCCGTACATCCCTCCTCTGTGACGAAAATGGTGCAAAAATTGGACAAGGACGAATATTTAGTCTACGAAAAATATCGCGGTTTAGTGTTGACAGCGAAAGGGAAAAAAATCGGCAAAAGGCTTGTATACCGCCATGAATTGCTAGAACAATTTATGCGCATTATCGGCGTCGATGAGGAAAATATTTATCATGACGTCGAAGGAATTGAACATCATTTAAGTTGGAACGCGATTGACCGCATCGGCGATTTAGTGCAATATTTCCAAGAGGATCCAAAGCGCATTGAGATGCTTCGCAACATTCAAAAACGGAACGAACAAGCAGAAGAGTAAGGCAAGTCTTACTCTTTTTTATTTTTATATAAATGCGAACGGGCTCCTTCCTAGTTTTCCGCTATGGGGATGAGAGCGAGTGACGAACGGAAAAGAGGGACACCCTCTCACCAATCGTTCAAGCTTCAATGTTGTGTAAAATCCACTTCCAGTCAGCCAATTTAGCTTTCTGAAAAAATATATCCACATTGTGCCTTTTTACACAAAGTTTCAAGCTTCATCCATATTTTTTACTGAATTTGTTAACGGTGTACTAAATCGCGCTTTTCCCTCTTACATATATACAAACGGCAAGTAAGGGGGAGGAGGTATGGACATTGACATCGTATTTTCCGGCGGTGGGATCAAAGGTTTTGCCCTTATTGGCGCATATGCGGCAATTGAAGCAAAAGGGCTCCGCTGGAGGCGGCTTGCCGGGACGAGTGCGGGATCGCTCGTTGCCGCGTTGATTGCTGCCGGATATACAAGCAAGGAAATGATCGATTTGCTTGACGAATTGGAACTCAAGCATTTTCTTGATGAGCGAAAATGCCTTTTTCCGTTTCCGCTATGGAAATGGTTGCGTATTTATTGGCGGATGGGGCTTTATAAAGGAGATGCGTTTGAACAGTGGGTAAAGGAGGCGTTGGCGGCGCGCGGAGTCAAAACGTTTGGCGATTTGCCGAAGGAAAGTTTATCTATCGTTGCGTCAGATGTCACGAACGGAAGAATGCTTATTTTGCCCGATGATTTGCCGCAATACGGAATGAATCCGGCGGCGTTTTCCGTGGCAAAGGCGGTGCGAATGAGCATTAGCATCCCGTATTTTTTTGAACCAGTAAAATTGCAGACGAAAGAAGGAGGATGCATCGTCGTAGATGGCGGCGTGCTCAGCAATTTTCCGCTTTTTTTGTTTGATGAGGAAAAACGGGTGAAAAAAAGACCTGTGCTTGGCATACAGTTAAGTGTGAAGCCCGCAGGAAGACCAAAGCGAAAAATTAACAATGCCATTCAATTGTTTGAAGCGCTTTTTAGCGCTATGAAAGAAGCGCACGACGCCCGCTATATTTCCCGGCGTCACGAAAAAGATATTGTGTTTCTTCCTGTCGAAAATGTTTTTTTCACCGAATTTTCCCTCACTCCAGAAACTAGAGACCGCTTGATTCAATACGGAAGAGAAAAAACCGAACAATTTTTAAAAAAATGGACGTATTAAAAAGGCGGAGTGTGAAAACTTGATTGCTTGCTGGATCGCTTGCATCACCTAATTATTGTGCAAAAATTTTTTCTCTATTCGATGATTGACGTTTTTTATACAATTTTTAGACCTTAAATTTGCTATGATGCGATGGAAATCGCACAGCAAAAATAAAAGAATCAAGCTAAAAAGACGCTCGATTCTTTTTTTTGCCTTTTTTTCCTTCGATGACGGTTAAATGAGTCGTTGTCGTCCGTTTTTTTGGCAGGCGTTTCATTTTCGGAGCCGCGCTTTTTGCTTTTTGTTTTCGAACCGCTTGGGGATGGAGTTTTTTCGATTGGCGAACCGCTTTTAAATAAGCGGTATGATCTTTATTGATACGCCGTTTGTAAATGAAATGGTAAAACACATAGATCGCCGCGATCACAAGAACGATGAACATCACGTTTCGAAACAGAACGATCGGCTGTTTAAAAATGGTGTATACGAGACCGAACGCTCCGAAAAAAAGAGCAATCCCGACAAGCGGATGAATGGAACCGCGCCGCAATAAATCCACCCCCTTATATCGTTACTGAACTGCTTTTGTTTCGCTTTCCACGTTTTCCTCTAAACGGAGCAGCTCTTGAAAGGAAGCAATTGCCACTTCGACTTGGTCATCGGTCGGCTCTTTTGTGGTGAGAAGCTGCAACCATAAACCAGGGTAGCCAAGCCAGCGCAAAACAGGGATATCACGCAATTTATTCGTAAACTGCAACACCTCAAACGAAATACCGAGCACAACCGGGATGAGAGCGAGCCGGTTGACTACTCTTAACCAAAGAGGATCTGTTGGAACAAACATATACACAAATACGCCGACGATGACAGTAAATAAGATAAAGCTGCTGCCGCAGCGGTAGTGAAGCCGGGATGAGCGCTGGACGTTCTCTACGGTGAGCGGCAGTCCCGCTTCAAACGCGTTGATCACTTTGTGTTCCGCGCCATGATATTGAAAGACGCGTTTGATGATTGGGGTTAAAGAAATAAAGTAAATATAAGCTAGAAGCAAAACGAGCTTAAATATTCCTTCTACGAAAATTTGCGCCATTTTTGTAGGAAACAGCGGTTTTAAAGATGCTGCTAAAAATACGGGAACGAGCGTAAAAATCGTTTTGGCGAACAAAAACGACAGCACGCCGACAACCGCGACGCCAAGAACGAGGGAAAGTTTTGACGGCTTCGTTTTTGTTTCTTGCGGAGCTTCTTCATTTTCATCCAGTTCATAACGCTCGCTGGCAAACTGCAAATGTTTTGCGCCGTTTGCGCTCGCTTCGATCATCGCAACAATTCCGCGAATAAACGGAATTTTTTTGAGAAACGCAAGCGTCGGATTCGTTTGGCGCGGCAAACGAAAGTATTCAATGGAACGGTCTTTGCGGCGAATCGCCGTGACAGAATGCGCTTTTCCGGCAAACATAACCCCTTCTACCACTGCCTGGCCGCCGTACATTGGTTTTGTTTCGTTTTTCATTGTTGACACCAACCTATTTTTTCTTTATCTAATTTTATTCTACAAGAATCGTCTAGAAACCTCTAGATTGGTGCGGTAATTATTGTTTCCAAAAATTTCAACGTTTACACATATAATATTGCGCTTTTTATCGTTATATTCAGTTTATGATCGGTCATACTACTACCTAACAGGGAGGTGCAAAGCAACATGGCGGAAAATCAGGCGCAATTTGAGCAAAATAAGAGGGAACGTCCGATGTCTCTTCTAATGAAAGTCATGATTATCGGATTTATCGGCGGAGTGTTTTGGAGTCTATTAGGATATTTAGCCTACTTTTTTCATTTTACGGAAATCAGCCCAAATATGATTTTGCTTCCATGGGTTGCGGGTGACTGGAAATACGGAAAGCTTGGAAATTACATCGCCATTTTTCTCATCGGATTATTATCTATATTAGTTGCCCTTATTTATTATGTTGTATTAAGACAAATAAAAGGAATGTGGGCAGGAGTTTTGTACGGTTTTGTTTTATGGCTTGCTGTATTTTATGGGTTAAATCCGCTTTTTCCGAACTTGGAAGCCGTTGCGCAGTTAGAACGGAATACGATTATTACGACGCTTTGCTTATACGTTTTATATGGGGTTTTCATCGGATATTCGATTTCATTTGAAACGCAAGAAATGAACAGGCAAACGCAATCGCCGGAGGCAAATAAGTAGTGGGAGGCGGTGCGCTTTTATGGTAAAATAATGAATGTTTAAATATTTTTTCGATTGATTGAAGGGGTTATGAACATGGCGCATCTTCTTCTCATTAACGGTCCGAACTTGAACCTTCTTGGCAAGCGGGAACCGCACATTTACGGAAGCACAACGCTCCATCACTTAGAACAGGAGTTAATATCGTTTGCCAATGAGCGCGGCGCAGCGTTAACGTGCTTTCAAAGCAATCATGAAGGGGCGATTATTGACCGCATTCACGAGGCGGAAGGAAAATATGACGGAATCATTTTAAATGCCGGTGCGTTTACCCATTACAGCTATGCGATTCGCGACGCGATCGCCAGCGTTAGCGTCCCAGTGGTGGAAGTACATATTTCCAATATTCACGCGCGCGAGCCGTTTCGCCATCAGTCTGTCCTCGCCCCGGTTGTTGCCGGGCAAATTGTTGGATTTGGGCTAGCAGGGTACCGACTAGCCATTTTAGCGTTACTAGAAATAAAGGGAAGAGGAGATAAATAATGAAAAAATTAGAAAAATTACGTGCGTTGTTTGCTGAACATGACATTGACGGAATGCTTGTAACAAATCCGTATAACCGCCGCTACATCACTGGTTTTACAGGAACAGCGGGCGTTGCTGTCATCAGCCAAGACAAAGCGGTATTTATTACGGATTTCCGATACGTTGAACAGGCGTCCAAACAAGTGCAAGGCTTTGAAATTGTTAAACATACGGGATCGATCGTCGAAGAAGTCGCAAAGCAAGTTGCCCGCCTCAACATTCAAAAGCTTGGCTTTGAGCAAGAACATGTTTCTTACGCGATGTTCAAATCATATGAAAAAGCGGTTGGCGCTAAACTCGTCCCAACTTCGCACGTTGTTGAAAAGTTACGCTTGATTAAGTCGGAATCAGAGATTAAGATATTAAAGGAAGCGGCGGCAATTGCGGATGCGGCGTTTGAGCATATTCTTTCTTTTATCCGCCCAGGCGTAAAAGAAATTGAAGTCGCGAATGAGTTAGAATTTTTTATGCGCAAACAAGGTGCGACTTCTTCTTCGTTTGATACGATTGTCGCATCTGGTTATCGCTCCGCATTACCGCACGGAGTGGCAACCGATAAAGTCATCGAAAAAGGGGAACTCGTCACTCTTGACTTTGGCGCGTATTATAAAGGGTATTGTTCCGACATTACAAGAACAGTCGCGGTTGGCGAAATTAGCGATGAGTTGAAAACGATTTATAACATTGTGCTTGAGGCGCAATTGCGCGGCATGGAAGGGATTAAGCCGGGAATGACTGGAAAGGAAGCGGATGCGCTTACGCGTGATTACATTGCGGAAAAAGGCTACGGAGATTATTTTGGGCATTCGACCGGTCATGGAATTGGATTGGAGATTCACGAAGGACCGACGCTATCTGCCCGTTCCGATGTCGTGCTAGAGCCGGGCATGGTCGTCACTGTGGAGCCGGGCATTTACATAGCGGGGCTTGGCGGCGTGCGCATTGAAGATGATACGGTTGTCACCGAAAACGGTAATGAAGCGCTGACTCATTCGCCAAAAGAACTTATCATTTTATAAACTCATGTGTGGGAGGATTTTAACGGATGATTTCAGTAAACGATTTTCGTACAGGATTAACGATTGAAGTAGATGGCGATATTTGGCGTGTGATCGAATTCCAGCACGTCAAACCTGGGAAAGGAGCGGCGTTTGTCCGTTCAAAACTTCGCAACCTTCGCACGGGCGCGATTCAAGAAAAAACGTTCCGCGCCGGCGAAAAAGTAAACCGCGCGCAAATCGATACGCGCAAAATGCAATATTTATACGCCAACGGCGATCAACACGTATTCATGGATATGGAAACATACGAGCAAATCGAACTTTCTTCGCAGCAAATCGAATATGAATTAAAATTTTTGAAGGAAAACATGGAAGTTTATATTATGATGTATCAAGGAGAGACAATTGGCGTTGAACTTCCAAACACCGTTGAATTAAAAGTGGTAGAAACAGAGCCTGGCATTAAAGGCGATACTGCTTCTGGCGGATCAAAGCCGGCGAAGTTGGAAACCGGCCTTGTCGTTCAAGTTCCTTTCTTTGTCAACGAAGGCGATACGCTCATTATCAACACAGCGGACGGCACATACGTTTCCCGTGCTTAACGTTGTTTGCCCCTTGCGCTTGACGCGGGGGCTTTTTTGACTTTTTTCTTTTCGGCGGTGGCGGAGGAATCAATCGGCAAACTATTCGCTTTTTTGCCGTTTAACTTTTTTCTTTTCGTATAAAAGCGATGCGCTAATAAGCATGATGCCAATAAAGATGTAATTCATCGATGTCAACGTCTCTCCCGCCAGCGAAAAAACGTGAAATAGATCAAAAATTCCGAGAACTGCAAATACACCCCCAAGCAAAAATGTTATTTTCCCGAATAAAGAAAGTTTCCCCATGATTTCTACCCCTTTATTTTTTTATATTTTATCCTCCGCCTTTATTTCCATTATGAAACGATTTCCTCAATCAGTTCATCTATCACTTCTTAATCACATTGCGCACATAAAAAATCCCTTCTGAAAATTCTTGTTCTGGCATACGTTTGTACTAACCATCTATTTTGCAACATGTTGGACACGCTTCATTTGTTTTAGTGATGGCAAGAATGAGGTGATTGCCGGCAGCGAGCTGTGCAATTTGGCCATCAAACTCATTTTTTACGGTGATGATCCCCACGATGATGATCGTCCTGCTTTTAACGGACGAGCTTTCGTTTGGGAATTTAGGGATTAAGTCCGAAATTTTGTGTAAAAAGAAACGGCAAAAAGCAGTTTGATTTTCCCAAGACTTACATTCGCTAGACCAAGAGCAAAATTTTACACAATAATCAGGACTTGACCAATTTAGGACACATTCTTATTCTCAACGGCGTTTAAGTCATAAATTCGTTTTTCCTTCCATACATATGAACTAGTCCAACAGGGAGGGAAATGAAATGCAAGCGATATGGGATATGCTTCCGAAAACGATCGCTGCCATACTGCAGCAACAGCCTCCTTCATGGTGCGAACAGATAGAAGAAATTCGCATACGGGTGCTTCGGCCGTTAGAAATTATCATGAAAGGAAAGGCGCAATTTCTTCCGTATGAAGTGACTCGTGAAGATGGTATGCATTTGCTGAATAAATTGAGTCAATATTCGATTTATGCAATAGAAGAGGAATTGAAACGCGGATTTATTACCATACAGGGAGGCCATCGTGTTGGACTAGCAGGAAAAGTGGTAACTGAGGGCGGAAGCGTGAAGGCGATTCGCCATGTGACCTCTTTCAATATCCGCATCGCGAAACAGAAAATCGGCATCGCCGAACCGCTCGTGCCGTATGTGTATGACGGACGCTGGCATAATACGATGATCATCGGTTCGCCGCAGACGGGAAAAACGACGCTGCTGCGCGATGCGGCGCGAATGATCAGCACAGGGATTCACGCGAAACACATTCCATCGCAAAAAGTCGGCATTGTCGATGAACGTTCGGAAATTGCCGGATGCGTGAAAGGAATTCCACAATTTCAATTCGGGAACCGCGTTGATGTGCTTGATGCGTGCCCGAAGGCGGAAGGAATGATGATGATGATCCGCTCGATGAGCCCGGATGTGCTGATCGTGGATGAAATTGGCCGCTCTGAAGACGGCGAGGCGATTTTAGAAGCGGTGAACGCTGGTGTATGCATATGGACGACGGTTCATGGGCGAAATTGGAAAGATGTATTGCAGCGCCCGACGTTGCGTCCGATTATGGAGCAAGGTGTGTTTGATAGGTTGGTGGAATTGACAAACGAATGCGGACCAGGGACGATAAGGCGCATTATCGATGCGAGCGGCACGGTGCTGTATGAACGGGCGGTGAAAAGCGGATGAAGCTTGTCGGTGCGATTCTTATTTTGTTGACAACAACGTGGACCGGATTTGAGGCAGCGCGAATGTTGCACGAACGGCCAAGGCAGCTGCGCCAGTTAAAGGCGGCCTTGCAAGCGCTAGAAGCAGAAATTATGTACGCTCATACCCCTTTGTCGGAGGCGGCCTTGCATATTAGCAGACAAATATCATTGCCGCTGTCTAAGCTGTTTGAACAGTTCGCCGCCAAATTGCAAGTTGGCGAAGCGAGCGTGCAGCAGGCGTGGGAAGAAAGTTTGCAAGATGTATGGGAAACGACAGCACTAAAGCAGGGGGAATTGGAAATTATGAAACAATTCGGAGAAACGCTTGGGCAATACGACCGTCATACGCAGCAAAAGCAAATTGCGCTGGCGCTCGTTCATTTGGAACGGGAAGAGGCGGATGCGCTCGAACGGCAAGCGCGTTATGAAAAAATGGCGAAAAGTTTAGGGGTTCTTGTAGGACTGTTGCTGGTGATTTTATTGATTTAAACGACTTCGCGCTTTTTCTTTCAAGGAAACAAGGGGTTTCTCGCCTATTATATGACAGGAGGCAGAACGAATGGGCATGGATGTGGACGTTATTTTTAAAATCGCTGGCGTCGGGATTGTCATTGCCTTTTTGCATACGGTGTTGGATCAAATGGGAAAAAAGGAATACGCCCAATGGGTGACGCTTCTTGGTTTTATTTACATTTTGTTTATGGTCGCCTCGATTGTCAGCGATTTGTTTCAAAAAATTAAAGATGTGTTTTTGTTTCAAGGTTAGGGGGGAGCGGCGATTGAAATTTTGCAAATTGTCGGTCTTGGCTTAATTGCAACGTTTTTAGTGGTGTTATTAAAAGAACAAAAATCGGGTGTGGCGTTTTTGCTGACGGTATTTGTCGGATGTGTGATTTTCCTTTTCCTTGTCGATAAAATTAGCGAAATTTTGCGTATGTTACAAAAAATAGCAACCGATACGAAAATCAATATGATTTATTTGGAAACGATTTTAAAAATTATTGGCATTGCATATATTGCTGAATTTGCCGCGCAAATTTCGCGAGATGCCGGTCAAGGAGCCATTGCTTCGAAAATTGAACTTGGCGGAAAAATTATTATATTGGCGCTGGCGATTCCCATTTTAACAGCAATTATTGAAACGGTAATTGGGTTCATCCCTTCGACATAACGAGAACGGGAGGTGATCGATTGAAAGGGAAAGCAGCGGCGGTAGTCGGCTTACTTCTCTTCTTTTTTTCTCCATTTATCGTACAAGCTTCTTCGCCGAATGAGCAATTTGTACAAAAGCAAATGGAACAGCTCGATGTGAGTGAAATTCGGCAATATTGGGAAGAGATTGCCACAAAATACGGAGGCTTTTTGCCGGAAAGCCAAAAAGGATCGCTCGCCGAATTTTTAAGCGGAGAAAAGCAATTATCGCTAAAAGAATGGCTGATTGCGTTTGCGAAATTTCTTTTTTATGAATTGCAGGCAAACGGAAAGCTATTAGGGACATTAATTTTATTAACGGTGTTTAGCATGGTGCTACAATCATTGCAAAATGCGTTTGCACAGCAGGCCGTTAGCAAAGTTGCCTATGCGGTTGTTTACATGGTGCTGATGATCATTGCGTTAAATAGTTTTCGGATCGCGATCGATTACGCATTGGACGCTGTTCAGACGATGAGTCATTTTATGATCGCGATGATTCCGCTGCTCTTGGCGCTATTAGCTTCTTCAGGGGGAGTCATATCCGCGGCGTTTTTCCATCCGATCATTCTTTTTCTGATGAATACGACCGGAACGATTGTCGAATATGTAACGTTGCCTCTCTTGTTTTTAGCGGCGCTTTTAAATATTGTCAGCACGTTAACCGATCATTATAAAGTAACACAGCTTGCCGACTTGCTCACAAAAGTTAGCGTCGGGATCCTTGGTGTGATTTTGACGGTTTTCCTTGGCGTCATGTCCGTAAAAGGAGCGACGTCAGCGATCGCCGACGGCATTGCGTTGCGGACGGCAAAATTTGTGACGGGGAACTTTATCCCGGTCGTTGGAAAAATGTTTACCGATGCCGCCGATACCGTTGTGACCGCCTCGATGCTATTGAAAAATACGGTCGGCATCGTCGGTGTTGCCATTTTATTGATCATCGCGGCGTTTCCGGCGCTTAAGATTTTTGCCATCGCGCTTGTTTACAAGGTTTCTGCAGCGGTGATGCAGCCGCTGGGAGGGGGGCCGGTCATTTCTTGCCTTAGCATCATGAGCAAAAGCATTGCGTATGTTTTCGCTTCCCTTGCTATCGTATCGCTTATGTTTTTTCTTAGTTTAGCCGTTATCATTACGGCTGGGAACATCACGATGATGGTTCGTTAGAGGGGGAAAATCATGCAGATCGTGATCGAATGGGTGACGAATATTCTCATTTTCATTTTATTTGCTATGATGATTGATTTGCTGCTCCCATCTAGCAATATGCAAAAATATGTGAAAATGGCTGTTGGACTTATTTTGCTTTTGCTAATGTTGTCTCCGATTTTAAAGCTATTTTCCATCGATCCGGATCGCCTGATTGCTTCTGTCATATCGGAAAGGAGGAATCAACAAGAGATGATGAAAAATGAAATTGAAATGAAGAAAAAAGAAATACAAGCCTCACAACGTGCATATATTTTAGAACAAATGGCTGTCCAGATGAAAAACGAAGTGGATGAGGAGTTGATGAAAAAATATGGATTAAGCGTGGAGGATGTCTCTCTGCAAACAAAAGAAAAAGAAAATTTGCAAATCCCGGAAGATATTGAAACGATTGAAGTAATGCTAGCAAAACAAGAGAAGCTTGGAGAGATTCAGCCCGTTATGATTGATGTATCAACGCCGATTAATGAAGCAAACCATGTTCAACAGCTTGAAGAAGAAATACGCACATTGTTAGCAACTAAATGGGAAATAAACGAAAATAAAATCGCTGTGCAAATAAAGGGGAGGGAATGGGGGGATGCTCGACTTCATTAAACGATTGTTTTTGCCTGCGAAAAAAGAAACGAAGGAACAAAAAAGGCCGCCGCTTTCGTACGTGTTTCTTTTATTATTAGCAGGGATAGCGTTAATGGTAATAAGCCATTTTTCTAAAGATGAGGAAGTCACATCAACAAATAATGGAAAAGTGGCAGAGCATATGCAACAAGCGGAACCGGTGTTTGGGCAAAAACAAGATGCGAAGTCCAAAATCATCGCCGCTTATGAACAACGTTACGAAGAACAGCTGAAAACCGCGCTTGAGGCAATCAAAGGGGTTGAAGATGTGACTGTTGTTGTCAACATTGATACAACGGAAACGAAAATATTGGAGAAAAACCGCGTCATGCAACACCAAGCAACGGAAGAAACAGATCGCGAAGGCGGAAAGCGAAAAATTGAAAACCAGTCTACTAACGAAGAAGTTGTTGTCATCCGCGATGGTGATCGCGAAACGCCGATTGTGTTAACGACGAAAAAACCGGAAATTCGCGGAGTGTTGGTAGTGGCGAAAGGTGCTGATAATTTACAAATAAAAAAGTGGATTGTCGAGGCAGTTACGCGTGTTTTAAATGTTCCAAGCTATCGTGTTGCGGTATTGCCGAAAAAATAACGCGTTTGTGGGGGAGGATCGTTATATGTTAAAGAGACAAACTGTTTGGCTGTTAACGATGCTAAGTTTAGTCGTTGTTTTATCCGTTTATTATGTAACAGCGCCAAAGGATACGAATGACCATATCGCTTTTACGAATAATGAAAATGTTGCGGAACAACAAGTAGATGATAAAGAAAAAGCGGATGTGGCTGTGGAGGAAATGGAAACGGAAGACGGAGATGTCACTTCCAGTGAATCTGGCGATGACATATTTACTGCTCTTCGCATGCAAATTGAAGATGAACGAAGCCGGTTGCGCGACCAATTAAACGACATTGTCGCTTCCACAAACGCCACCGCGCAGCAAAAAAGCGACGCGCTTGATAAAATTGAAAAGCTAGAAGCGTTGGCGGAAAAAGAAGCGACGTTAGAAACATTAATCAAATCAAAAGGCGGCTATGATGATGTGCTCGTCCGCGCTGATGATGACAAAGTGCGCGTGACGATTAAAGCAAAAAATCATTCTGCGAAATCCGCCAATGATGTGATTCATATAGTAAAAAGTGAAATTCCGGAAGTCGATGTTGTGAACGTCGAATTCCAGCCAGCTGGATAATGAAAAATAGCTGCTCGATAAAGGGCAGCTTGTTTTTATGATAAAAAAACCGTTTTATTGTATAATCATTATGTGTATAATCGTTATGAGCAGATTTTATAACTACCTTTTAAAATAATAAATAACATGCAATCTGAACTGGAAAGAAAGGTGTGGGGAATATGAAAATCCAGGAAATTCGCGAATTGATTCGTTTAATTGATCAGTCAAGCATCGAAGAATTTGTTTATGAGCATGATGGCACAAAAGTACATATGAAAAAACCGGCGGCTGTGGCACCAGTTCAGGCGGCGGTTACGCCTGCGGTCGAACAAGCGGCAAAACCGGCAACAGAGGAAGTAAAACCGCAAGCGTCAACACAGCCGGTTGCTCCGCCGACAGAAGCGAAGCCGCAAGAATTGCCGAAACAAGAAGCAAAAAATACAGAAAATTTACATAAAATTACTTCGCCGATGGTCGGTACATTTTATGCAGCTCCATCGCCGGACGCGCCTCCGTATGTTAAAGTGGGCGATAAAGTGAAAACAGATACGGTCGTTTGCATTATCGAAGCGATGAAGCTATTTAACGAAATTGAAGCGGAAGTGAACGGAGAAATCGTCGAAGTGCTTGTCGAAAACGGACAGCTTGTTGAGTATGGACAACCTCTATTTCTTGTGAAACCGGAATAAGGGAGAGAACGAGCGATGATTAAAAAAGTGTTAATTGCCAACCGCGGGGAAATCGCCGTTCGAATTATTCGCGCATGCAAAGAGCTTGGAATCGAAACGGTCGCTGTTTTTTCAGAAGCGGATCGCGACGCGCTCCATGTACAGCTTGCAGACGAAGCGTATTGTATTGGACCGACAGCGTCGAAAGACAGTTATTTAAACTTTACCAATATTATGAGTGTAGCCACATTGACGGGGTGTGACGCCATCCATCCAGGGTACGGGTTTTTAGCGGAAAATGCCGCGTTTGCCGAACTATGCCGCGAATGCAACATCACGTTTATCGGTCCGAGCCCAGAAGCGATTACGAAGATGGGAATTAAAGATGTTGCCCGCGAGACGATGCGGGAAGCTGGCGTGCCAATCGTCCCAGGTTCGCACGGAATTATCGAAAGAGTGGACGAAGCGGTTGCGCTAGCGAACGAAATCGGCTATCCAGTCATCATTAAAGCGACGGCGGGCGGAGGCGGAAAAGGGATTCGCGTTGCACGAAACGAACAAGAGCTTGTGAAAGGAATTAACATCACGCAACAAGAGGCGGCCACCGCGTTTGGCAACCCAGGGGTATACATTGAAAAATATATTGAAGATTTCCGCCATGTGGAAATTCAAGTGCTGGCGGATTCCTATGGAAACGTCATTCACCTCGGCGAACGCGATTGCTCGATCCAGCGTCGCCTGCAAAAGCTTGTCGAAGAAGCGCCATCACCGGCACTCGATGAGGAAACGCGCCAAAAAATGGGACAAGCGGCGGTGCAAGCGGCGCGTGCCGTCAATTATACCGGCGCTGGCACGGTCGAATTTATTTTTGACTATCATGCGAAGAAGTTTTATTTCATGGAAATGAACACGCGCATTCAAGTAGAGCATCCTGTTACGGAGTTAATTACAGGGATCGATTTGATTAAAGAACAAATTCGCATCGCTTCGGGAGAAAAGCTTTCGCTTACCCAAGACGACGTAACGTTTAACGGATGGGCGATTGAATGTCGGATCAATGCGGAAAATCCGGAGAAAAACTTTATGCCATCGCCGGGAAAAATCAACATGTATTTGCCTCCCGGTGGTTTAGGTGTACGGGTTGACTCCGCGGCATATCCGGGGTATACGATTCCGCCTTATTATGATTCGATGATTGCGAAATTGATCGTACACGCACCTACCCGCGAAGAAGCAATTGCCCGCATGAGACGAGCGTTAAGCGAGTTTATCATTGACGGCATTCATACAACGATTCCGTTCCACATAAAATTATTTGAGCACGAAAAATTCATCAAAGGCGAGTTTAATACGAAATTTCTTGAGTTATATGATATTATGAAGTCATAACGGGAGGTGTGTACGATGTCAGAACATATTTTTGAGATGGAACAAGAACAAGGCGGATTAGGAAAAGTGGAAATCGCGCCAGAAGTCATTGAAGTCATCGCCGGCATCGCCGCAAGCGAAGTGGAAGGAATTGCGCAAATGCGCGGGAACTTCGCCTCCGGTGTTGTTGAACGCTTTGGCAAGAAAAACCACGGAAAAGGCGTAAAAGTCGATTTAAGAGAAGAAGGAGTTGCGATCGACATTTATTGTCTCGTTCAATTCGGCGTTTCGATTCCAAACGTAGCGAAAAAAGTTCAAGAAAACGTTCGCCAAGCTCTCTTTAACATGACGGGGCTAGAGACGAGCGAAGTGAACGTTCATATCGTCGGCATTCAATTTGACGCAGGCAAGCAGGAGCAAGAAGTGGAACAATAAACACAATAAAAGTGAAGGGGCGCATTCGCTTAGCGTAGTGCCCCTTTGTATTTTTGCGGAAAGTTTGTTATTGTAATGAACGAGCCTTTTTTATTTGCAAAGGCGGTGCAGGGGGCAAAGGAAAGCTTTTGTTTTGGCATAGGAGCGGGCGGAGAATAAGCCGTAATGATTTGTGCCAACGGTAGTATCGTTTATCCGAAAAATATGGTATGATCATCATATAAATGTTCGTGTTTAAGGAAGGAGGGAAAATGATGAAGAGGCATGAAGCGCGGGAAAAGGCGCTGCAGGCGCTATTTCAAATTGATGTCGGCCGCATTCCACCTGAGGAGGCGCTGCAAAACGTAGCGGGCGGTGAAGAGGCCGATTCGTTTTTGCGGCAGCTCGTCTTTGGCGTTACGGAGCATCAAAAAGAGATTGATGAATTGCTGCGCGCCAACTTGGAAAAATGGACGTTAGAGCGCGTCGCCAATGTGGACCGCGCGATTTTGCGAATAGCGACATATGAAATGAAATACCTTGACGATGTTCCTGTCAAAGTGAGTTTAGATGAGGCGGTCGAATTAGCGAAGAAATTTGGCGATACGAAATCAGGCCGTTTTGTCAACGGCGTGCTTTCGAAAGTGAAAGATGCGTTACATATTCAAGAATAGAGAGGGGAAATGGGAACGATGACAGCACAAATCATTAGCGGTGCAGAATTGGCAAAAGAAAAACGCGCGCAATTAGCAAAAGAAGTGGAACGGTTGAAACGGGAAGGAATCGAACCGGGGCTTGCCGTCATTCTTGTCGGCGATGATCCTGCTTCCCATTCTTATGTGAAAGGAAAACAAAAAGCGTGCGCAGAAGTTGGGATTCGCTCTACATTGTTGACATTTCCGGCAACGATTACGGAAGAATTTTTATTGGGAAAAATCAAAGAGCTGAACGAAGATCCGTCCGTGCACGGCATTTTAGTGCAGCTTCCGCTTCCAAAACATATTAACGAATTGAAAGTGATTGAAACGATCTCGCCTGAAAAAGATGTCGACGGGTTTCATCCGATTAACGTAGGAAGAATGATGGTTGGGCAAGACGCGTTTCTCCCGTGTACGCCATACGGCATTTTAGTAATGGTAAAGTCCATCGGGGTAGATATCGCCGGAAAACATGTGGTTGTCGTCGGCCGCAGCAATATCGTCGGCAAGCCGGTCGGACAATTATTTTTGCGCGAGCACGCGACCGTCACATACTGCCATTCACGAACAAACGATTTACCTTCCATTACGCGCCAAGCCGATATTTTAATCGTTGCTGTCGGGAAAGCGCGCCTGATTGGTGCGAAACATGTGAAACAAGGGGCCGTCGTCATTGATGTCGGCGTCAACCGTCTAGAAAACGGCAAGCTGTGCGGCGACGTCGATTTTGAGGAAGTAAAGGAAGTGGCAAGCTACATTACGCCCGTTCCAAAAGGGGTCGGACCGATGACGATCACGATGCTGCTTCATAATACGATCGAAGCGGCGAAAAAGCATGCGGTTCGGAAAGTTCACTAAAATAAGCGAGGGTTATGCTTGTGGCAGAAGTAAAATATGTGACTGTTGGAGCGCTGACAAAATATATTAAACGCAAATTTGAAGTGGACCCGCATTTGCGCGACTTATGGATCAAGGGAGAAATTTCCAACTTTAAATATCATTCGCGCGGCCATATGTACTTTACGTTAAAAGATGAGCAAGCCCGCATTCAGGCGGTCATGTTCGCCGGATACAACCAGCATTTGTCGTTTCGGCCGGAAGATGGCATGAACGTGCTTGTTCGCGGCGAAATTTCTGTTTACGAACCGAGCGGAAACTATCAAATTTACGTGAAAGAAATGCAGCCGGAAGGAATCGGAAATTTATATTTGGCGTATGAGCAACTAAAAAAGCGGCTCGAGGCGGAAGGGCTGTTTTCTCCTGAACATAAAAAGCCGATTCCTGCGTTTCCTCGCTATATTGGCGTCGTTACTTCGCCAACTGGCGCGGCGATTCGCGATATTGTGACGACAATTCGCCGCCGCTACCCGATCGCGACGGTGATTTTGTTTCCGACGCTCGTTCAAGGGGCGGAAGCTGCCGGATCGATCGTTCGTTCGATTGAAAAAGCGAACGAGCTTGGCTATATTGATGTGCTGATTGTCGGACGCGGGGGCGGCTCGATCGAAGAGCTGTGGGCGTTTAATGAAGAAGCGGTCGCCCGGGCGATTTTTGCTTCCAAAGTGCCGATTATTTCCGCGGTTGGACACGAGACGGATTTTACGATCGCCGATTTTGTCGCCGATTTGCGCGCCCCGACGCCAACCGGTGCTGCGGAACTGGCAGTGCCGCATATGACGGAGTTGATGGAGCGAATTTCACAACGGAAATTGCGGCTGATGCGCGCGATGAAAGAAAAAATCGCGGCGGAATCAGAGCGGCTTTTGCGTTTGCAAAAATCATACGCGTTTCGTTATCCGAAAAAACTATACGAGCAAAAAGAACAGCAGTTGGATTCTTTATTAGAACGGCTGCAACGTCATACAGAGCGGCTTTTTGATAAAAAACGCGAACGGCTCGAACAGCTACGCCTGAAGTTGCTGCGGCACCATCCAGCTGAGCAGCTGTCAAGAATGAAAGAAAAACACGAATCTCTTATCAAATCGCTCGAAAAAGAAATGCGTTCACTTGTTCATCATCAACAGCTTCGCTTTACATCTCTCGTATCACATTTACACGCGCTTAGTCCGCTTAAAATTATGGAGCGCGGTTATAGCTTAGTTTATAATGAAAAAAAAGAACTGGTAAAAAGCGTTCGCCAGCTTCAATTAGGAGACACGATTCAAGTACGCTTGCAAGACGGGCAAATTGATTGTCACGTATGGGGAATGGAGGAGAAGCAGCTACATGAGTGAGGAAAAAGAACTTACCTTTGAAGAAGCGATGGCAAAGTTAGAAGAAATTGTGGAAAAATTAGAAGAAGGAAATGTGCCGCTTGAGCAGGCGATTTCCTTTTTCCAAGAAGGAATGAAGCTTTCCAAGCTTTGTCATGATAAATTGCAACATGTCGAAAAACAGATGGAATACATTTTACGAGAGGACGGGCAACTCGCTCCTTTCTCGCTTCAGGAGGAGGAATAGCTTTTGAACCGGGCGGAAGTAGAACAGTTTTTACAAGAGCACAAGCAGCGTTTGGAAAATGTTTTGCCCCATTATATTACAAGAATGGCTGCTCCTGAAACGATTAAACGGGCGATGGCTTATTCGCTGGAGGCAGGCGGAAAGCGCATCCGTCCGCTTCTGTTGTTTGCGACGTTGCATTCGTTCGGAAAAGAGCCGGATATTGGACTTCCGGTAGCGTGCGCCATTGAGATGATTCATACATATTCGCTGATTCACGATGATTTGCCGAGCATGGATAACGATGATTTGCGGCGCGGTAAACCGACGAATCATAAAGTGTTTGGGGAAGCGATGGCCATTTTGGCGGGAGACGGATTGCTCACTTACGCGTTTCAAGTGATCGCTGAAGCCGATGATGCCCGCATTTCTCCAATGACAAAAATTCGGTTAATCGAAGAATTGGCGAAGGCGGCAGGACCGGAAGGAATGGTAGCGGGACAAGTTGCCGATATCGAAGGTGAAGGGAAGCAGCTTTCGCTTGAACAGCTCGAATATATTCATCGTCATAAAACAGGAAAAATGTTGCAATACAGCGTATTGGCTGGCGCACTGCTTGCAGGCGCGAACGACAAACAGCTTCGCCATCTCGACTCGTTTGCCTCCCATCTCGGTCTCGCTTTTCAAATTCGCGATGATATTCTCGATATTGAAGGTTCGGAAGAAAAAATTGGCAAGCGGGTTGGCAGCGACATTGAAAATAAAAAAGTGACATATCCATCGCTTTTGACGATTGCCGGGGCGAAAGAAAAGCTATCTTTCCATATCGAAGAAGCAAAACGTTATTTGCAAAAAGCAGAAGTAGATGGCAGCGTACTAAGTTATATTTGCGATTTAGTCGCGACGCGTGATCATTAAGGAATCGTCCGTTGCTGATTTTTTATCGATACGTTATATTGAAATAATAGAGAGTTTTCCATGCATGCCGTTATCACAGTAGTGTTAGCGGCTCTTTTTTCTCTTTTTGGACGGAAATCGATTTTTTATGTTTAATCATGTATAATAATAACTAACTTCTGTATTATATCAACTGCATAAAAACGAACGATCAAAACGAAAGCGAGTGATCTCGTTTGGATGTTACCAAAATTAAAAACCCGCGCTTTTTGAAAAATATGTCGACAAAACAACTGATCGAACTAAGTGCTGATATTCGGAAATTTTTAATTGAGAAGCTGTCGAAAACAGGCGGGCATATCGGCCCGAATTTAGGAGTTGTCGAGCTGACGATTGCGCTTCATAAAGTGTTTGACAGCCCGAAAGATAAGCTGATTTGGGATGTCGGCCATCAATCGTACGTCCATAAGATTTTGACGGGGCGTGCGTCCGAATTTGATACATTGCGGCAATATAAAGGTTTATCGGGGTTTCCAAAGCGAAGCGAAAGCGAACATGACGTGTGGGAAACCGGACATAGTTCGACGTCGTTGTCTGCGGCGATGGGGATGGCGATCGCCCGCGACTTAAAGGGTACGGATGAATATATCGTTCCGATTATTGGCGACGGAGCGTTGACAGGCGGTATGGCGCTTGAGGCGTTAAATCATATCGGCCATGAGAAAAAAGATATTATCGTCGTTTTAAACGATAACGAAATGTCGATTGCTCCGAACGTCGGCGCTTTGCATAGTGTGTTGGGACGGCTGCGGACAGCCGGCAAATATCAATGGGTGAAAGACGAACTGGAGCTTTTATTAAAAAGAATTCCCGCTGTCGGCGGCAAGTTGGCGGCAATGGCAGAGCGCATTAAAGACAGCTTGAAATATTTGCTTGTTTCCGGCGTTTTTTTTGAAGAGTTAGGATTTACGTATCTCGGACCTGTCGATGGTCACAATTTTGACGATTTGTTTGAGAATTTGCATTACGCCAAAAAAATAAAAGGTCCTGTGCTTCTTCACGTTATCACGAAAAAAGGAAAAGGCTATAGTCCGGCGGAAAATGATAAAGTCGGAGTATGGCATGGCACCGGTCCATATAAAATCGAAACCGGCGATTTTCTAAAACCGGTGGATGCTGCGCCGTCGTGGAGCGAACTTGTCAGCGAAACGGTGCGGAAATTGGCGCGCACGGATAAGCGGATTGTCGCGATTACGCCGGCGATGCCAGTCGGCTCGAAACTGGAAGGATTTGCGAGCGAGTTTCCTGAGCGAATGTTTGATGTCGGAATTGCCGAGCAGCACGCGACAACGCTTGCCGCGGGGCTTGCGGCGCAAGGGATGAAACCGTTTTTGGCGATTTATTCGACGTTTTTGCAGCGGGCGTATGACCAAGTTGTTCATGACGTTTGCCGACAAAATTTAAACGTTTTTTTCGCGATTGACCGAGCCGGGTTAGTCGGTGCGGACGGTGAAACGCACCAAGGTGTGTTTGATATCGCCTTTTTACGCCATATTCCGAACCTTGTCATTATGATGCCAAAGGATGAAAACGAAGGGCAGCATATGGTGTATACGGCGATTCAATACGATGACGGGCCGATCGCACTTCGTTTTCCGCGCGGCAACGGACTTGGCGTAAAGCTCGATGAAGAATTGAAGAAAATTCCGATCGGAACGTGGGAAGTGTTGCGCGAAGGCCGCGATTTAGCGATTTTGACGTTTGGCACGATGATTTCCATGGCGCTAGAAGCGGCAGAAAAGCTTGCCAAAGAGAATATTTCCGTGAAAGTGGTAAACGCGCGTTTTATCAAACCGATGGATGAGGAAATGTTGCATGATTTGTTAGAAAGCAATATCCCGATTTTAACGATTGAGGAAGCGGTATTGCAAGGCGGCTTCGGCAGCGCCGTTTTGGAGTTTGCCCACGACCACGGCTATCATCAAACGGTGATTAACCGAATGGGCATTCCTGACCGTTTCATTGAACACGGCAGCGTCAAAGAGCTGCTGAAGGAAATCGGCTTAACGACAGCGCATATTATCGATCGCGTGAAAACGATGATACCAAGAAAACAAAAAAGGGCATGAAAGATGAAAGGGAAAAAAGAACGTCTAGATGTATTACTTGTTCAACGAGGTTTAATCGAAACGCGTGAAAAAGCAAAACGGGCGATTATGGCTGGGCTTGTGTACGCAAACGAAGTCCGACTAGACAAGCCTGGCGAAAAAGTTCCCGTAGATATCCCGTTAACGATAAAAGGTGACGCGCTTCCGTATGTAAGCCGCGGCGGCTTGAAGCTCGAAAAAGCGCTGCGCACGTTTGATGTGAGCGTCCAAGATAAAATCGTTTTGGATATCGGGGCATCTACGGGAGGGTTTACCGATTGTGCGCTGCAGCATGGCGCGAAGCTATCGTACGCGCTTGACGTCGGCTATAATCAGCTAGCGTGGAAGCTGCGCCAGGACGATCGCGTCGTTGTAATGGAACGGACGAATTTCCGCTATGTCACGCCCGATTATTTTACGAAAGGGCTTCCACAATTTGCAACGATCGATGTTTCATTTATTTCATTAAAGCTGATATTGCCTGTATTAAAGACGGTGGTTGTTCCCGGAAGCGATGTGGTCGCCCTTGTCAAGCCGCAATTCGAAGCAGGCAGAGAAAAAGTCGGCAAAAAAGGCATCGTTCGCGACCCGAACGTGCATGAAGAAGTGTTGACGTCCATCATCGACTTTGCGCTTAGCGAAGGGTTTGATGCAATGAATTTAACGCACTCCCCGATTACCGGCGGTGATGGAAATATCGAATTTTTGCTTCACCTCCGCTTTGAAGGCGGCAAAGAAATAGGGGAAAACCGCTTGCCGAAATCGGTCAGCGAGGTAGTGAAAGAAGCCCATTTGCAGTTGAAAAGCCGGGAATAACGGTGATGGTTATTCCCGTTTTTCCCGTGAAATCATTTGTGCGAGGTGTCGAATTTGAATAAAGGACAAAGGCATATTAAAATTCGCGAAATTATTATGAACCACGAAATTGAGACGCAAGACGAGCTTGTCGATATGCTGAAAAAAGCAGGATTTAATGTAACGCAAGCGACCGTTTCAAGAGACATTAAAGAACTGCAGCTCGTCAAAGTGCCGATGGCCAATGGCCGCTATAAATATAGCCTTCCTTCCGATCAGCGCTTTAACCCTACGCAAAAATTAAAGCGCGCTTTAATGGATGCGTTTGTCAAGCTTGATGGAACTGGCAATTTGCTCGTTTTAAAAACGTTGCCAGGCAATGCGCACGCCATTGGCGTTTTGCTTGATAATTTAGACTGGAACGAAATCGTTGGAACGATTTGCGGAGATGACACTTGCCTTATTATTTGCCGCACAGCCGAAGATGCCGAAAAGGTTTCCGAGCAATTGTTAGGAATGCTTTAAACATGGGGGTGATTCCACTTGCTAGCGGAATTATCCATAAAAAATTTTGCGATTATTGAATCATTGTCGGTTTCGTTTGACAAAGGGCTGACGGTGTTAACCGGGGAAACGGGAGCGGGGAAGTCGATTATTATTGACGCGATCCAGCTGCTAATTGGAGGGCGCGGTTCGGCGGAGTTTGTCCGCTACGGGGAAGAGAAGGCGGAAATAGAAGGGCTTTTTTTATTGGATAATGAAAACCATCCATGTTACGACAAATGTGCGGAAGTCGGTATCGATATTAGCGAAGGCATGGTTGTTTTGCGCCGTGAAATTTTTGCGAACGGAAAAAGCGTGTGCCGCGTCAATGGAAAATTAGTGACAACGTCTATATTGCGCGATATCGGTTCTACGCTTGTCGATATTCACGGCCAACATGAACATCAAGAATTAATGGATCCGTCACGGCATCTTCCGCTGCTCGATGAATACGGCGGAGCGGAAATTGCGGCCGCGCTTGAAGAATACCGCGCCGTTTATGAGAAATATGAACAATTGCGGAAAAAGTTAAAAAAGCTAAATGAAAATGAGCAGCAAATGGCGCACCGTCTTGATTTATTAACATTTCAGCTTGATGAAATTCAAAAAGCAAATTTGCAAGTAAACGAAGATGAGCAATTAATGGAAGAAAAAGTAAAAATCGTGAACTTTCAAAAAATTTATGAGGCGCTGAAACATAGTTATGAGGCGTTATCCGGCGAACAGCGCGGCCTTGATTGGATTGGATTGGCAATGAGCCATTTAGAAGATGTTGCCTCTATCAACCCGGCATTGAAAGAAGCGTACGAAACGATTGCGAATAGTTATTATTTATTGGAAGATATTACGTATAAATTGAGCGATGAGCTTGAACAATTAGAGTATGACCCGGCTCGCCTTGATTTAATTGAAAGCCGTCTTAGCGAAATTAACCAATTAAAGCGGAAATACGGAGCGACGATCGAAGATATTTTGCAATATGCCGAAAAAATTGCCGAAGAAATCGATGAACTTCAACATCGCGAAACGCATATCCATGAGCTGCAAAAAGAATTAAAATCGGTGACGGAAGATTTATTAATCGAAGCGAAAAATGTGACGAACGTTCGCCAAAAATATGCGAAAATGTTAATTAACCATATTCATCAAGAATTAAAAGAGTTATACATGGAAAAAACGCAATTTGATATCGTATTTACGAAAAGAGAAGGAGGGCTCGATGCGCCGTTGCTTGACGGCGTACCAGTGAAATTTCACGAAGATGGCGTCGATGATGTGGAATTTTACATTTCCACAAACGTTGGCGAACCGTTAAAACCGTTGGCGAAAATAGCTTCTGGCGGGGAATTGTCACGCATCATGCTCGCGCTAAAAAGCATCTTTTCCAAACATCAAGGCGTTACATCCATCATTTTTGATGAAGTTGATACAGGTGTCAGCGGTCGGGTTGCGCAGGCGATCGCCGAAAAAATTTACCGCGTCTCGATCGGTTCGCAAGTGCTTTGTATTTCTCACTTACCGCAAGTAGCGGCGATGGCGGATACGCATTTGTTTATTGCCAAGGAAACGGACGGAAATCGTACAAGAACATCGGTAAAAGCATTATCGGACGAAGAAAAAGTAAAAGAAATCGGCCGGATGATTTCCGGGGTGGAAATTACAGAACTAACGAAGCAACATGCAAAAGAGCTGCTTGAACTAGCAGCGAAAATCAAAGGATGAAACGCTATCCATTATGGGTAGCTTTTTTTATGGGGAAAGCGATTATATTTCCACGGTTTAAGGCAAAATTAAAACTGTAGCCGCTTTTTCGAAGGGTGTAGGTGGGAGCGAGGAGAGTGAAAAAGATTGAGTGCAGAGGCAATCCGGAAAATAATAGGGGTTTTTCTCCTTGTTTCGCTGACGATCATTAGTATGTCAAAACCGATTAAAGAGTATTTGCAAATTCCAAAACAAATCGTGATGTTTGAAGGAGAAACGATGCGATTTTCTTCTACAGCGCTCCCAGTGCAAACGACGGTAAAAGACGCTTCCAAATCGATAGAAGTTCACAAACATGCTCATTCGTTTTCCGTAAAAGCAAAACAACGTGGCGAAAAGAAAATGGTATTGGAAGTTGCTGGCATGCCGGTAAAACAAGTGGATGTGAAAGTGCTGCCAAGTTTAAAGGTCGTCCCCGGAGGGCAATCGATTGGCGTTAAGTTAAATACAGTAGGAGTTCTTGTCGTTGGTTACCATCTAATCGAAACAGAAAACGGAAAAAAATCGCCGGGCGAAATTGCCGGCATTAAAGTGGGAGATATGATTACCGGTATTAACGGAAAAAAAATCGAAAACATGGATGATCTTTCTCCTTTTATTGAAGAAGCAGGAAAAATAGGAAAACCGCTTCATCTTCAAGTTCTTCGTGACCAACACTCCTTTACGACGAAATTAGTTCCGTTAAAGGATAAACACGATCACGCTTACCGCATCGGATTGTACATCCGTGATTCTGCCGCCGGCATTGGCACGATGACGTTTTATGACCCTGTTTCCAAAAAATACGGAGCATTAGGTCATGTCATTTCCGATATGGATACGAAAAAACCGATTGTTGTGCAAAACGGTCAAATTATGAAATCGACCGTTACATCCATTGAAAAAGGAAGCAGTGGCAATCCTGGTGAGAAATTAGCACGATTTTCAAGCGATAAGGAAGTTATCGGAAATATTACTGATAACAGTCCGTTTGGCATTTTTGGCACGCTGTCCAAACCGATCGACAACGGAATTTTTACGAAGCCGATTCCGATCGCGTTATCGAGCCAAGTCAAGGAAGGACCGGCAAAAATGTTGACCGTTGTGGAAAATGATAAAGTCGAGCCATTTGATATTGAAATTGTAAGTACCATTCCACAAAAATTTCCAGCCACAAAAGGTCTTATCATTCGTGTCACTGATCCGCGTTTATTAAAAAAGACGGGCGGAATCGTTCAGGGGATGAGCGGAAGCCCGATTATTCAAGATGGAAAATTAGTCGGCGCGGTTACCCACGTATTTGTCAATGATCCGACATCTGGCTATGGCGTTCATATCGAATGGATGTTACACGAAGCGGGAATTGATATATACGGGAAATCGAACAAAAAGGCGAGCTGACGAGCTCGCCTTTTTGAAATTTTATTTACAAAAAATTTCGTGAAAAACGTCATAAATTCAGCTTTTTTTGCATAGATATTTGATAAAACATCATATAAAATGGATATGTAAAGAGATTTTTCGATAAAATCATGCTCGTATTCCATAAAAAATTGTCAAATCAAGTCGTTTTTTGATATAATTCCAAAAATTATTTGTTTTTTTTAATATTTTTTAAAAAATGAAAGGATTTTTCATTGTATTGTCGAACTTATTATAATGGAGTTTTCATCTACATAACAATAGAATTTTGGGAGTAAGGGGGAAGATTTTCTTGAAAATTAAAGTATGTATTGCGGACGATAATCGTGAGTTAGTGAATTTGCTCGAAGAATATATTTCTAGCCAAAACGATATGGAAGTGATCGGGACTGCTTATAATGGCCAAGATTGCTTATATATGCTTGAGGAAAAACAGCCGGACGTGTTATTGTTGGACATTATTATGCCACATTTAGACGGATTGGCCGTATTGGAAAAAATTCGTGCGAAGCGGGAAAAACAGCCGAACGTCATCATGTTGACGGCGTTTGGCCAAGAAGATGTGACGAAGAAAGCGGTTGAACTTGGCGCCTCTTATTTTATTTTAAAGCCGTTTGACATGGAAAATTTGGTGTATCATATCCGCCAAGTGCATGGAAAAGCAGCGCCAATGGTGAAAAAAGCAACGTCTGCTTACCAAACGCGGGATAACAGGCCGAAAAATTTGGATGCAAGCATCACGAGCATCATTCACGAAATCGGCGTTCCGGCGCATATTAAAGGATATTTATACTTACGTGAAGCGATCGCGATGGTATATAACGATATTGAATTGCTCGGCGCAATTACGAAAGTGCTTTACCCAGACATCGCGAAAAAATACAACACGACCGCTAGCCGTGTCGAGCGGGCGATCCGCCATGCGATTGAAGTCGCTTGGAGCCGCGGCAATCTCGAATCGATTTCTTCCTTGTTCGGCTACACCGTAAGCATGTCCAAAGCCAAACCGACGAACTCGGAATTCATCGCGATGGTGGCGGACAAGTTGAGACTCGAACATAAAGCTTCTTAAAGATAAAAAAGGTAGTCTGTGGCGACTACCTTTTTTCATGGTTGTTCACCTTGCTTTTTTTCTAATTCGAGCAGTTTTTGCACTAAAATGTGCTGAGGCATATGCATAATTTGTTCGATCGGCATTCCTAGCGCTTTCGCTAATTTTTGCGCTGTTTCTAAGGAAATTTGCAGCGGTCTCATCTTCTTATCACCTCGCTTGCTAGTAAAAACAGTATAGCAATTTTTTTGTTTTTCCGCATATATTTTTATGATCACGTTTGCATGAGGTTGACAGAAGGGAGTTAAACAAAACGCATGACCAAAATTTTCGCGCACCGCGGTTCTGCCGGCACACATCCGGAAAATACGATGTTCGCTTTTTTGGAAGCGGAGCGAGTCGGGGCGGACGGGATTGAATTGGATGTGCAGCTGACTAAAGACGGGCAAATTGTTGTGATTCATGACGAAACGATCGACCGAACGACAGATGGAACAGGCTGGGTAAAAGATTTTACGTACCGCGAATTACAACAATTTAACGCCGCGTATAAATTTGCTGATCAATATGATGGTTGCCGCATCCCTCTGCTTGAGGAAGTGCTGGCATGGATTCGCTCGACATCGTTGTTGTTGAATATTGAACTAAAAAATAGCTTCGTTGTATATGAAACACTAGAGCAAAAAGTCATCGATATGATCAAGCGCTATCAATTGGAGGAACGCACCGTTTTATCGTCTTTTAACCATAATAGCATGGCGTTTTGCCGCCATCTTGCGCCAAATATAGAGACGGCTATATTATATATGGAGCCTTTATACGATCCATGGAAATACGTTCGAGCGATCGGAGCAGACGGGCTCCATCCTTATCATCGGACTGTGTCAGCACCGTTTGTTCGTCAAGCCCGCAGCCACCGAATTGCCGTGCGCCCGTTTACGATTAATAAAGAGTCGTTGATGCAAAAAATGTTCCAATACGGAGTGGATGCGATTTTTACGGATTATCCGCTTAAGGCGAAAGAAGTGCGCAACAAAAAAACGCCCTCAACGCAATATTAGGGCGTTTTTTTCTTTTTCTGAAACCGCGGCTGGACTTTGTTTCGTTTCCGGTCACGATGCAAAATAAATCCCCCGATAAATGCCAAGCCGGCCGCAAATAAAAGAAAGCCGCCTAAAAATTGCAGGGAAAGAGACGGAAATGGGGAATGCAAAATGCCGAATAATGTGTCACGCATCCATTTAATGCCTAATGCGGCTAACAAACCGGGAATGACTAAAATGAGAAGAGCGATGATCCGCAGCATCACGATCGAATTCCTTTCGCTTAAAAAGTCGCTTCATGAACCATCATAACGGTTTGGCACCATTTGTCAAGCAAAGAAAAAACAATTATGATAAAAATATCTGCAAAAACTTGCACAATGAAAAGAGCGGTGATAAGGTGAAAAAGGTATTGATCGTTGGTGCTGGAAATGGAGGCACGGCGTTATTAAAGCTGTTGGATCAAACGGCTATGTTTCAAATTGTCGCTGTGGTGGATATTGATGGAAAATCTCCCGGGATGAAAGTGGCGAAAGAACGAAACATTCCAACCGGAACGGACTGGCGTGCTTTCATAAGCGAAGAAATAGACCTTATTATTGAAGCGACGGGAAAACAGAAAGTGTTAGAGGAGATTCGCAAACGATGCGCTCCAAACACAATCGTTGTTCCGGGAACAGTCGCGCCAATGATAGCCGAACTTGTCAAAGAAAAAGAAATGCTGATTGCGAAACTGAAAAGCGAAACAACGCGACGCGGCTTAATTTTTAATTCTGCGCATGACGGAATGATTGTCGTTGACGAATTTGCGTACATTACGGATATGAATAATAGCGCTGCGGAAATGATGGAAGTAGATAAAGAGGAAGTCATTGGAAAACATATTTTAGAAGTTATTCCAGCGAGCGGATTGCCGCGAGTGTTAAAAACGAAACAAACCGAATTTCATCAAGAATTAAAATTAAAAAATGGCAAAAAAATTATTACAACACGGATTCCGATGATGGATGAAACGGGAAAACTGATCGGCGCACTGGCTGTTTTTAAAGACGTTACAGAACTAGTAAAGCTAGCGGAAGAAATCACGGATTTAAAAGAAATGCGCATCATGCTTGAGGCGATTATCCATTCCTCGGAAGAAGCGATTTCAGTTGTCGATGAGCACGGCAACGGCATTTTCATCAATCCCGCTTATACGCGCATTACCGGCCTATCGGAAGAAGAAGTCATCGGCAAACCAGCAACTGCTGACATCGCTGAAGGAGAAAGCGTGCATATGCAAGTGCTAAAAACGCGCCGGCCCATTCGTGGCGTGCGCATGAAAGTTGGCCCGAAAAACCGTGATGTCGTGGTGAATGCGGCGCCAATCATCGTTGACGGCGTATTAAAAGGAAGCGTTGGTGTGATTCATGACGTTTCGGAAATTCAACGGCTCACAGCCGAATTGAATCGAGCAAGGCAAATTATCCGCACGTTAGAAGCGAAATATTCATTTGCCGATATTATTGGGACGTCGGAGGAAATAACGGTAGCGATCGAGCAGGCAAAATTGGCGGCAAAAACGCCGGCAACCATTTTGCTTCGCGGCGAATCCGGCACGGGGAAAGAATTGTTCGCCCATGCGATTCATAACGCGAGTGATCGAAAATATAACAAATTTATTCGCGTGAATTGCGCGGCCATTTCTGAAACACTATTAGAGAGCGAATTGTTTGGCTACGAAGAAGGAGCGTTTTCCGGAGCGAAAAGAGGAGGAAAGCGCGGGTTATTTGAAGAGGCGAATAATGGAAGTATTTTCCTTGATGAAATTGGCGAACTTTCTGCCAATACGCAGGCAAAGTTGCTTCGTGTGCTGCAAGAAGGAGAAATCGTTCGCGTCGGCGGCACGAAGCCGATTCCGATTAACGTTCGCGTCATTGCGGCAACAAATGTCAACTTAGAAAAAGCAATTGCGGAAGGAACGTTCCGCGAAGATTTATACTATCGATTAAACCGTATGCCAATTTATATTCCTCCGTTGCGGGCGAGAAAAGAAGATATCCCCGCGCTATGCCGGCATTTAATTCAAAAGCTTAATCAAGACTACGGCCGCAATGTCGAAGGGGTGACGCCGGCTGCGCTCGATTATTTATTGTCTTACGATTGGCCGGGAAATGTTCGCGAATTAGAAAACGTATTAGGGCGAGCGATGATTTTTATGAAATTTAATGAAGTGATGATCGATGTTCATCATATTCCACCGCTTGATATTTCGAAGGAATCCCCATCTTTTCATAAACATGAAAAGGAAATGGAAATCCATCCTCTTCACGAGATGATCGAGCAATACGAAGCGAAAATCATCGAACAAGCGTTGCGGAAATATAACAACAATAAAACCGCGGCGGCGCGTGCGCTCGGCATTTCGATTCGCAATTTATATTACAAGCTGGAGAAGTACGGAATTGCAAAAAAAAGCACGCAATAATTTGCGCGATATGCAAATTACTGCATGGTGAGAACAGAAAATAAAACGTTTTCATAAGTTTGTTATTGGCACGTTTTTTGCATTTTAGTAAAGTGACTCGACAAATTTTATAAAGAGGTTGGTGCATTAGATGAAGCTGCAGTCGTTGATCGATCGTGCTACGAAATCCATCGATATAACGGTAGCTGTCGCGGCAGCGGAGGACGAAGAAGTCATCGACGCGGTGGCGATGGCGCTTGATCACCATTTCGGAAGGTTTGTGTTGTACGGGGATCGGGAACAAATTTGGCAGCTGTTAAAGCAAAAGAATTATGCCAATTTGGACAACATTCAAATCGTTCACGTCAATTCTGCCATGCAAGCGGCTGAACTTGCCGTCAGAGCCGTTCATTTAAATGAGGCGGACGTGCTTATGAAAGGAAACGTTCCGACCGCCACGCTTTTAAAAGCGGTGTTAAACAAAGAATATGGTTTGCGCATCGGGAAAGTGCTTTCCCATGTCGCGGTATTTGAAGTCCCCGGTTACGATCGGTTCATCATTGTGACTGATGCCGCGATGAATATTTCACCTGATTTAGAGCAAAAAGCGCAAATTATTTCGAATGCGGTTGCGATAGCCCACGCGATTGGTATTGAAACGCCAAAAGTAGCAGCGCTTGCAGCGGTGGAAGTAGTGAACCCATCCATGCCGGCAACAATGGATGCTGCGGCATTGACGATGATGCAAAAGCGCGGGCAAATAAAGGGTTGTGTTATTGACGGCCCGCTTGCGCTTGATAACGCTGTTTCGCTTAAGGCTGCCGAGCATAAGCGCATTGATAGCGAAGTTGCAGGAAAAGCAGACATTTTGCTCGTTCCGGACATTGAAGCGGGAAACATGCTGTATAAATCGCTCGTTTATTTTGCGAACGCGAAAGTCGGCGCAATCATTGCTGGAGCAAAAGCGCCGATCGTCCTTACGTCGCGTGCCGATTCCGCAGAGAGCAAGCTTTACTCATTAGCCCTTGCTGTTTGCTCCGCATCGAAATAAAAGACTATTGTTGAGGAGGAATCACTATGGAACTTTTTAAATATATGGAAAAATACGATTATGAACAATTGCTATTTTGCCAAGATAAAGAGTCAGGGCTAAAAGCGATTATCGCGATTCATGATACGACGCTCGGACCGGTGTTAGGCGGCACGCGCATGTGGATGTATGAATCGGAAGAAGCAGCGATTGAAGACGCGCTTCGTTTAGCGCGCGGCATGACTTACAAAAACGCCGCAGCAGGACTGAACCTTGGCGGGGGAAAAACCGTTATTATCGGCGACCCGCGCAAAGACAAAAATGAAGCGATGTTCCGCGCGTTTGGCCGCTTTATTCAAGGGTTAAACGGCCGCTATATTACGGCGGAGGATGTCGGCACGACGGTGGAAGACATGGATATTATTTATCAAGAAACCGACTATGTCACGGGAATTTCCCCTGAATTCGGTTCATCCGGAAATCCGTCTCCGGCGACTGCCTATGGTGTTTACCGCGGCATGAAAGCGGCAGCGAAAGAAGCGTTTGGCAGCGATTCGCTCGAAGGAAAAGTCGTTGCTGTGCAAGGTGTTGGAAGCGTCGCGTACCACTTATGCCGCCATCTTCATGAAGAAGGGGCAAAACTGATCGTTACCGACATCAACAAAGACGCGGTGCAGCGGGCGGTCGAAGAATTTGGCGCAAAAGCGGTGGACCCGAACGATATTTACGGTGTCGATTGCGATATTTTTGCGCCTTGCGCGCTCGGCGGCATCATTAACGATGAAACGATTCCGCAATTAAAAGCGAAAGTCATTGCTGGTTCGGCGAACAATCAGCTCAAAGAGCCAAGACATGGCGATATCATTCATGAAATGGGGATCGTTTACGCTCCGGATTACGTGATTAACGCGGGCGGTGTCATTAACGTCGCGGATGAATTGTACGGTTACAATCGTGAGCGCGCGATGAAAAAAATTGAACAAATTTATGATAATATTGAGAAAGTATTTGCGATTGCTAAACGTGACGGCATCCCGACGTACAAAGCGGCGGACAGACTCGCAGAAGAGCGAATTGAAACGATGAGAAAGTCTCGCAGCCAATTTTTGCAAAACGGCCACCATATTTTAAGCCGCCGTCGCGGTCGTTAATGGAAATCTATTGGAAGCGGATCCCTTTCCGCTTCCGCAGCCAGAATGGAGGTAACCATCGTTGCAAGAGCAGAAGTTTCGCATTTTAGCCATCAATCCTGGATCGACCTCGACAAAAATCGGCGTGTTTGATAATGAGCGCCCCATTTTGGAAAAAACGCTCCGCCATGACTTAGAAACGTTGCAGCAATATCAATCGGTTGCCGATCAATACGCATTTCGCAAACAGACGATTTTAGACGCATTGGACGAAGAAGGAATCAATCTTTCTAAATTAAGCGCTGTCTGCGGCCGCGGCGGCCTGTTGCGCCCGATTGAAGGGGGAACGTACCGCGTCAATAAGCAGATGCTTGAGGATTTGCGAAAAGGGTATTCCGGCGTGCATGCTTCGAATCTCGGCGGAATTTTAGCCTATGAAATTGCTTCTGCTTTAAATATTCCCGCGTTTATTGTTGACCCTGTCGTTGTCGATGAACTCGAACCAATCGCCCGCATTTCCGGATTTGCGCTCATTGAACGAAGAAGCATTTTCCACGCGTTAAACCAAAAGGCGGTGGCGCGCCGCGTCGCCAAACAGCTTGGGAAACGATATGAAGAATTAAATTTGATCGTTGCTCATATGGGCGGCGGAATTACCGTCGGTGTCCATAAAAAAGGGCGAGTGGTGGATGTGAATAACGGATTGGACGGGGAAGGTCCGTTTAGCCCGGAGCGAGCCGGCACGGTGCCCGCGGGAGATCTCGTTTCGTTATGCTTCTCAGGAGAGTATGATCGCGATGAAATAATGAACATGCTCGTCGGAAAAGGCGGACTCGTTAGTTATCTTGGCACGAACGATGCGGTAAAAGTCGAAAAAATGATCGAAGCGGGCGATGAAAAGGCAAAGCTTGTCTATCGCGCAATGGCATATCAAGTAGCAAAAGAAATTGGTGCGGCAAGCGCCGTGTTGGCGGGAAACGTTGATGCGATCATTTTGACAGGCGGACTTGCATACGGAAAGCAATTTGTGAAAGAAATTATCGATCGAGTGGACTGGATCGCTGATGTCATCGTTCACCCAGGCGAAAACGAACTGCAGGCGCTTGCCGAGGGAGCGCTGCGTGTCTTGCTCGGAGAAGAAAAAGAAAAAGTATATCCGAGCGGAAAATTCGCGACAGCGACCGTTTTGCGATAGAAAGGAGAAACGTTATGGCAAAAGAGTATGACCTCGTCATATTGGGCGGCGGTACAGGCGGCTATGTTGCTGCGATTCGCGCCTCGCAATTAGGATTGAAAACGGCGGTTGTCGAAAAAGGCAAATTAGGCGGAACTTGTCTTCATGCCGGCTGCATCCCAAGCAAGGCGTTGCTGCGCAGCGCCGAAGTATACGCACAAACGAAAAATAGCGAGGCGTTTGGTGTCATTGCGAGCGATGTACGTCTCGATTTTGCGAAGGTGCAAGCGCGCAAGTCTGCCATTGTTGAACAGCTGTATAAAGGTGTTCGGCACTTGATGAAAAAAGGAAAGATTGACGTATACGCAGGCTTCGGCCGCATTTTAGGCCCGTCGATTTTTTCGCCGATGCCGGGAACGATTTCCGTGGAAATGAACGATGGGACAGAAAATGAAATGCTTGTCCCGAAAAACGTCATCATCGCCACAGGTTCGCGCCCGCGGACGCTGCCAGGGCTGGAAATTGACGGAGAGTTTGTCATCACTTCGGATGAAGCGCTGCAAATGGAAACACTTCCTTCTTCTATTATTATCGTCGGTGGCGGTGCCATCGGCATTGAATGGGCATCGATGCTTAATGATTTTGGAGTAGAAGTGACGGTGTTGGAATATGCGGACCGCATTTTGCCATCCGAAGACCGTGACGTATCAAAGGAAGTAGAAAAACTGCTGAAACGCCGCGGCATTACGGTTATGACAGAAGCAAAAGTGCTTCCAGAGACATTGGAAAAAGGAAGTGGAGTCACGATTAGAGCAGAACATCAAGGCGAGCAAAAAACGTTTACAGCGGAAAAAATGCTTGTTTGCATCGGGCGTCAAGCAAACATTGAAGGAATCGGCCTGGAAAATACAGATATTGTCATAGAAAATGGGGTTATTCAAACGAACGAGTTTTACCAAACGAAAGAGCCGCATATTTATGCGATTGGCGATGTGATCGGCGGCTTGCAACTGGCACACGTAGCGTCCCACGAAGGAATCGTCGCTGTCGAGCATATCGTCGGCCAAAATCCATTCCCGATCGACTATACAATGGTTTCAAAATGCGTCTACAGCCGTCCGGAAGTCGCCAGCGTCGGCTTGACGGAAGAAGAAGCGAAAGCAAAAGGTTATGAAGTAAAAGTCGGCAAATTTCCGTTTAAAGCGATTGGCAAAGCGCTCGTGTTTGGCGAAGCGGAAGGGTTCGTAAAAATCGTTGCCGATCAAAAAACGAACGACTTGCTTGGCGTTCATATGGTCGGCCCACATGTCACCGATATGATTTCCGAGGCGGGGCTCGCGCGCGTATTGGATGCGACGCCGTGGGAGGTGGCGCATGCGATTCATCCGCATCCGACGTTGTCGGAGGCGATGGCGGAAGCGGCGCTTGCCGTTGATGGAAACGCGATTCATTTTTAAGCGAATAAAAGGAGGTTGTCTCGATGGCGGAAAATCGACACAAAGCGCTAGGCTTAAGCGATGAGACGGTATTGCAAATGTATGAAACGATGTTGTTGGCTCGGAAAATCGATGAGCGCATGTGGTTATTAAACCGCGCTGGAAAAATTCCGTTCGTTATCTCTTGCCAAGGGCAAGAAGCGGCGCAAGTCGGCGCGGCGTTTGCCCTTGACCGCACGAAAGATTATGTGTTGCCTTACTACCGCGATATGGGCGTTGTTTTAACATTTGGCATGACGCCGAAAGAGTTAATGCTATCCGCGTTTGCGAAAGCGGAAGATCCAAACTCTGGAGGACGGCAAATGCCGGGTCACTTCGGGAAAAAGAAAAACCGCATCGTCACCGGCTCATCTCCAGTAACGACGCAAGTGCCGCATGCGGTCGGCATCGCGCTGGCGGCGAAAATGGAAAAGAAAGATTTTATCGCGTTTGTCACGTTCGGCGAAGGGTCATCGAACCAAGGAGACTTCCACGAAGGTGCAAACTTTGCCGGCGTCCATAAGCTTCCTGTTATTTTTATGTGCGAAAATAACAAATACGCGATTTCTGTGCCAATTTCTAAACAATTAGCGTGCGAAAAAGTATCGGACCGCGCCATCGGTTACGGCATGCCGGGCTATACGGTAGACGGAAACGACCCGCTTGAAGTATACAAAGTCGTTAAAGAAGCGGCTGACCGCGCTCGTCGCGGCGAAGGACCGACATTAATTGAAACGGTTACCTATCGTTTAACTTCGCATTCTTCCGACGACGATCAACGTGCATACCGTTCCGAAGAAGAGCTTGCTGAAGCGCGCGCCAAAGATCCGATTATTTCGTTTGCGAAATATTTAAAAGAAGTCGGCGTGTTGACAGACGAACTAGAAAAAGAAATTCACGATCGTGTCATGAAACAGGTCGATGAAGCGACCGACTACGCTGAAAGGGCGCCGTACGCGGAACCGGAGGATGCCTTAAAGTACGTATACGCGGAGAAGTAAGGAGGAAAAACAATGCCAGTGATTTCTTATATTGATGCTGTGACGATGGCGATTCGCGAGGAAATGGAACGTGACCCGCGCGTTTTCGTATTAGGGGAAGACGTTGGAAAAAAAGGTGGGGTATTTAAAGCGACGCAAGGATTGTATGAACAGTTCGGCGAAGAGCGCGTCATCGACACTCCCCTGTCGGAATCAGCGATCGTTGGTGTCGGAATTGGCGCGGCGATGTACGGCTTGCGCCCGATTGCCGAAATTCAATTTGCTGATTTCATCATGCCTGCAGTCAACCAAATTATTTCGGAGGCTGCTCGCATTCGCTACCGATCCAACAACGACTGGAACTGCCCGATCGTCATTCGCGCTCCTTACGGCGGCGGCGTTCATGGCGCATTATACCATTCGCAATCAGTGGAAGCGATTTTTGCGAACCAGCCAGGGTTAAAAATCGTCATGCCGTCGACGCCATATGATGTCAAAGGATTGTTAAAAGCGGCCATTCGCGATGAAGATCCGGTTCTTTTCTTTGAGCATAAACGCGCGTATCGCTTAATTAAAGGCGAAGTGCCGGAAGACGATTACGTATTGCCGATCGGCAAAGCGGACGTTAAACGCGAAGGTGATGATATTACCGTGATTACGTACGGACTGTGCGTTCATTTCGCTCTCGAAGCGGCAGAACGCGTCGCGCAAGACGGCATCTCCGCGCACATTCTTGATTTGCGCACCGTGTATCCGCTAGATAAGGAAGCGATTATCGAAGCGGCAAGCAAAACGGGCAAAGTGCTGCTTATTACGGAAGATAACAAAGAAGGAAGCGTTATAAGCGAAGTGGCGGCGATTATCGCTGAACATTGCTTGTTTGATTTAGACGCGCCAATTATGCGCCTTGCCGGTCCGGATGTTCCGGCGATGCCATATGCGCCGACGATGGAAAAATTTTTTATGGTCAACCCGGATAAAGTGGAAAAAGCGATGCGCGATCTAGCGGCATTTTAAGGAAGGAACATCAAGGTGGTTATTTTCATTTTGCCCAGCTATGCCATTTTTCAAACATAGCTTTTACCCGAGAGAATAGGAGGTTATAATGTGGCAATCGAACAAATTACGATGCCTCAGCTAGGTGAAAGCGTCACGGAAGGCACGATTAGCAAATGGCTTGTATCTGCCGGCGACAAAGTAAACAAATACGACCCAATTGCCGAAGTGATGACGGATAAAGTGAACGCGGAAATCCCTTCGTCATTTACAGGTGTGATCAAAGAAATTGTCGCCAGCGAAGGAGAAACGATGCCAGTAGGAGCGGTCATTTGCACAATCGAAGTGGAACCGTTGGATCAAGAAGCACAAACGGGGGAAAAACAAGAAGAGGCACGAAAAGAGGAACAAGCTGCAGGGCCGGAGCCGAAAAAACCGGCAAAAGCGAAAGGGCGCTACTCGCCAGCGGTATTGCGCCTGGCCCGAGAATATAGTATTGATCTCACGCAAGTCCAAGGGACGGGATTGGACGGACGGATTACGCGCAAAGATTTGTTAAAACTAATCGAATCCGGAAATATCCCGAAAGCGAGTGCGCAGCCAGCGGCTTCGTTCCAGATTGCCCAGCAGCCAACATTAGCGCAAGAAGCGAAAAAAGCGGAACAAGCGGCTGTTTTGCAACAGCCGATGGCGCCAAGCGTTCCTGTTCATGCAGGAGATGTCGAAATTCCGGTCACACCGGTGCGCAGAGCGATCGCCGCGAACATGCTCCGCAGCAAGCATGAAGCGCCGCACGCTTGGATGATGGTCGAAGCCGATGTGACGAATTTAGTGGCATACCGCGATGCGATAAAAGAGGAGTTTAAAAAACGCGAAGGCTTCAATTTGACGTATTTCGCTTTCTTTGTTAAAGCGGTCGCGCAAGCGTTGAAAGAATTCCCGCAGCTTAACTCGATGTGGGCGGGCGATAAAATCGTGCAAAAAAAAGACATCAACATTTCGATCGCGGTTGCCGCGGACGACGCGCTATTCGTGCCTGTCATTAAACATGCCGACGAAAAATCCATTAAAGGCATCGCTCGTGAAATCGCTGAACTGGCGGCAAAGGCGCGCGCTGGCAGGCTCCGTCCGGAAGATATGCAAGGCGGCACGTTTACGGTGAACAACACCGGCACGTTCGGCTCGGTGCAATCGATGGGCATCATCAATTATCCGCAAGCGGCGATTTTGCAAGTCGAATCGATCGTCAAACGCCCAGTTGTCAAAGACGGGATGATCGCCATCCGCGACATGGTCAACTTATGTTTATCGCTTGACCATCGCGTTTTGGACGGCCTCATTTGCGGCCGCTTCCTCGCGCGTGTGAAAGAGATTTTGGAAAACGTGTCAAAAGACAATACGCCGATTTATTAATGGCACCCCCGCCGTTATTTCGTATACGGCGGGGGTGTTATGATGTGAATATATTCCGCAAATCGATCGTTAATTCAGGAAAAACGAAAGAGGTAAGCGTACTGTTTTTTCCAAATACATTTCTTTTGGAAAACTTGCTATCCATTAATCCATATATTTCAATCGTTTGATGAGCAAGGTCTACAATCCAATACTCTTGGACTCCAAACCGTTCATACAGATAAAATTTTTCATTGTGGTTTATATTAGAAACAGATTCTGTTTTCTTCATTGCTAGAACCATGCAATATATACTACAATAAAAATATCCGCAATATTTTTAAAAGTACAAAAGAAAGCGGTTTCTTATGGATGGGGGAAAGCGCTGAAAAGGGGGAGAACATAGTGAGTGATATTTCGAAGATGAAAAATATGACGTTTCCCATTCCAAGCTTCGCGGAGTGGAAACAGGAAGTGGAAAAGTCGTTAAAAGGAAAACCGTTCGAAAAATTGTATTCGACTACATATGAAAATATCACGATTAAACCCATTTATACGCGCCGTGACATAGAGTCGCTTACACATGTCGAACAGTATCCGGGGTTTCCGGGCTATGTCCGCGGCACTAGGCCAAACGGCTATATTCAAGAGCCTTGGAAAGTAAGCCAAGAAATTTCCGCAACCAGTCCGCAAGAATGGAACGAGATCGTCAAGCATGATTTGGCAAGAGGGCAAACAGAAATCCATATCGTGTTGGAACGGTTAGGGTTTCCAGTGATATCGCTTGATGATATGGAAGCAATGTTTTCCGATATTTCTTTAGATAAATATTCGCTTCGCGTCGACGCTGGGGCACAATCGCTTTCCTTTTTGGCGCTGTTTGCCGCTTATTTGCGAAAACGGCAAATGCCGTTTGCAGCGGTGCGCGGAACGATCGGGATGGATCCTATCGGTACGCTGGCAGAAACAGGGCATCTCTCATTCTCGCTTGCGTCATCGTATGACGTGATGGCGGATGTGGCGAAATGGGCCAAAAATAATATGCCGCACGTCAAAACGATCATCGTCCGCGGTGAGCCGTATCATAACGGCGGGGCGAACGCCGTTCAAGAATTAGCGTTTGCGTTTGCGACAGCGGTCGAATATATCAATGCGTGTTTAGATAGAGGATTGGCGATCGATGATGTCGCGTCGCAAATCCAATTTTCGTTTGCGGTTGGTTCGAACTTTTTTATGGAAATTGCAAAGCTTCGCGCGGCAAGGCTTGTGTGGGCGAACATTGTGCAGGCGTTCGGCGGCAGCGAGTCAGCGCAAAAAATCGCGATGCATGCGCGCACATCTTATTTTACGAAAACGATTTATGATCCGTATGTCAACATGCTGCGCGCGGCGGCGGAAGCGTTTGCCGCGACGATCGGCGGCGCCGATAGCCTCCACGTTTCTCCATTTGATGAGGCGATCGGACCAGCTGATGAATTTTCACGGAGAATCGCCCGCAACACACAGTTGATTTTGTTGGAAGAAGCGCATATCGCGAATGTCATTGACCCAGCCGGCGGTTCGTACTATGTGGAAACGTTGACGGCGCAAGTAGCGGAGAAAACGTGGAAGCTGTTCCAGCAAATCGAAGGAAAGGGCGGCATTGTGAAAGCGCTTCAAGACGGATTTGTGCAAGCGGAAGTGGAAAATGTTGCCAAGCAGCGGAAGGATAATGTAAAAAAGCGAAAAGAAAAAATCGTCGGAACGAATTTTTATGCCAACTTAGCGGAAGCGCCTATACAAAAAGCGAACAAAGGCAGCGAAAAAGCCTTCCCATTTTCAAAGGTTGACGAAGAAAATGTCGCCCAGCTGCAAGCGGGATTCCGGGAAAACCGCTGGATCGAAACAGCGATTTTTATGGCAGTTCGCCGAGCAACCGCTCAGGAAATCGAAGCGGCATTAAAAGCAGACGAAGCGTCTATAAATGTTAAACCGATTCAACAATGGCGCCTTGCCGAATCGTTTGAACAGCTGCGCAAAGCTGCGGAAGTGCATTTGGAAAAACATGGAGCGCGTCCGACGGTGCATTTGATTAACATTGGCTCGATTCCAAACTATAAAACACGCGCTGATTTTATCACCGGCTTTTTTGAAGCCGGCGGCGTGGCTGTGGCTAAAAGCGAAGGATATCATACCGCGGAGGAAGCGGTGTCCGGAGCTCTGGAAGCAAACGGTACGCATTATATTATTTGCGGCTCGGATGAAAGCTACACGAATATGGTTCCAGCGATCGCGAAAGCGTTCAAACAGGCAAAGCCGAATGCCAAGCTGTATGTCGCTGGAAAACAGCCGGCGGATGTCGAACAGACTTTCATCGAGGCTGGGGTCGATGGATTTATCCATATCGGTTCTAATTGTTATGAAACGATTGTCTCGTTCATGAAAGAGATGGGGGTGGCCCTTGATGAGTAGAAAAATCGATTTTGCGAACGTTTCGTTGTGCATGCCGGAAAAAACGGTGGATGAACAACAATGGAAGCGGGCGATCGAAGAAAAGGTGCGCGCGTCGATCGATGACTTGCTGTTTCAAACAAATGAGCACATCGCCATTCAACCGCTTTATACGAAAAAAGATATCGAAGGTTTTGACTTTCTTGATTATATGCCGGGAATCCCTCCGTATTTGCGCGGCCCGTATCCGTCGATGTATGTGAATCGGCCGTGGACGATCCGGCAATATGCGGGATTTTCGACAGCGGAAGAGAGCAATGCATTTTACCGCCGCAATTTGGCGATGGGGCAAAAGGGACTGTCCGTCGCCTTTGACCTTGCGACCCACCGCGGCTATGATTCCGACCATCCGCGCGTCGTCGGCGACGTCGGCAAAGCGGGGGTGGCAATCGATTCAGTGTTAGATATGAAAATTTTGTTTGATGGCATTCCGCTTGACCAAATGTCGGTGTCGATGACGATGAACGGCGCGGTGCTGCCGATTATGGCGTTTTACATCGTCACGGCGGAAGAGCAAGGTGTCACGCAAGACAAACTTTCCGGTACGATTCAAAACGATATTTTAAAAGAATATATGGTGCGCAACACGTATATTTACCCGCCGGAAACGTCGATGCGCATTATTGCGGATATTTTTGAGTATACGTCCAAATATATGCCAAAGTTCAACAGCATCAGCATTTCCGGCTACCATATGCAAGAAGCGGGGGCGCCGGCCGATATCGAATTGGCGTATACGCTCGCTGACGGATTGGAATACGTTCGCACAGGATTAAAGGCGGGAATCGACATTGACTCGTTCGCGCCGAGATTATCGTTTTTCTGGGCGATCGGCATGAACTATTTCATGGAAGTCGCGAAGCTGCGCGCAGCGCGCATCATGTGGGCGAAAATGATGAAAACGTTCAACCCGAAAAACCCGAAATCGCTCGCATTGCGGACACATTCGCAAACATCGGGGTGGAGCTTGACCGAACAGGACCCGTTTAACAATGTCGTGCGCACGTTGATCGAAGCGCATGCCGCTGCGCTTGGTCATACGCAGTCGCTCCACACGAACGCGCTTGATGAAGCGATTGCGCTGCCAACCGATTTTTCGGCGCGCATCGCCCGCAATACGCAGCTTTACTTGCAAGATGAAACAGGGATTTGCAACGTCATTGACCCGTGGGCTGGCTCCTATTACGTCGAGACGTTAACGAACGAATTAATGAACCGCGCGTGGAAGCACATTGAAGAAATCGAAAGCCTTGGCGGCATGGCGAAAGCGATTGAAACAGGGATCCCGAAAATGCGCATTGAAGAAGCGGCGGCAAGGCGCCAAGCAAGAATCGATTCCGGTGCGGAAACGATCATCGGCGTCAACAAATATCGTCCGGAAAAAGAAGAGCCGATCGAAATTTTAGAAGTCGACAATACGGCGGTGCGGATGCGCCAGATTGAAAGATTAAAACAGCTGCGCGCCTCTCGCGATGAGCAAAAAGTGCAAGAAGCGCTTGACGCGATTACGAGAGCGACGGAAACGGGAGAAGGAAACTTGCTTGAATTAGCCGTGCAGGCAGCGCGCGTCCGCGCGACATTAGGCGAAATTTCGTACGCGATTGAAAAAGTAGCGAAGCGCCATAAAGCGGTAATCCGCTCGATTAGCGGCGTGTACAGTTCCGAATTTCAAAACGAAGAGCAATTTGAGCGCGTCAAGAAAATGACCGATGAATTTTATGAATTGGAGGGACGCCGCCCGCGGATTATGATCGCAAAAATGGGCCAGGACGGTCATGACCGCGGGGCGAAAGTGATCGCGACGGCGTTTGCCGATTTAGGCTTTGACGTTGACATCGGCCCGCTGTTCCAAACGCCGGAAGAAACGGCGCGCCAGGCGGTCGAAAACGACGTCCATGTCGTTGGCATTAGCTCGCTCGCCGGCGGGCATAAAACGTTGTTGCCGCAGTTGGTGGAAGAACTGCGCAAGCTTGGCCGTGAAGATATCATCGTTGTCGTCGGAGGCGTCATTCCGCCGCAAGATTATGAGTTTCTTTACCAACACGGCGCATCTGCCATTTTCGGGCCGGGAACAGTGATTCCAGCAGCTGCCGAAAAAGTGCTTGAAGAAATTTATAAACGTCTCGGTTACGAGGAAGTGAGCCAATGAACGGCGAACGAACGCATCGCCCTGAATGGGTGGAAAAAGAGAGAGAAAATGAGTTCGCGACTGCTTATGTGAAAGCTGCCGCCTCCGCTTCGCCCAAACGTTGGGTGAAGCGGAAAGAGCGGTCGGTAAAAGAATATGTCGAAGGCGTGTTAAACAATGACCGCACGATTTTGGCGCAGGCAATTACGCTTGTTGAAAGCAACGCGGCAAAGCATATGGACATCGCCCAGCAAGTATTAAACGAGCTGCTTCCGCATGTCGGAAAGTCGGTCCGCATCGGCATCACCGGTGTGCCGGGAGCAGGAAAGAGCACGTTTATTGAAGCGTTCGGCACGTTTTTATGCGAACGAGGGCATCGCGTTGCCGTCTTAGCCGTCGATCCGAGCAGCTCGTTGACGGGCGGCAGCATTCTCGGGGATAAAACGCGGATGGAAACGCTAGCCCGCCATCCGCGCGCCTTTATCCGACCATCGCCATCGGGAGGAACGCTCGGCGGCGTGCATCGGAAAACGCGCGAGACGATGATGCTTTGCGAAGCGGCAGGATATGACATTATTTTAGTGGAAACGGTCGGCGTCGGGCAAAGCGAGTTTGTCGTGCGCAGCATGGTCGATTTCTTTTTAATGCTTGTTTTAACAGGAGCTGGAGACGAACTGCAAGGAATGAAACGCGGAATTATGGAATTAACGGACGCGATCGTCATCAACAAGGCGGATGGGGACAATAAGCCAAAAGCATTGGCTGCGCAAAAAGAATATAATCAATTTCTCCATTATTTACGGCCGGCAACGCCGGGATGGGAGACAAAGGCGTATACGTGCTCGGCGCTTTTGGGAGAAGGAATCGAAGAAATTTGGCGTGTCATTGAGAAATTTGTGGAAACGACAAAACGGTCTGGCGTGTTTGACATGCGCCGGCGCCACCAGCAAAAAGATTGGATTTATTCGATGATTAAAGATTATTTAGAAACGAGCTTCTTTTCCCATCCCGCGGTGAAAGAAAAGCTGCCGATCATTGAAAATAACGTCATTTCCGGAAGGCAGTCGGTCACTTCCGCAGTTCGAGAGCTTATTCAAGTGTATGAGAGTAGGGAATCGTAAAGAAATGTGATACGATATAAAAGAGGAGGTGTATGCGATGTTCCAATTTCCACTTTACAATGATATTGTCGAGCAATCGCGCCGCGAGATCGTCGAAGCTGGCTTTGAAGAATTGCGCACTCCTGAAGAAGTCGACGCCGCATTCAAGCGTCCAGGCACAACGCTTGTGATGATTAATTCGGTATGCGGCTGCGCCGGCGGCATCGCCCGTCCTGCGGCGGCGCATGCGATTCATTATGACAAACGTCCGGACCATCTTGTCACCGTATTTGCCGGGCAAGATAAAGAGGCGACAGCACGAGCGCGCGAATATTTTGAAGGGCAGCCACCTTCTTCCCCATCGTTCGCGCTTTTAAAAGACGGTAAGCTTTGCATGATGATTCATCGCCACGAAATTGAAGGGCATGAGCCGATCGAAGTCGTGCAAAAGCTGCAGGCGGCGTTTGATCAATATTGCGATGAAGTATAACAAGGCTCAAAAGGCTGTTGGGCCACAAACGATAGGTTTTCTCTTATTGTTCGATACACATATACAGTAGCACAGAAGGGTGTCCCATCACTTTCGGGACACCCTGTTATTTATTTGTTGTTATTTTCAAAAAATAAAAATGATTTATTTATAATAAAATGGATTGCATGATGATTGTGATATGTGTTAATATACGAAACATAGAATATATATTCAAAAACGAATTGCATCTTGCTAATCTTTAACTAATATTATAAAAATTATTTAATTTTTAAAATAGAGAGGGAGAGACATCGGATGAAAAAGCTATTATCGTTATTGGTTTCTAGCATTCTACTTATTGGCTTGCTTTCCGCCTGTGGAGGGGGCGAAGAAAAGAACGAGAGCGGAGCGCAAAAGAAAGTGCTAAAAATGGGAACTTCCGCCGATTACCCGCCATTTGAGTATATCGACACCGCGAAAGGCAATGAAATTATCGGATTTGACGTCGATTTGGCGAAGATGATCACGAAAGAACTAGGATACGAATTTGAAATTGTCGATATGGACTTTACCGGGTTAATTCCGGCATTGCAGTCGGGAAAAGTCGATTTTGTGTTGGCGGGAATGACGCCGACGGAAGATCGCAAGAAAAACGTTGATTTCTCGGACGTGTATTATGTATCGCGGAACATGATTGTTTCCAAAAAAGGAAGCGGCATAAAAACGGTGAAAGACTTAAAAGGAAAAACGGTCGGGGTTCAAACTGGTTCGATTCAGGAAGGAGAAGCGAAAAAAATTGCCAAGACGGTGGACATGAAACTGGAAAGCCGCAACCGCATTCCGGAATTAATTCAAGAGATTCAATCAGGGCGCTTTGATGCGGCAATTATTGAAGATACGGTGGCAAAAGGATATTTGAAAACGAGCAACGGCAAACTAGAAGGGCATACGATTCCGACAAATGAACAAGAAGCAGGCTCTGCCATCGCCTTCCCGAAAGGCAGCAAGCTTCGCGATGAGTTTAACAAAGTATTGCAAGAAAAAATGAAAAACGGCGAAGTCGATAAACTGATTAAAAAATGGTTTGACCAATAATCACTACGCGTTCAAAAAGGAGAGATTTCCTTTTTGAACGTTTTCACTATGTCGCAAGGAAGGATGAATGCGCGCGTGAATTTAGATTTTTCACAGATCGTTCCATCGATACCATTCATATTACAAGGAGTTATTGTCACGTTAAAAATCGTTGTTTTCGCGGTATTGCTTGGATTTGCGCTTGGCGTTGTGCTGGCGTTAATGAAGATTGGCAGAATCAAAGTGTTGGCGTGGTTTGCCGATGCGTATACATCCGTATTTCGCGGCACGCCGCTTGTGTTGCAGCTTGTCCTTATTTATTTCGGAATACCGCAGCTTACCGGCTTTGAAATTGACGCTTTTCCCGCAGCGGTCATCGCATTTGGGTTAAACTCTGCCGCCTATGTTTCGGAAATTATCCGCGCCGGCATTTTGGCCGTCGATAAAGGGCAGCGGGAAGCGGCGCTGGCGCTCGGCATTCCGTATAAGCTGATGATGCGCGATATTATTTTGCCGCAAGCGTTAAAAAATATTTTGCCGGCGCTGATGAACGAGTTTATTACGTTGACGAAAGAATCTGCCGTCGTTACGGTCATTGGAGCGATGGATGTCATGCGGCGCGCGTATATCGTCGGCGGACAAGTGTATCGATATATTGAGCCGCTGTTGATCGCCGGGCTTATTTATTACGTTTTAGTCATGCTTCTTACGCTGCTTGGCAAAGCGTTGGAAGGGAGATTGAGAAAAAGTGATTAAAGTTGAGGATTTGCATAAATCGTTTGGCAAACTAGAAGTATTAAAAGGAATTACGACAACGATTAAGCAAGGGGAAGTAGTAGCGATTATCGGTCCGTCTGGATCTGGAAAATCGACGTTTTTACGCTGTTTAAACTTGTTGGAAGAGCCAACAAAAGGAAGAATTTGGATTGGGAACGAGGAGATTACCGACAAAAAAACGAACATTATGGAAGTGCGCCAGCATGTTGGCATGGTGTTTCAACATTTCCATTTGTTTCCGCATATGACCGTTCTTGAAAATGTTACGTATGCGCCGATTAAAGTCAAAGGAATGGCAAAAGCCGAAGCGGAGGCGAAAGGCATTGAACTGCTGAAAAAGGTTGGATTGGAACAAAAGGCGGACGAATATCCAAGCAGGCTGTCGGGCGGGCAAAAGCAGCGCGTGGCGATCGCAAGGGCGCTTGCCATGTCGCCGGATGTGATGCTGTTTGATGAACCGACGTCAGCGCTCGACCCGGAAATGGTCAAAGAAGTGCTTGAAGTAATGAAGTCGCTCGCGCATACGGGAATGACGATGGCGATCGTTACGCATGAAATGGGCTTTGCCCGCGAAGTCGCCGATCGAGTGCTGTTTTTAGACGGCGGTCAGCTTATTGAGGACGCGCCGCCACAACAATTTTTTGCCTCCCCAAAAAGCAAGCGGGCTCAAGAATTTCTTGAAAAAATGTTATAATGAAGTACAATAAAAAGATGGTCTTTGGATCATCTTTTTAATTTTGGTCGGGAGAAGGAAGATATGTTGAAAATAGGATACCGCACAGCAAAAACGGCGATCGGCACCGCGCTTTCGATTTTTATCGCTCAGTTAGCAGGATTAAATAATTTTGCCTCTGCCGGCATCATTACGATTTTGTGCGTTCAAGTGACGAAAAAAAGATCGTTAAAAGCCGCGTGGGCGCGTTTTGTCGCATGTGTTGTCGCGATGCTGTTTTCGTATATTTTTTTCCAAGGAATCGGATATTATCCGTTCACCGTCGGGTTAATGCTGCTCTTTTTTATTCCGACGACAGTATGGTTAAAAGTAAATGAAGGGATCGCGACAAGCTCGGTCATTATTCTCCATTTGTACGCAGCAGGGAAATTTACATGGTCGATTATTTTCAATGAACTGCTATTGCTTGTCATCGGCATTAGCGTTGCGCTTTTAATGAATATGTACATGCCAAGCGTGGAAAAGCAGCTAAAGGAATATCAGCGCATTGTCGAAGATTTATTCCGCATCATTCTTAAGGAAATCGTTCGTTATTTGCGCACAAACGAAACCGATTGGGACGGGAAAGAATTGATGCTGGCAGGAGATATTTTACAACAGGCAAAGCTGCTTGCGGTGCGAAATGTCGAAAATCATGTGCTGCGAAATGAAGATGGATATTACCATTATTTTTTAATGCGCGAGAAACAGCTGGAAATTATCGAACGAGTGCTTCCGCTCGTCACATCGCTTACGTATACAGTAGAACAACGCAACATCGTTGCCGATTTTATCGACAAATTAAGCGATGCCGTTCATCCGGGAAATACGGCGTATCGCTTTCTCCGCGAACTGCAAAATATGAAAAAGCGATTTGAAACGATGCCTCTGCCAAAAACGCGCGAAGAATTTGAGGAGCGGGCCGCTTTGTTGCACTTAGTAAAGGAACTTGAACAATATTTAATCATTAAAAGCCAATTTCGCGACCCAAAAGAGAAAAAACGGCTTTCTCATGACACATAATCTTCACCCTTTTGCTTCACACTATAACAAAGAAAAAGCAAAGGGTGAGAGTGATGCGATGGATATTGGCAGCAATGCTAGTGCTTTTTTCTTTTTTATCCATTCCCACTTCTGCAGACGCGGAAACAAAACCGTTTATCATCATCAATAAAGCGGTCAATAAACTTGCGTTTATTCGCAGCGGAAAAATCGAAGCCGTCTACCCCGTTGCCACTGGAGTTAATACATTGTTAACGCCTGAGGGGCTATTTACAGTGACAGTAAAGGCGAAAAATCCGTATTACCGCAAAAAAAATATCCCAGGTGGTGCGCCGAACAATCCGCTTGGAACGCGGTGGATCGGGTTTAACGCGAAAGGAACGGACGGACGCGTATACGGGATTCACGGAACGAATAACCCATCATCGATTGGAAAATATGTGTCGCAAGGATGTGTGCGCATGTACAATCGCGATGTCGAGCAGTTGTATGAAAAAGTGCCGATTGGCGTGAAAGTGGTCATCGTTCGCAGCAACGAACCGTTTTTTGCGATTGGTAAACGGTATGGCGCGCTATAGTTGAAAGGACAAGCTCCAACTAGATGCTTGTCCTTTTCTTTTTGTACATATAGAGACGTATGGCGTTTCTGGCATTTTTTGGCCCCGATATGGCATTAAAAGACCTTTTGGCGCCTTCCGTTTTTTATTAAAACCACATGCTAATACCTGTTAAAATTGTTGTGATTAACATAGAGAGCAACATCAAATAAACGACGAATTTTTGCGTTTTCTTGCGGGACATTGCCGTTCCTCCCTTATGGACAAAGTTCCTGTTTAACATTGTATCGTGATGGAAACGGAGAGACAAGAGAAAACTTTGTCCGCATTTGCAAGAGAAAAGCAGGATTTTTTGTCGAAATGGCGAAACATACTTAATGTTCGCAACATTTTACAGCAAAGGGGATCGGGCAATGGATGTCAAAAAAGTAGACCATGTTGGAATTGCCGTTACGTCCATCGAGAAAGCGCTGCCATTTTACGTCGAGATATTGCAGCTAAAGCTGCTTGGCATCGAGGAAGTGGAATCGGAAAAAGTAAAGGTCGCCTTTTTGAAAGCGGGAGAAACGAAAATTGAACTGCTTGAACCGACATCGCCGGAAAGCGCGATCGCGAAATTCATTGAAAAACGCGGCGAAGGGATTCATCATATCGCGCTTGGAGTGAACGATATACAAGAACGGATCAACGAGCTAAAAGAAAAAGGAATTCGCATGATTCAAGATGAGCCAAAATGCGGCGCCGGCGGGGCGCTTGTCGCCTTCATGCATCCGAAATCAACGGGAGGCGTTCTGTATGAACTTTGCGAGAGAAAGGATGCGGAGGTGTAGACGATGGCTGATATGTATGACAAAATTAATGAACTGTATGACCGGCGCCGTGAAATCGAACTAGGCGGCGGCGATGATAAAATTGAAAAACAGCACGCCAAAGGGAAACTGACGGCCCGCGAGCGCATCGATTTGCTTCTCGATGAAGGGACGTTTGTCGAGCTGAATCCGTTTATCGAACATCGCTGCACCGATTTTGGCCTTGACGGAAAAAAAGGACCGGGAGACGGCGTCGTGACCGGGTACGGGAAAATCAATGGCCGCACCGTATTTGTATTTTCCCAAGATTTTACCGTATTCGGCGGCGCGCTTGGAGAAATGCACGCGAAGAAAATCGCCAATATTATGGATTTAGCCGCAAAAACAGGAGCGCCGGTCATCGGCTTGAATGATTCCGGTGGCGCGCGCATTCAAGAAGGAGTGTTATCGTTAGACGGATATGGGCATATTTTTTACCGCAATGCCATTTATTCCGGCGTCATTCCGCAAATTTCCGTCATTATGGGGCCATGTGCGGGCGGTGCTGTTTATTCACCGGCGATTACCGATTTTGTATTTATGGTTGAAAAGACGAGCCAAATGTTTATTACTGGGCCGAAAGTGATTGAAACGGTGACGGGAGAAAAAATTAGCGCCGAAGATTTGGGCGGGGCGCGCGTGCATAATACGATCAGCGGCAACGCCCACTTTTCCGGAGCAACTGAGGAAGAGGTGCTTCACCAAGTGCGGCAGCTATTAAGCTATTTGCCGCAAAACAATCAAGAAAAACCGCCGTTTGGGCCGATTCCGGAAGAAGACGATTACCGGCCGGATTTGGCCGACGCGGTTCCGATTGACGCAGTCCGTCCGTATGACGTGCGCAACGTCATTTTACAAGTCGTCGACGAAGGCTCGTTCATGGAAGTGCAAAAAGATTTCGCGAAAAATATTGTCATCGGTTTTGCCCGCGTCAAAGGCGAAGTCGTCGGGCTTGTGTGCAACCAGCCGAAATTTATGGCCGGCGGGCTTGATATCGATTCGTCGGATAAAGCGGCCCGGTTTATCCGCTTTTGCGACTCGTTTAATATTCCTCTTATTACGTTTGAAGATGTCACCGGCTTTTTCCCAGGCGTCAAGCAGGAGCATGGCGGCATCATCCGCCACGGTGCGAAAATTTTGTACGCGTATTCCGAGGCGACCGTCCCGAAAATTACCGTTATATTGCGGAAAGCGTACGGAGGTGCATATGTGGCGCTCAACAGCAAGTCGATTGGCGCCGACGTCGTTTACGCGTGGCCGAACGCGGAAATCGCCGTGATGGGGCCGCAAGGGGCAGCGAACATCATTTTTGCGGGTGAAATCGAAAATAGCCCGAATCCAGAAGAAACGCGGGCGCAAAAAATTGAAGAGTACCGGCAAAAATTTGCGAATCCGTACGTCGCGGCAAAATACGGTATGGTCGACGATGTCATCGATCCGCGCGATACGAGAATTAAGATCATTCAGGCGCTCGATATGCTCCGCCATAAACACGAAGAGCGTCCGAAGAAAAAGCATGGCAATATTCCGCTATAAAGCAGTGACCTCCGCTGCCTATTTGTGGGCGGCGGGTTGATTCATTTGCGAAGAGACCATTTTAGTGGGGAAAATCGAATCATCGTTGGAATGGCTGGCGTTTCGCACATCACCTAAAGCTGACGTGACAGTAAATGTATTGTTCATAAGGCAACCCTCTCCCCAACATAATTTAGTTTCACTTTTTATCTTCAAAAACAATTTTTCGCAATCATTGGCGAGATCGGGTATACTTTTAAATGAGTACATAAGCAGGAGGAAGAATGAAAATGATCAATCAGCAACGATTAGTCGACGAATTTTTAGAACTTGTGCAAATCGATTCGGAGACAAAACATGAAGGCGACATCGCCAAAGTGTTAAAACAAAAATTCGAAGCGCTTGGCCTTCGTGTCATCGAAGACGATGCTGCGGCGAAAACCGGACATGGCGCGGGAAATTTGATTTGCACGTTAGAGGCGACAAAAGAGGGCGTTGACCCGATTTATTTTACGTCGCACATGGATACCGTCGTTCCGGGAAAAGGAGTGAAGCCGTCGATTCAAGATGGATACATCGTGACCGATGGAACGACGATTTTAGGAGCGGACGATAAAGCCGGGTTAGCGGCGATGTTCGAAGCGATTCGCGTCTTAAAAGAGCAAAACATTCCGCACGGCACGATTCAATTTATTATTACGGTCGGGGAAGAATCCGGACTCGTCGGCGCAAAGGCGCTCGATCCGTCGCTGATTCAAGCGAAATTCGGCTACGCGCTGGATAGTGACGGCAAAGTTGGCAACATTGTCGTCGCCGCGCCGACGCAGGCGAAGTTGAAAGTCGTCGTCCATGGAAAAACGGCGCATGCCGGCGTGGCTCCGGAAAAAGGGGTCTCCGCGATTACGATCGCCGCCAAAGCGATTGCGAAAATGCCGCTCGGCCGCATTGATGAAGAAACGACAGCAAACATCGGCCGCTTTGAAGGCGGAACGCAAACAAACATCGTTTGCGACCGCGTCGATATTTTGGCAGAAGCGCGCTCGTTGGTGCCAGAGAAGATGGAAGCGCAAGTCGCGAAAATGAAAGAAGCGTTTGAAACCGTTGCGGCAGAAATGGGCGGGCGCGCCGAAGTCGATGTGGAGGTAATGTATCCGGGCTTTAAGTTCGGCGACGGCGATCATGTTGTCGAAATCGCGAAACGCGCCGCAGCCAAAATCGGGCGTCCGTGCGAATTGCTTCGCAGCGGCGGCGGCAGCGATGCAAACGTGATTGCCGGCTTCGGCATTCCGACAGTAAACTTGGCAGTCGGTTATGAAGAGATTCATACAACGAATGAGCGCATGCCGATTGCCGAACTTGTGAAATTGACGGAAATGGTTGTGGCGATCGTCGAAGAAGTGGCAAAATGATAACGGGGCATCCATGTTTGGGTGCTCCTTTGTATAAATAAAAATAGGCGATGAGAGGGGACGGTGGAATGAACAAGTTTGTCGTTTTTCAGCTGGAGCGCGAGCAATACGCAGTACCGGTTGCGCATGTCATCTCCATTGAAAAAATGGCGGCGCCGACTATCGTTCCGCAAATGCCGGATTATATGGTCGGAGTCGTCCGCATTCGCGGCGAATTAGTGCCTGTGCTTGATACGCGAAAGCTGCTGTATGGGCGACCTTTTGAAGAAACGGATAAGACGAGGCTTATTGTCACAGCGACTGAAGATATTTCCGTGTCGTTCATTGTCGATGAGGCGAAAGAGATTCTCGATATTCCGGAAGAGTCAGTCAAGCAAGTGAATATGCTTGCATATCGGCAAACACCTTATTTTATCGGCATTGCCAGCCTTCCGGAACGGCTCATTACATTAATTGACCCGAATCAATTATTTGAGAATTTAGATGAAGCAAAAACGATAAAAGAGCATATTTACAGTCACCAATAATAGTGGCTTTTTCCTTTGACAATAAAGTGTGGGGAGAGACTAATGAATCATGATTTTAAAGCGATTGTGCAATTTCTCGTAAAAAAACTAAATCCATATGTCATCTATCTTTTCGGTTCTCAAGCGCAACAACAAGCGAGGCAAGATAGCGATATCGATCTTGCTTTTTTAAGCGAACAAACATTAAGTCATTACGAACGGTTTATGATCGCTGAGGAGCTTGCGGCAATGTTGAATTGTGACGTTGATTTAATTGATTTGAAAGAAGCCACAACCGTTTTTCAAGCACAAGTTGTTGGGAACGGGAAAGTGCTGTATTGTGCCGATGATCATAAAAAAGCGCGATTTGAGATGAAAGTGCTCAAAGAATATGCGAAGTTAAACGAAGAGCGGGCAGGGATTCTTGAGCAGATTCAAAAAAGGGGCGCGGTGTATGAGTAACGATGTCATCCTCAACAAAATTAGTGTTATCGAACGCTGCATTAAAAGAATAAACGAAGAGTACGATAACAATCCGAGAAATTTGCAGAACTATACAAAACAAGACTCTATTATTTTGAATATACAACGGGCGTGTGAGGCAAGCATCGATATTGCCATGCATATCGTGGCGGAAAAAAAATTAGGTATTCCACAAACGAGCCGTGACGCGTTTGAATTGCTTTGCCAAAATCATATCATTACAGAACCGGTTATGCGGAAAATGAAAGCAATGGTCGGTTTTCGCAATATTGCTGTTCATGATTATCAGACGATCAATTTGCAGATCGTTCAAATGATTGTTGAAAAACATCTGGATGATTTTCGGGAGTATGTGAAGCAAGTGTTGTCACAAGAAGGAAAGGAATAAGATGAGGGGCTGCTGTACGCGGCCTTTTTTGTTTTTTTGCATTTAGGTTTTCGCCCATACACTTTCGCCCTCCGCGCATACCCTAGAAATTGAGGAAACCAACTCCGTTCGTTTCCTAATCCATTATTACGTGAAATATCAAAGGAGGAATTTGACATGGACGAAAGACAATTTGGAATGTATCCGACTGGCGGATACTACCCGTATCATCATTATCCGTATTATCATCATTATCCACATTATTCTCATTACTATCCGTATTATCATCATTACTATCATCACTTCCCGCACTATCCATACGGCCATCACTACAGCGGACATGGCGGATATTAAGGATCTTAAAGAGTCCTGGTTTCAGGACTCTTTTTTATTCATGAAACTTTTGCAGAAATTTTGGCGGGATAATGAATAACAAAAGGTCGCAAAAAAGCTTTTGGGATTTTGCAGATAAAAAGGAAAATGGTGCAGCATTGAAGCGGCAAGGCAGCTTATTCAAGAAATTATGATTTTCCGCATCTAAAAAATCAGCACGGAATGTAACGAAGTATCGTTTATCTTACTTAGGAAATCCTTTCTAATTTGCTTTAAATGTAATTCAAAACTTGATATGGTAAAATGAACTATGGTATGTTCTTTCATGAACAAACAATATAAAGTATAGAAAGGAACGTTTAGCGATGGCAAAACAACAAATTGGCGTCATTGGATTAGCAGTAATGGGAAAAAACCTTGCGTTAAACATTGAAAGCAAGGGCTATTCAGTTGCCGTGTATAACCGTTCCCGGGAAAAGACGGACGAATTTTTAAAGGAAGCGAAAGGAAAAAATATCGTCGGTACATATAGCATCGAAGAGTTTGTGAATGCGCTCGAAAAACCGCGAAAAATTTTGTTGATGGTGAAAGCGGGCGCGCCGACGGATGCAACGATCGAACAATTAAAGCCGCATTTGGAAAAAGGTGATATTTTAATCGATGGTGGCAATACGTACTTCAAAGATACGCAGCGCCGCAACAAAGAATTGGCCGAACTTGGCATTCACTTTATCGGCACGGGTGTTTCCGGCGGCGAAGAAGGAGCGCTGAAGGGGCCGTCGATCATGCCGGGCGGCCAAAAAGAAGCGCATGAACTTGTTCGTCCAATTTTTGAAGCGATTGCCGCGAAAGTCAACGGCGAGCCGTGCACGACATATATCGGTCCAGATGGTGCTGGGCATTATGTGAAAATGGTGCATAACGGCATTGAATACGGCGATATGCAGCTTATTGCCGAAGCGTATTTCTTATTGAAGCATGTGCTCGGCCTAAACGCTCAAGAATTGCACGAAGTGTTTGCCGAATGGAATAAAGGCGAATTAAACAGCTATTTAATCGAAATTACCGCAGATATTTTCACGAAAATCGATGAAGAGACAGGCAAACCGCTTGTCGACGTTATTTTGGACAAAGCGGGGCAAAAAGGAACGGGAAAATGGACAAGCCAAAATGCGCTTGACTTAGGAGTGCCGCTTCCGATCATTACGGAATCGGTGTTTGCCCGCTTTATTTCGGCAATGAAGGACGAACGCGTCAAAGCAAGCAAGCTTCTTTCCGGCCCTGCGGTGAAGCCGTTTGAAGGTGATCGCGATCACTTTATCGAAGCGGTGCGCCGCGCGCTTTACATGAGTAAAATTTGCTCGTATGCACAAGGTTTTGCGCAAATGAAAGCAGCGTCTGATGAATATAACTGGAATTTGCAATACGGCGATATCGCAATGATTTTCCGCGGCGGCTGCATCATTCGCGCGCAGTTTTTGCAAAAAATTAAAGAGGCGTACGATCGCGATCCACAGCTGCCAAACTTATTATTAGACCCTTATTTCAAAGAAATTGTCGAAAATTATCAAGAAGCGTTGCGCGAAATTATTGCGGTCGCCGTCATGCGCGGCATTCCAGTTCCAGCGTTCTCCAGCGCATTAGCGTATTATGACAGCTACCGGATGGAAACATTGCCGGCCAATTTAATCCAAGCGCAGCGCGACTACTTTGGCGCGCACACGTATGAACGTGTCGATAAAGAAGGGGTATTCCATACGGAATGGTTGAAGAAGTAAAAAAATTCCCCTTATTGCCATGCAATAAGGGGAATTTTTTTATTGCATCTTTTCGAATAAAAGCACGCGCGCCGGCGCGGCGTCTGTGCCGACAAGTTTTAATGGAGCGGCGACCATAAAGTACGAGCCTTCTGGAACGTCTTTTAACCGCAGCCCTTCAATGACGATCACGCCTGCGGAAAACAACGTTTTATGCGTTGGATGTCCCGGTTGGCTCCGTTCGATGCCCAAGGCGTCGATGCCGACGCCGCGGACTTTTTTATCGGCAAGATAGCGGGCCGCATCTTCGGCAACGTAAATAAACTCAAAGTTAAACGCGTCTTCCAGCGAGTTTTTCGTTTTCAACAACACAAAATCATTTTCGCGGATATCTAATGAAGCGATATCGTCTTTTGTGATTTTGTCGTTGACGTGTGTTAAATCAAACAATTTGCATGGGCCGACGAGGCGGTCGAGAGAAATCGTTTCAAACGTTTCGCCACCTTCGATCATATGAAGCGGTGCATCGATATGGGTTCCGGTATGCACGTCCATGTCGATGCGAGATTCTGTGACGTAATTGTTTGTCACGCTCGTTAGTTTCGGCTGTTTTTCCGGTTTATTTTTATATACGGGCATTCCTTCAAAAATTGGCGCAGTAACGTCATAAAATTTCGTCATAAAGTGATCTCCCTTCTTTATTGATGATAATGAATCGGCCACCAACGGAACCCATCTTTTTCAAGCAGCGCATCAGAAGCTTTCGGTCCCATCGATCCAGCCTCATAGTTTGGAAAATCGGCCGCTTTTGTGCTTTCCCATACTTCGGAGATAGGATCGACGAATTGCCATGAAGCGGCCACTTCGTCCCAATGCGTAAAGTTGGTCGCATCGCCGCGCATGCAGTCATATAGCAATTTTTCGTACGCTTCCGGCGTGTTGATGCCGTCGATGCAATTGTTGCAGTAGTCTAATTCAATTGGCGTTGTTTTCATATTTTCGCCGCTTTTTTTGCCGTTTAAATGAAGGGTGATGCCCTCATCCGGCTGAATGTGGATAATCAATAAATTCGGCTGGATTTTTTCGTTTGTTCGATAATATAAGTTCATTGGCACATCTTTAAATTGGACGACGATTTTCGTTGATTTTTCCGTCATCCGTTTGCCTGTGCGAATGTAAAACGGAACGCCGGCCCAGCGGAAATTATCGATCATTAACTTTCCGGCGACAAACGTTTCCGTATTCGAGTTCGGGTCGACGTTATTTTCTTCGCGATAGCTAATGACTTCTTTTCCGTTGACGATTCCTCTGCCATATTGCCCGCGGACGAAATATTGGTCCACTTCATCGTGGGAGATTGGGCGCAGAGCGCGCAGCACTTTCACTTTTTCGCTGCGGATGTCATCAGTCGTTAATTTAATCGGCGGTTCCATCGCCAAGAGCGCGACCATCTGTAGCATATGGTTTTGCACCATATCGCGAAGCGCTCCGGAATGATCGTAGTAGCGTCCGCGGTCTTCGACACCGAGCGTTTCGCTTGATGTAATTTGAATGTTAGAAATAAATCGGTTGTTCCAAAGCGGTTCGAAAATCGCGTTCGAAAAGCGGATCACTTCGATGTTTTGCACCATTTCTTTACCAAGATAATGGTCGATCCGGTAAATTTCATGTTCCGCAAACGATTGACGAATTTCCACATTTAGCTGTTGCGCGCTACGGAAGTCATGTCCGAACGGTTTTTCAATGACGAGGCGCTTCCAGCCGTTTGTCGCGGTGAGCCCTTCTGATTTCAAGCGAGACGTAATCGTGCCAAAAAATTCCGGTGCCATTGCTAAATAAAAAATGCGGTTTCCGTCGGTATGATATGTTTCATCCAATTGCGCAAGCAACGTTTTTAATTGCTGGTAGGACGCAATGTCCGTGACATCGAATGGATGGTAATAAAAATGCGACACGAATGACAAATCGCTTAATTCTTGGCGAAGGGCGTTTTCCACGGATTGCCGGACATAGTTGCGAAACTCGTCATTGGACAACGGTCGGCGCGCGACGCCGACAACGGCAAATTCTTCGGACAGCTTTCCTTTTTCATACAATTGATAAATAGAAGGAAACAGCTTGCGTTTTGCTAAATCTCCTGTAGCGCCAAAAATGACGATTAATGACTTCGGATTCATGTTGTTCACGATATGTACCTCGCTTTAGCCAAAATTGTCTCTTCAAATAATTAATTGTAGAGATTTATGGCGTTGAACGCAAACATTTTAACGTTTTATTGTAAAAGAGTATTGAAATGCGATGCGAAACATTGATACGCTAACAACAGGCAAACTGTCATCGCTTTTGATAAGGAGTGGGTGCGTTGGAATTATTGTTTTTAGGCACAGGAGCTGGAGTGCCAGCAAAAGAGCGAAACGTGTCGTCTGTCGCGCTCCAATTGTTAGAGGAACGCGGAGCAACGTGGCTGTTTGATTGCGGAGAGGCGACACAGCATCAAATTTTACATACATCGATTCGCCCGCGGCGAATCGAAAAAATTTTTATTACCCATCTTCACGGCGATCATATTTTTGGATTGCCGGGACTGCTCGGGAGCCGCTCATTTCAGGGAGGGGAAACGCCGTTAACCGTATATGGGCCGAAAGGAATTCAAACGTTTATTGAAACATCGCTTTCGGTTAGTTGCACGCGGCTGAAATACGAGTTGCAAGTCGTTGAAATCGAGGAAGGGGTTATTTTTGAGGACGAACGCTTTTTCGTAATTGCGAAGCAGCTCGATCATGGCATTCTTTCCTACGGCTTTCGCGTCGTGGAAAAAGATTTGCCAGGCACGCTTTTAGTTGATAAATTGCAGGCGCTTGGGATTCGCCCCGGTCCGATTTATCAACAAATTAAGTTAGGGAAAACGGTGGAGCTAGAAGACGGAACGGTCATTGATGGACGCGATTTTGTCGGCCCGCCACAAAAAGGGAGAATTGTCGCAATTCTCGGCGATACTCGCTATTGCGAGGCAAGCGTCGAGCTGGCGACAGAGGCGGATGTGCTCGTTCATGAAGCGACGTTTGCGGCAGAGGATGGCGCTTTAGCGTATGATTATTTTCATTCTACCGCTGTTCAAGCGGCGGAAGTGGCGAAGCTTGCAGGTGCGAAAAAACTAATTTTAACTCATATTAGTTCCCGATATCAAGGAGAATTAAGCGAAGAACTGCTGCATGAAGCAAGAGAGTTGTTTCCGAATACGGAATTGGCATCTGATTTTTCTTCGTTTATCATCCCAAGAAAAAAATAAAGCTGCCGGAAACCCGGCAGCTTTTAAAAACGCCATCCCCGCTCATATTGCACTGGAGCAGGAATCGTCGTTCCCAACTCTTTTGCGGCGGCGTACGGCCAATATGGATTGCGCAATAGTTCGCGGGCGAGAAACACCAAATCGGCGCGCCCGTTGCGCAAAATTTCCTCTGCCTGCCATCCGGAAGTAATCAAGCCAACCGCCCCAGTCGCGATTTCGGCTTCGCGGCGAATCGTTTCCGCAAACGGAACTTGGTAGCCCGGATATACGCTAATATTTGCCGGAACGACTGCACCAGAACTTACGTCGATAAGGTCGACTCCTTGTTTTTTCATGCGTTTCGCATATGGAACGTAATCTTTGACGGTCAAACCTTCCGGATGGTAATCAGAAGCAGAAATGCGCACAAAAAGCGGTCCGTCCCACACTTCTTTTACGGCATCGATCACTTCTCCCAAAAAGCGGTAGCGGTTTTCCGGAGAACCGCCATACTCGTCTTGCCGCTTGTTTGATAGCGGCGACAAAAACTCATTAATTAAATAGCCGTGGGCAGCGTGAATCTCGATGATATCGAAGCCGGCTTCTTTGGCGCGACGGGCACCATTTTGGAACGCTTGGATTGTTTCTTCAATGTCTGCTTTCGTCATTTCTTTTGGAGTGCGTGTTTTTTCGCTGAACGGAATTGATGAAGGTGCGATGATTTCTCCGTCTACTTCCGATTTGCGCCCGGCGTGGGCGAGCTGGATGCCGATTTTCGCGCCATGCTCTTTGACGAGCGAGACTAGTTCGCGCAACCCGCCGACATGTTCATCGCTCCAAATTCCTAAGTCGCGCGATGAAATTCTTCCTTGGGCGGTAACGGCGGTTGCTTCCAAAATAATAAGACCGACTTGACCGACAGCGCGCGTCGGATAATGAATTTTATGCCAATTTCGCACTTTCCCATCTTCCGTGTCGCAAGAATACATGCACATCGGAGACATGACAATCCGGTTTTTGAGAGTGACTCCGCGTATCGTGTACGGTGAAAAAAGCATCGTTTCCATTGTCTGTGTTTCCCTCCAAGTAATGTCGTTTTCAATTTGATAATAGCACGTTTATTCGCAAAAACAAAATGATACGCGTTTGTAAGAAAAGGGTTAGCGCGATGGAGCGGCAGCGTGCGAAAAAGCGGAAGAAATAAGTTCTTTTCCCAACTCTTCCGATCGCTCCGTCGCCCGTTTGATGCATGCAACGACCGCTTCTTGGTAGCGGTAGCGCTCCAGCACTTGGATGCCCGCCTCCGTCGTTCCGCCGGGGCTCGTCACTTCTTTGCGTAAAATGGAAGGGTGTTTGTTTGTCGTTTGCAGCATTTGCGCCGCGCCGATGATCGTTTGCAAAATCAATTGTTTTGCGACAATGCGGTCAAGCCCGATTTCTTCCGCCGCTTTTTCCATGGCTTCTACTAAATAGTACACATATGCCGGCCCGCTTCCGGAAAGACCGGTAACGGCGTGCAAATCATGTTCGGGAACGACCGCGACAATGCCGACCGTCTCAAACAACGTTTTTGCGATGGCGACATGTGCTTCCGTCGCAAAACGGCCTTGGGAGATGGCGGTCGCAGACTGGCCGATCGCCGCCGACGTGTTTGGCATGGCGCGAACGACCGCGACGTTTTTCCCAATGAGCGAGACGATCGTTTCTGTCATCACGCCGGCGAGCACGGAAATGATCAGCTGGTGTTCGCCGATCGCCGAAGCGATGGAAGCGATGCTTTCTGCCGCGTCTTTCGGCTTCATTGCTAAAATGACAATATCCGCTTCTTTTACCGCTTTTTCTTTATTTGTTTCGGTTCGGACTCCGTACGTTTTTTTCATATATTCGAGCCGTTTTTGATTGCAACGGTTTGTCACAATAATTTGTTCAGGCCGGTACAACGTTTTTATCATTCCGGAAATAAGCGCTTCCGCCATCGAGCCGGCGCCGATAAACGTAATGGTCGTTTCCTGTTGCATCGTGAATTCCTCCTTTTTAGATCAAATAAAAAAGACCTTGCCTCCTAAAAAAGGACGGAAGGTCTTTGTTTCCGCGGTACCACCTTTTTTGGCTCTTTCGCCAAGAGCCCAACTCTTTACCGATAACGCCGGTTGGACGTTTAGGTTTACCTAACAGCTCATGAGGTAGGTTCAACCACGAAGAGGGTAATGAAACCTTTCAGCCCGCGGGTTTCATTCTCTGGATACCGTTCATGGTTTACTGGCCTCACTCATCGCCTGTTTGCGATGTTCATTTTGTTTGCAATTATGCAATGAAAACAGGCATGTTGTCAATAGAAAAGGAGAATTTTTTTACGAATTATTCGAAAAAAATGACAAACTAATAAAATCAGTGTAAACTGTAAAATATCATGATTGCCGATTTATTTTACTATCAAAATATGTCGATGAGAAGGGGATTGTCGGTTATGAAGGAGCATGTTTATCGCATCGTCGTTCCGACGCCATTTCCCGTTGGAAACGTAAACATGTACTTGATTAAAGGAGACAGCTTGACTTTGATCGATGCCGGAATCAAAACAGAAGAGGCGTGGCATTCGTTTCGACAGCAGCTTCGGCAAATTGGATACGCTCCTTCTGACATCGATCAAGTCGTCATCACCCATCACCATCCTGATCACGTCGGCTTGCTCGATTATTTGCCGGATGATTTGCCGGTCGTTGGCCACTGGAAAGCAGACCGATGGGTTCGCCAAGACGAAACATTTTTCCAACAGCATCAACAATTTTTTGAACAGTTTTTGTTGGAGTGCGGTATCGATCGTTCGTTTCTTGCCAAGCTTTCCAATTTGCGCGGTTCGCTCCGCTATGCATGCCGCCGTCCGCTTACCGCGACGATCAAAGAAGGCGATTCGCTGCCGGGTTTGCCGCATTGGAAAGTGATTGAGACACCGGGGCATGCGCAAAGCCATGTTGTGTTTTATCGCGAAACGGATGGCGCGATGATTGGTGGAGATCATTTGCTTTTACATATTTCTCCAAATCCGATGATGGAGCCGCCTTTTCCAGGAGAGACAGAGCGCCCGAAACCGTTGGTGCAGTATAATGCTTCATTGCTGAAAATGCGCAATTACGATATTTCGTTCGTGATGACCGGGCACGGAGAAGATGTGACGGACGTATCTGCGTTGATTGAAAAACGCCTTCGTAAACAACGGGAGCGCGCCGAGCAAGTGCTCGATATGCTGAAGCAAAAGCCGCACACCGCATTTCAAGTTTGCCAAAAGCTATTTCCTGCCGTATATCAGCAAGAGTTGTTGTTAACGATGTCTGAAACGATTGGTCAGCTTGATTATTTGGAAGAAAACGGTGCGGTTTGCAAGAAAAAAGTAAATGATCATTACGTATATGAAGTGGTGGAGGGGTCGATTTGCGGATAGAAGGCAAACATATCGTCATTACCGGAGCGTCGAGCGGCATCGGGGAACAAATCGCTTATGAAGCGGCGCGGCAAAAAGCGCTTCCAGTGCTGCTTGCCAGAAACGAAGAAAGGCTCAAACAAGTGGCAAGACAGATTGAACGAACATATCATATTTCCCCGCGTTATTACCGGCTGGACGTAAGCGATACGGATGCGGTGGAAGCGGTGTTTCAGCAATTATTCCACGATGTCCAGACGGTTGACGTATTGGTGAACAACGCCGGCTTTGGCGTGTTCCGCAATGTCGAGGACATCGACCTCGAGGAAATGAAGAATATGTTTGCTGTAAATGTGTTTGGCTTAATCGCTTGCACAAAAACAGTGTATTTGCATATGAAAAAAAGGCGGAGCGGCCACATTATTAACATCGCTTCACAAGCGGGAAAGTTAGCGACGCCGAAATCGAGCGTATACGCCGCCACGAAACATGCGGTGCTTGGGTTTACGGACAGCTTGCGGATGGAAGCGGAACAACACGGAATTTTTGTTACGGCTGTGAACCCGGGGCCGATCCGCACCAATTTTTTTCATGTCGCCGACCAGTCAGGCGAGTACGTAAAAAATATCGAGCGATGGATGCTTACGCCGGAAAAAGTGGCAAAACGGGTCGTTTCGATTATGATGACGCCGACAAGGGAAGTAAATATGCCGCGCTGGATGAATATCGGCAGTCAACTTCACCGCTTGTTTCCGTCGGTTGTCGAGAGAGTGGGAAAACGCGCGTTTTTCAAAAAATAACACTCCTTGCCAAGACAAGGAGTGTTATTTCGTTATATATTCGTAAATGACGTCATTGACAATTTCGTACATGTCCATTTCTTCATCGTTTATTTTTGCAGATAAAATTTTTTCGCGCAACTGTCTCCATTCCGAATCGTTAAGCGGAAACGATTCCGTGTCATATCCGTATTGCAGCAAGCAATTGCGAACAAGTTTTGCCAGCCATTTTTCATCCATGGCGTCACTTCCGATCATTGCGATTCAGACGGAGTGGCACGGACAACAGAGTGGAATTTTCCTTTATGCGTGCCGTCGCAAAATGGCTTATTGTTGGACAGGCCGCATCGGCAAAGCGAAAACGTCTGCTTTGTCACAAATTTATTTCCTTCCGCGTCAATGAGCTCCACATCGCCAGTGACGCGGTAGGAACCGTTATCGTTCACGAGAACATCCGCCGGAAGCCCGCTGCTTTAGCTGTGGGAGGAAGGCGGGGTTTATATTTTCAGTATATATTGAATTTTTCGTTCAATATAAGTACACTGGATTTAGAAAGGTAGGTGAATCAAGAATGCTCTGCACTCTCAAGATTAAATTAGTGCCAACTCTTGAACAGTTTCATGCGCTGCTGGAAACAATGAAACGGTTTAACCAAGCATGCAACTATATTAGCGAGATTGCTTTTCGCTCCAGAACCTTTTCCAAAACGAAAATCCAGCGGCTTTGCTACTATGACGTCAGGGAAAAATTTGGTCTCTCTGCCCA
>NZ_FOJS01000002.1:143297-231579 GCF_900111865.1 Parageobacillus thermantarcticus | reverse complement strand
CGATCTGTAGTAAAATGAAAGTGCTCTTGCATGGGGATTCTCCTTTCGAATGGTAGGTTGCACTTTCATTCTACAGGAGATCCGCCAGGCAAGGGCTATTTTTATGCTTGATCAAGTTTATCTAGCACCACGGGTTGAATTTATGCAAATGGATGTCCAATCTTTATCATTTCCAGCTTGTTCGTTTGACATGATTGTCGCAAGTTTAATTGTCAGTGTTGTGCCAAATCCGGAAAAAGCAATATTAGAAATGGCAAGGGTAGTAAAAAAAGGGGGAACCATCATTATATTCGACAAATTTGCGCCTAAACATAAAGAACTTTCGGTCATGAAAAAAATCATTCGCCCTGTCATAAAGCTGCTTGGAACGGACATAGGCGTTTCATTTGAAAAGGTTTATGGGGCTATCAAACATGAATGCTGCGTCACTGAAGATTCCGATGTAATGATGCGCGGCATGTATCGAAAAATTGTATTGAAAAAAATAGCTGGCTGTACAAGTATGTAGAAAGTTAAGAAAATAATTTTAATTTAAAAGAATGGTATAATTGTATTTAGTCCGCTGATAATGTTTCCATCTATGAAGGAGGAATAAAAAATGAAGGAATTATCGAATGCCCATCCAGCTAAAGTCCGCGAATATATTCGCAGAAATGAATGGAGAAAGCCCACATCCGGTCTTGCCAACGGGTTTACCCAAGCGAATTTAGTCATTTTAAAAAAAGAATTGGCTTTTGAATTTTTATTATTTTGCCAGCGCAATCCTAAGCCATGTCCGGTGATCGATGTGACAGAGCCGGGGTCTCCGGTTCCACAGCTTGTTGCTCCTGATGCTGACTTGCGGACAGATCTTCCGAAATATCGAATTTATCGAAATGGAGAATTAGTGGAGGAAGTCGATAATATTATTTCTTATTGGGAAGATGATATGGTTGCTTTTCTGCTTGGATGCAGCTTTACTTTCGAGAAAGCTTTGCTGGATAACGGAATTCCGGTTCGCCATATTGAATGCGGCACTAATGTACCGATGTATAAAACGAACATTCCTTGTGTCAAGGCCGGGCGCTTCGAAGGCCCTATGGTTGTCAGCATGCGTCCGATTCCGGAAAAAGACGTCGTGCGGGCCGTTCAAGTAACGAGCCGTTTTCCAGCTGTTCATGGGGCTCCTGTCCATATCGGGAATCCGGAATCCATTGGCATTCAAGATCTTCAAAAACCGGATTTTGGCAACCCTGTTCCGATAAAAGATGGGGAAGTTCCGGTGTTTTGGGCGTGTGGAGTGACACCACAGGCAGTGGCAATGCAAGTAAAGCCGGAATTGATGATCACTCATGCGCCTGGCCATATGTTTATTACCAATTTGCGCGACGAACAGTTTGGCGTTTTATAATGAATTAGGACGAAGGAATCCGCTTTCGAAATACGTATTTTTAGCTGGATTCCTTTATTTTTTTAGTTAGATGTTGGTGGAAATCGAGAAAAGTGTTGTAAAACCTTATGTGTACAATTCCATTATGGGGAGTGTATGAAATGTTGGTTGGACGATGCGGGGGGCACAAAAGTATTCAGACATAAATCAACGGATAAATATGTTTGATTTTCTTTAAATAAAATGTAATAATTTTTCTTACAGAAGACGAGCTATCTATCGTTGCGCATTTTTTGCAAATTTTATTAGAAACACTTTAAGTGGTGGTGAATTCGATGGATAGAGTAGAAGTAGGGGATTGGGTAAAAGGGAAAACAAAAAACGGAGAATTAGTATACGGTTATATTGAAACAGCAAATCCACTGCAAGAAATCGTCAAAATAAAAGTGATGGATTCTGATAATAAAGAAATCGTTGGAAAAACCGTTGAAACGTTAAAGCATTGGGTGAAAAAACTCCCTATATCGGCCTTTGAGGATGAGGAACAGATTAAGGCGTTAATTGATATTGCTTTGCAAACGAAGGATGAAAGCTGGTTTATGGAACTGTCCGCCAAACTAAAAGCGATAAAACAAGCTGAAAAAGAAAATGAAAAAAAGAATGACGACCACCCTTCTTTTAAAACAGACAGGGAACATACGGCATGAGAGGCTGAAGGCTCGGACAATCGATGATGGTTCGCGCAATTCCATCTAAACCGTGACATGGGTGCGGCTTCTTGAAGCATATTCAAATTGGCCGAATTTCATAATTGAAATGGAGGCAGGGGGCTGAATCTCGAAAATTGGGGAACAGCCCCTTAATGTCATTGACTTGCGTGCGTAAAGGGAATGATTGAGAAATGTTTTTTGTAACGGAATGGAGCGCGTTATTTGCGCTCTATTCTGTTTGTTCACTGTAAAATTTCAGAAAAGTTCCATGAGCGCGCTTTGCTCTCCGCCTGGCATGAAATAGCCGCTCCAAGCGCGCGCATTTTCATGGAAAAATATTTATATAACGTTCAAGAGATGGATTTTTTTACACTAATTTCGTGGCATTAATGGCCAAAAGGATGCTTATATTGTGATATATGTAACAGACAAAAGGTTTATTTCTTTATTATGATTTTACAAAAAAGGGTGTAGAACAATGAGCAACATGAAATGGTTTCCATCTCGATTTAATGCCATTTCACAAACAGAAAGTGGAGAACTCATTCTTTATAATAGTTATACAGGCGCGATCGGTGTTGTGAGAGAAGAAGAGAAAAAAGCAGTGTTGCAAGCATTAAAGCGGAGCGGCATCGATCGAGAATTATTGCCTGTCGAAAAAATGCTTGTGGAATGCGGATTTCTTGTTCCGGAGCAAGTAAACGAAGAAAAGCGCGCTCAATTTTTGCACCAAACTTTACATCGAACGGATGTGATGCATCTCATTGTACTTCCTACAGAGGCATGCAATTTTCGCTGTACATACTGCTATCAAGATTTTTCGCGTGGAAAGATGTCCCGCAATGTTGTGAATGGGCTAAAACGTTTTTTAAAAAATAAAATCCCTAGATTGGAGCATCTTACTGTCAGTTGGTTTGGTGGGGAACCGCTATTAGCGTATGATATTATCGAAGAATTAAGTGAAGTGATCGTAGAATGGACCGATCGCCATGGCGTAGCCTATCAAGCAGAAATGTCTACGAACGGCTATTTTTTATCTAAACAAACATTTCAAAATTTGTTGAAATATAGAGTGAGCCGCTTTATGGTGACACTTGACGGAAGCAAAGACGTACACGATTCGCGCCGATCCCTTACGAATCGAGGACCTACGTATGAGACGATAATAAACCATTTGCTCGATATCCAGACATTAGATGATTCTTTTGAAATTTACATTCGCATTAATTTTGATGAAGACAATCTTTCACACATTCCGCGTTTTTTAGAAGAGTTAGCTGGTTATTTTGCGGGAGATTCGCGCTTTCAAATTTTTTGTCGCCCTGTTGGAAAATGGGGTGGAGCGAACGATGAAGATTTGCTGATCTGCGACCATCGCACCGCAGAGACAAAAATATGGGAGTTTACGGAAATTGGCATTCATTGTGGATTAAATATGAGTTCGATCATTGAATCGATGTTAATGCCTACTGGGGCAGTTTGTTATGCAGCTAAGCCACACTCGTTTGTCGTTGGCGCCAATGGTCAAGTGTATAAATGCACTTGTTTCCTTCATGAGGAATACAACCATGTTGGATGGCTTCATGCTGATGGAACAATGGAAGTTGATTTCGATAAATTAGCTTTGTGGGTCACGTCAGGAGAAGAACAAGATAAACATTGCCAAGCTTGTTTTTTTCGGCCGGCATGCCAAGGGAATCATTGTCCGATGTACCGCATACGCAAAGGAAAACGTCCTTGCCCTTATGAAAAACGGAAAATTAAACAAGTGTTGCGCCTAATTTATGCCAACAGTCTAAAACAAAGTAACAGTGGTGTGAAGATGTAGGGCGATGAAGTCCGAAATTTTGTGTAAAAAGAAACGGCGCAAAAAGCTGTTTAATTTTCCTAACGCCTAAATTTGCTGGACCGAGAGCGAATTTTTACACAATCATCATGGTTTGACCATTTAGGGCGCTATAAAACGCTTTCATGCTTGACGGGAGCAGCGCAACGTATAAAAAACATTTCCCAACAAAGGGTAGCGCCAAAAGTTCTATGAAAACTCTATCTCCGCCATCCCATGGAGCATCTTGAGGCATCCTTGGAGCCGGATTCGCCCTTGGCCAACACCCGCCAAAGGTGCGAAAGGAACGTCAAGGGCGACGGGGACAAAAAAGAGGGAGGAGGTGAATGATATGCAGATTTTGCGTCCAGCTGTATCTCCAGTCACAGCGTCTAATTCAGGAAGACTTTCAAAATCTGTTCCGGGCAATTTAAAATAACATCCATTTAAACTTAGTATAAATTTCTATCAACTGATTCGAAGCACAATAGCCAATATCGGCAATTCCACGAAACCGTTTGGTGTGATACATTTGGGGTGAATGACACAGTTCGATCGGCATGCTGTCCATGACCGTATACGCACGGTGTTGCCCGCGCTTGGCCAGCTGGCGCCGTATCCACTTGATCGCAAAGCCAAGCGCCCGGCAGCGACGGTTGTGAGAACGTTCAGGGAACAAAGCCTTGGAAAACAAATTTCCTAGATCCGTTCGGAAATGAAGCCTAGTAACTTTCCAAGGACATGGACGGCGATGATGACCTCGTCCTTCTGTTTCAACCAATGACGATTGCGGCGTTGAAGAGGAATCTGGATGCTCGATAGTTGAGTGGATACAAAACACAAAATCGCTCCATATTGTTTTTGAAATTTGGCTCGATCTGTTAATGAAAGTGCTCTTGCATGGGAATTCTCCTTTGCACTTTCATTTTAAGGAAATCCTCATGCAAGGGCCGTTTTTATGCTTATCTGATTTTATCTAGCACGCACCACAGGTACATAGTATAAAATCCCTTAAGAGGAAGGAATTAGAGGGGATAAGTATATAACCCTTACAGGTAGACAGCGAAAAAAAGAGAACGGAGACATTTGATATGCTGTTCTTAGGAGTCTGCCTGGAAAGGGATTTTTTATGGCAAAGAAAGTACAAACTTTTAACACCTATTTCGAATGTCTGAAACGGTAAGTCGTTCATTTGAAATTGGAAGAGGGATGGTCTTATTGGCGGCACCGTGAACATTTTGGAATCAAGAGTGATGTCTAGATTACACAATGGGTCAAGAGAGTTCGATGTGACAAGTTATTGTAAAATCAATGGGAAGTGTGGAATCGCAAACATTTTCCAGTTTGGAAGAGGAAAAACTATGCATAGCTTCGATTTTTTGCTCTAGTTTGCAACATAAAGATGGTTGGTAATTTATAGGGAGGAGAAGGAGTGATCGGAGGTAGCTACCGTCATGAAAACTCAAGAAGTTTTTATGTAATATTTTATTACATAAAATGTCGCAAAAATCTAATTTTTCTGTTGACAAAAATAATATAATCAAATTATATTTATATTTAAGTTAAGAAAAATGACATAAATGGGTATATGTAATATTTTAATTCATTATTATGTAATAAAATATAACAATTAAATATTGCTGGATTTTTCTTTTTTTACATATCCTCTTCTTTGTTCTGGTTATCTAATGCTAGTCATATGATTGGAACTGAAAAAGTAGTTATTAAAAGGGGTGATGACAGTCCTTATGATTTAGGTGGAAAATGCGATTTTGGTCCAATCGTTAGGCATGATCAAGAACCTATTTTTTGTGAAGCAAAAGTACTTTACTGAAGGAGGAGAGAAGCTATGGCTGTAAAAAAACCGACGATTGAACAATTAAAAAGAATTGCAGAGGAGTTTAATCTCACTCTCACGGACGATGAATTATCTTTATATCAAGAATTAATGGAAAGCACGATTGAATCCTACAATCGTTTAAATCAACTTGTAGAGCCTAGTCTCCCAGTAAAATATCCACGCACTCCAGGGTATCGTCCAAGTGCTGAAGAAAACCCGTACAATGCATGGTATTGGAAAACTAGCATAAAAGGAAATAGTACTGGAAAATTAGCGGGAAAAACAATTGTTCTAAAAGATAATATAAGTCTAGCAGGTGTTCCTATGATGAATGGCTCAGCTATTCTAGAGGGTTTTGTACCTGACGAAGATGCTACCATTGTAACTAGAATACTTGATGCTGGTGGAGAAATTGTAGGCAAAGCTGTTTGCGAAGATTTGTGCCTATCTGGCGGTAGCCATACTTCTGCAACAGGCCCCGTCTTAAATCCACACGATCCTGCTAGATCATCAGGTGGTTCTTCTAGTGGATGTGCAGCATTGGTTGCTGCAGGTGAAGTTGACATGGCCATAGGCGGCGATCAAGGAGGATCTATTCGGATTCCTAGTTCTTGGTGTGGAGTTTATGGTCTAAAGCCTACATACGGGCTTGTTCCTTATACCGGCATTTTTCCAATTGAACAGACGATAGATCACACTGGACCTATTGCTAGAACTGTTGAGGATGTCGCTTTGTTACTTGAAGTGATAGCTGGTGAAGATGGCTTAGATCCAAGACAGTCGGGGTTGGAAGTGAAGCCATATACAGAATCACTTGTTGGTCATGCTAAGGATATTAAAATCGGAATCGTAACGGAAGGCTTTGGCTGGGACGGGCTGTCCGAAGAAGATGTAGATCATTTAGTGAGAGAAGCCGCATATTCTTTGGAAAATAGTGGAGCAAAAGTAGAAGAAGTATCTATTCCAATGCATCGGGATGGTATTCACATCTGGAATGGAATTGGTATAGAGGGTCTTACCTCCTTAATGGTCAAGGGAAATGGCATGGGAACGAATTGGAAGGGGCACTATAGTACTAAACTTTTAGATGCCTATGGTAAAGCACGAAAAGTAAGAGCCAACGAATTTTCGGATACAGTGAAAATGACAATCTTACTTGGACAGTATATGCAGGATCAATATAACGGGAAATATTATGCTATTGCACAAAACCTAGCTCGAAAATTAAAACAAGCTTATGATAATGCACTAAAAACATATGACGTGCTGATTATGCCTACTACACCGATGAAAGCAACAAAAATTCCTTCTTCAGATGCTTCAAAGGAAGAAATTATTACGAGAGCTTTAGAAATGATTTATAATACTGCACCATTCAATGTTACAGGACACCCAGCAATGAATGTCCCATGCGGAAAATCTGAAGGTCTGCCTGTCGGGATGATGATCGTTGGAAGACATGGTGAAGATGACACTGTTTTGCGTGTTGCTCATGCTTTTCAGTCTACACATGAACGTGTTGCTATAAATGCATAAATTTACAACTAGGATTACAGATATTACAAAAGGTTCTTGTGGAGGATGTTGAACCGAATATGAGAGTATGATCATCGGCATCGCTTGCCCAATGGAAGATGCAGCAAGAATAACTTATAAGAAGCTGATCATAGGGAGGGGATGCTCGAGGGGAAAGAAAGGAGATTCGTCAAAAGACGTCTTTTATTTCATTCCATCAAAAAACTAAAAGAAGGAGGAAAATAATATTATGAGACACGGAGATATTTCCAGCAGCAACGATACGGTGGGGGTAGCGGTCGTTAACTATAAAATGCCGCGTCTGCATACGAGAGAAGAAGTAATTGAAAATGCAAAAAACATCGCGAATATGATCATTGGAATGAAGCAGGGACTGCCGGGAATGGATCTCGTCATTTTCCCTGAATACAGCACGATGGGGATCATGTACGACAAAAAAGAAATGTTTGAAACAGCGACGACCATTCCTGGCCCAGAGACGGAGATCTTTGCTGAAGCGTGCAGAAAAGCTAATACTTGGGGAGTTTTCTCGCTAACGGGCGAACAACACGAAGAACATCCGCATAAGAACCCTTATAATACGCTTGTATTGATCAACAACAAAGGGGAAATCGTACAAAAATACCGGAAGATCATCCCATGGTGCCCGATCGAGGGATGGTATCCAGGAGATACAACGTATGTGACGGAAGGGCCTAAGGGGATTAAAATCAGCCTGATTATTTGCGATGATGGAAACTATCCGGAGATCTGGCGCGATTGCGCAATGAAAGGTGCGGAATTGATCGTCAGATGCCAAGGATACATGTATCCGGCGAAAGAACAGCAAATCATGATGGCCAAAACAATGGCATGGGCAAACAATGTATATGTCGCTGTCGCAAACGCCACAGGCTTTGACGGGGTATATTCCTATTTTGGCCATTCGGCGATCATTGGTTTCGATGGTCGGACTCTCGGTGAGTGCGGCGAAGAGGAAAACGGCATCCAATATGCGGAGATTTCGATTTCCCAAATTCGCGACTTTCGCAAAAACGCCCAGTCTCAAAACCACCTTTTCAAACTTTTGCATCGCGGATATACTGGAAAAATTCAATCTGGCGAAGGCGACAAAGGGGTTGCCGAATGTCCGTTTGATTTCTACCGCACATGGGTGATGGATGCGGAAAAAGCAAGAGAAAATGTAGAAAAAATTACAAGAAAAACGGTTGGCACTGCGGAATGCCCAATTGAGGGGATTCCTCACGAGGGAAAAGTGAAAGAAGCAAACGTTTAAGGAAAAAGAGGAAAAAAATGAAGGGAGTTGGACTGGCTCCCTTCATTTTTCGTAAGAAAAAAGGAGAAAACGGACGCCATTCATTAACGACAAACTGGAATATTTCGCGAAACAACAAAGAATGCGTGGAATGAACGGGAGTGAACCTAAGGATGTTTTTTTTCAAGGAAAAAGTGCAGAGTATTGCAGTATATAAATTCGTTTATATTGCATAAAAATTCAATTTGAATTCTCGCTATTGAGGGCTTGACATGGAGCCTCTGCAGCCACCCCAAACAGGTTATCACGACTGCCCCTCCATGTAAAGCTCCTCTGCATAACCATTTGTATAAAAATTTTGCACATCTCTGCACTTTAATTTTTGCAATAAACAAATGTTATGCGAGTAGCTTATGCATTTTGATGGGCGAATGCCAAAGAGCCCGTTCTGTTTGTTAAAACATTGAATTAATAGGGAAGAACTTACAACAATCAACGCCCTTAGCTCGACTGTCAAGGCTAAGGGCGTTTGGCAGAAGAGGTTAGCTAATAATAAATTCGAAGCTTCCGAATATTTTTACTTCTTTTCCGACTAGAAATCCGCCTGTTTCAAGAGCCGCATTCCATGTTAAGCCGTAATCTTCGCGATTAATTTTTCCTTCGACATCAAAGCCAACTACGATGCTTCCAGTCATCGGATTTTTGGACTGTCCGTTGAACTCAACTTTGAACGTTTCTGTTTTTGTCACATCTTTAATCGTTAATCGTCCTGTTACTTCATACTCATGATCGGAAACTTTTTTAACTGAATCGCTGATAAACGTAATCGTTGGATAATTTTCCACATCGAAAAAGTCAGCTGAACGAAGGTGGTTGTCCCTGTCTTCGTTTTTTGTGTCAATCGAAGCGGCTTGAATAGTTGCTTCCACTTTTGAAGATTCAAGCTGATTGACATCACCTTCCACTTTAATATCAAATTCGTTGAACTCTCCTTTTGCTTTAGCAACCATCATATGCTTTACTTGAAAAGATATGGAACTATGAACTTTGTCTAATTGAAAATTTGCCATGTTTCGTTTTCCTCCTTTTGTTTTGATATAATCATAACCGAAAAGTATCTTGAATTCAAATATTTTTTATTTAAAATAAAAATTTTTTGAGTTAAGAATGCGTTAGTTCCGAAAAGAAATCATGAAACAGAGGAAACAAGTATATTCTTTTCTTTTTCCATCTTCATCTTAGCGATGTTTCTAAGTATTTCCAAACATCATGTTCCGCTTTCTTTTGATAGCGGATGCATGGTAACATTAAATTAAATGTGACGCCGGATAGAGAGGAAGAATAAACATGATGAAGCAGCTGAGTATTTTAGCGAAAATTGAAAATCAAATGGAACGATTTTCACGGGCGGAAAAAAAGATTGCAACGTATATTATGGAACATGCGGAACTTGTGCCGAATATGACGACGAAGGAATTGTCGAGAAACGCGGGAGCGAGTGAAGCAAGCGTCGTTCGCTTTTGCAAAGCGATCGGCATCGGCAGCTTTACGGCGCTAAAACTGGCGCTTGTACGTGAATTGACGATTGCGGATATGAACATTAACGATTTTTCGATCATCGAAAAGCAAGATACTCCGTACGACTTATTCAATAAAGTGACCTATGTCAACAAAGCGGCGGTCGAAGCGACGACGACGACGATTGATAAACGCGAGTTGGAAAAAGCGGCGGAAGCGATTGCGAAGGCGGGCAAAATTTTATTTTACGGCGTCGGGGGTTCGGCAGCTTCCGCGATGGATGCGTGTTACAAATTTACGAAACTAGGCTATGTGTCGGCGATGTCTCCCGATTTTCATACAATGCTTCCGCTTGTCGCGAATTTAGAGAAAGGGGATGTGTTTGTCGCGATTTCCACATCAGGAAGAACAAAAGATGTGCTGGAAATTGCGAGATTCGCCAAAAAACAAGATGCCACGGTGATTGCCATCACTAAACTCGATACGTCGTCACCATTGTATAAGGAGGCGAATATCAAGCTATGCCTTCCGGATGTCGAGCAAGATCATCGCATCGGAAGTATGGCATCACGAATGACGCAACTGAATATCATTGACGCGCTTTATTTAATTACGTTCCACCGAATGGGAAGCCTTGTTTTGGATAAATTTCATGAAACAAGAGAAGAAGTGGTTCGGTTGCGGAGATAAATTGCGTTTATGGAAGCGGGCAGTCGATGCCCGTTTTTTTGTTTATATAAAATTTTTTGAAAATATAAGAATACATTGATATTTTATTTCATAATTATATAATAAAATTAAGAAATTAAATTTCAAAAAAAGACGAAGAAGGTGACAAGATTGCTAGAACACTTAACAACCGAACAACGAAACAACAAAACACGGAACTTAGACGAAATGACGACAGAAGAAATTTTACAAGTGATGAACGAAGAAGATAAAACAGTGGCGATTGCTGTTTCGAAAGAGCTAGAACAAATTGAAAAGCTTGTGCAAAAAGTGATTGCGTCTTTTCGAAAAGGCGGTCGACTCATTTATATGGGAGCTGGCACAAGCGGCCGGCTTGGAATTTTAGATGCGGTAGAATGCCCGCCGACATTCGGGACGGAAAAAGAAATGGTGCAAGGGTTGATCGCGGGAGGTTTGGAAGCGTTCACAAACGCAGTAGAAGGAGCGGAAGATAATGAAGAATTAGCAGTAAAAGATTTGCAGTCGATCGGATTAACGGAGAAAGATATCGTTATTGGCATCGCGGCGAGCGGACGGACACCGTATGTAATAAGCGGGCTTCGATACGCCAGACAAATCGGTGCAGCTACAGGAAGCATTGCCTGCAATAAGGGTGCGGAAATGAGTAAATACGCTGATATCAGTGTGGAAGTGGAAACAGGTCCGGAAATTTTAACAGGGTCGACCCGTCTCAAAGCAGGTACGGCACAAAAGATGGTATTAAATATGATTTCCACTGCTTCCATGATTGGAATCGGAAAAGTATATAAAAACTTAATGGTTGACGTGCAGGCGACAAACGTGAAATTAAAAGAACGCGCCAAACGAATCATTATGCAGGCTGCCGATGTCGATGCCGAAACGGCGGAGCGATATTACGAAGCGGCGCAAGGGCATGTGAAAACGGCGATTATCATGATTTTATTGCAATGCAGCTATGAGGAAGCGACAGAGCGGCTGCAAAAAGCGAATGGATTTGTCCGCCGGGCGCTTCAATAAAAAATGAAAGGGAGAGGTCGAAATGAAGCAGGAACAACAAATGGCCATTGAAATGTTAGAACGGCTTGGAGGAAAAGAAAATATTGCGCGCATTGCTCATTGCATGACGAGAGTGAGAGTGTCGCTATATGATCAACAAAAGGCCGATATTGCAGGACTTAAGAAGATTGATGGTGTTATGGGAGTCATTGAAGATGAAACGTTGCAAATCGTTGTCGGTCCGGGAGTGGTCAACAAAGTGGCCGCTGCGCTTTGCGAATTGACGGGGTTAGAGCTTGGGGAAGTGATCGAAGAAGATATGGCAGCGCAGAAAAAAGCCGAGATTCAAAAGCGTAACCAAACGCCGTTTAAACGATTGTTGCGCAAAATCGGCAGCATTTTTATCCCGCTTATCCCTGGGCTTGTTGCATCAGGAATCATTAACGGAATCGCTAACTTTGCAAAAAACGCCGGTGTCGATCCAACGGAAACATGGCTGCAGCTATTATTGATTATTGGTGGTGGCATTTTCGCTTCGCTTGGCATTTTAGTCGGATTCAATACGGCAAAAGAGTTTGGCGGAACACCTGTGCTAGGAGCGATCGCCGGAATTTTAGTATTTAACCCGGCGCTTGCTGATGTGAAACTATTTGGGGAAGCGCTTACGCCGGGGCGTGGCGGATTGTTTGCAGTGATGTTGGCAGCGTGGCTGATGGCGGTCATTGAAAAGCGCGTCCGCAAATTTGTTCCGAATGCGGTGGATATTATTGTAACGCCGCTTGTCACCGTGTTAGTCGTATGTTTGTTTACACTCATTGCCGTTCAACCGCTTGCCGGATGGTTGTCTTTAGGAATTACGGACGGAATCAAAGCGGTATTGGATATTGGCGGTGCGGTTGCTGGCGCCGTATTGGCGGGAACGTTTTTACCGCTCGTGATGGTTGGGCTGCATCACGGCTTGACACCAATTCATATGGAATTTATTAATAAAATCGGTTCTACTCCCATTCTTCCGATTTTGGCGATGGCAGGTGCAGGCCAAGTGGGAGCGGCGATTGCGATTTTCGTCAAAACGAAAAACAAGCGGCTTCGCAACATTATTAAAGGAGCGTTGCCAGTTGGATTTTTAGGAATTGGCGAGCCGTTGTTGTACGGGGTCACGCTGCCATTGGGAAGACCATTTTTAACCGCGTGCCTCGGCGCGGCGGTCGGCGGCGCGTTTCAAGCGGTGATGAAAACGGCCGCGCTTGGGATAGGTGTATCAGGGCTATCGCTTATTCCGTTAATTGCTGGAAATAAATATATTCTTTATTTCATAGGGTTAGTCATTTCGTACGTGTTTGGCTTCATTTTTACGTATTTCTTCGGCTTCAAAGAAGAAATGGCAGAAAACATTTAAAGCAGGAGGCTATTATGTTTTATCTATCTTTTTACTTCACAGAACAGATCGATCAAATTGAAAAAAGGTTTGAACAGGCAAATCGTTTCGGATGTCGGGAACTTTTTACATCGCTTCACATTCCAGAAGATGATCTTGCCATTTATCGCAAGCGGTTACAGGAAATTGGGGAGTTAGCAAAACGGTACGAAGTCGGGATCGTCGCTGACGTTACCCCGGCTTCTTTGGTCAAAATAGGAATGGATGGCGACAATCTCGATTTGCTTGTTCGCTCAGGAATCCGAGGGCTCCGGTTGGATGACGGGTTTTCCGTTGAAGAAGCAGCGCAGCTTTCCCATCAGATCAAGGTCGTTTTCAATGCGAGTACGGTGACGGAGGAAGAATGTGACAAGCTTGTTGCTTGTGACGTCAACTGGAATCATCTTGAAGCGTGGCACAATTTTTATCCGCGTCCGGAAACGGGGCTATCAAAAGAAACGGTCATTCGAAAAAACAAGATGTTGCGCCGAAAAGGAATTCGAACGATTGCCGCGTTTATCCCGGGAAATAAAGAAAAGCGGGGTCCGCTTCATCAAGGTCTCCCGACGTTGGAGGCGCACCGGAACATTGATCCGCTTTGCGCGTACGCGGAATTAGTGCGGGATTGTGGCGTAAATAAAGTATTTGTTGGCGATGGTTCCATGACAGATGAAGCGCTTATGCGAATGAAGGAGTTTCGCGATGGCGTTATTCCGCTTCGCTATCGGCCGCTCATACAACAACATGAACTGCTTTCCATGATTGAAACGGTTCATACGAATCGGCGCGATGCGGCAAGGGATGTCATTCGCTCGCTCGAATCCCGTTTATCTTTCTTGTGGCCAAAGCATTTGATGGAGCCAGCATGTACGATCGAAAGACAAAAGGGAAGTGTTACAATGGATAATATTCGATATGGAAGATATGCTGGCGAACTGCAAATCACATTAACGGATCTTCCGGCAGATGATAAAGTCAATGTGATTGGACGAATTATCGCAGAAGACCTTCCTCTCCTTGCGTACGTCGGAGGAGGGCAACGGTTTCGCCTTGTACAAGTCATATAAAGCGCATGACCACCGATATCGGTGGTTTTTCACTTTTTTTCATAGAAGTCGAAGTCTCTCTTCCCTCTAAACGGAGGAATTCATAAAACAAACGTAAAAAAATAGCTGATAGAAGAAAGAGAATCTCTACCGTATTGGCAAATCTTAATGAAGAATAATGAAAAAGAACGATGCTATAATGAAAATAGGAGATATCAAGAAAATGGCGGTGATAAATATGTTATCACAACAAGAAATACTTGATGAATTGTCCAAAAACTTAGGAGTATGGAAAGAAAAATACGGTGTAAAGCGTATTGGTTTGTTCGGCTCGTATAGCCGGGGGGAACAAAAGGATTTTAGTGACATTGATGTGTTAGTGGAATTTGTGGATAATGCTATGACATTCGACAACTATATGGATTTAAAATTTCATCTCGAAGATCGTTTTCAAAAGCCGGTGGATTTAGTCATTTTAGATGACATTAAACCAGCATTAAAATCGAGTATTTTAAGGAGTGCTAAGTATGCAGAGGAATCCTAAAGTCTTTTTAGAAGATATTCTTTCAGCAGCCAATAAAATACAGAAATATACGAAAAACATGGGCTATGAAGCATTTCTAGATAATGAACTTGTATGTGATGCAGTTATTAAGAATATATTGGTGATTGGTGAAGCGACAAAAAACATTCCAGAACAAATCAGACAGGCAAATCCGCATATCGAATGGAGAAAAATGTCTGGAATGCGCGATGATGATTCATGGTTATTTTTTTATTAATTATCGCATTGTATGGGATGTGGTAATCAATAAAATCCCAACACTAAAACAGGAAATCGAAAAATTGTTAAAAGAATGAATGATGAAAACTATTATTAGAAAAAGGATTTTTTTGGGAATATAACAAATAGAATATCAACTAGCTTGTCGATCAAGTTCTGATTATCCTCTTTTTTTATTAGAAAAAAGGATGGGGATGGAAGGAAATAAGATGAGAGGGGAGACTGTCTACCGCAGAATTATTGCTGGAGTGCCTCTAACAGGAGGGATAATGGCCCCTCCAAAACTTGCCTTCAAGGCCCAGCTATTTTTTGATTTCCATATAAAAGGCAGTTAAAAATTTTCGCACGTTAATTCGGCATTTCGTCGTTTTTTCTCCCGCTTCGAGCTCTTTCATACGCTTGCGGATTTCAGCAAAATCAAACAGCCGGGGAGCGAAGTGCTCAAAAGTAGGATTCGTATAGTCCGTGAGCCCGAGGGAAGATAAATGGGTGAATGCTTGCAACACGATGCGGCGAATGCGTTGTTCCATAGCGCGAACTTCTTTTTGTATTGTTGATTCATCATGATGAAGATCGAGCGTTTGCTGCACAAGTTCTGTATATAATTCTTTTAAAGCAGGCAGTTCGTGAATCGTCTGTCCTTGTTTTTCTCTTTCCGCCAGCCAGCGCATGATAAGCAATAAATCTGACGCACCTGCCTCCCCAGCAATACCTAACAGAAGAAGGAGATGTTGTGCTTGTTGTTCCAATTGTGTTTGTTCGTTTTGATGTAAAGAGGAAGGGGGAGTATTTGCTTGATCTAACGTTTTCAAAAGCTGTCGAATCGAATCAAGCGAGTGAGAGATCGAGATATGTTCCGCTACCCGCTTCAACACCGCCACCACTTCGTGACGGTTAATCGGCTTTTGAATGTACGTATCGACGCCGTGAAGGTATGCCTGTCCAACCATCTCTTTGTTTTCCACTTGGGAAATCATGACGAATTGTCCAGTAAACCCTTCCTCTTTTAGTTTTTTCATCGTTTGAATGCCATCGCGTCCCGGCATTAACAAGTCGATAAGCACCACGTCAACGGAATATAATTGGTCTGCTGATACGTCCAAGCCGTCTTCCGCTTGTCCAACGACTTCCCCAAGCTCGTTTTCTGTAATAATTTTTTCAAGCATTTTTCGTACGACGGCGTCGTCCTCAATCAGAAAAAAACGAAGTGGCATTACTTGCGTTCCTCCTTTCGCAGCAGCTGACAAGTAGGAATGACCAGACGAAATGTGGTTTGTCCGGGCTTACTGCCGACAAGCTGTATATGTCCATGAAGGCTTTGCACAATGTCGCGCGCATGGGTGAGACCGATTCCTGTTGATGGGTTTCCGTGTTGATCGTATTTTGTTGTAAAGCCAGGATGAAAAATCCAGTCAGCATCTTCCTTTGCAATGCCTATTCCGGAGTCTGTCACTTCAAAAACGAGATTGCTTTGCTCCAATTTTGCTTGCAGATGAATCGAGCCAGAGGACGGAATGGCTTCCACGGCGTTAGCGACTAAGTTGTTTAATACGGAGAGCAAGGCGTAAACGTGATCTGTCGATAAATCAACATGGCACGCTTGAGTAAACTGAATCTTTTTTCCTAACAATTCGGCGTATTTTTTGTTAGCGCGCATGACCATTCCGCAAAGTTCGCTGATCGGAAGGCGACGCCGCAACGGTTCTTGTCCAATTAACTTCGATAAGCCTGAAAAAATGCGCTGCACATCTTTTTTTACTTCATGAATATGCTCGGCGATATAGAGCACGGAATGTGGCTCGACTTTTTTTCCTTCCACGAGAAGTGAGTACAGATCATAACTTTTCCGAGTAATTTCTTCGATGTATGCTATTGATTTTTGCAAGTAGAACGTTTCCTCATATAGTCCCGTATTGATCATCACGAGACGTTCAAGTTCTTGTTGGCGTGCTTCACCTAAGGCTCGCAAATGCCTTATCATCAAAATATTGTATAGGCCAATGACGCAGAATCCCCGCAAGATGCTAAACAACAATATCATCGCAATGGTTTGGTATGTCAATGCGAATGGCTCGCCAAAGAAATGGCGAAAGAAAAGTTCGACGGCATTGGAAGTAAAATCAAGCACGGCGCCAAGCAATCCGGCGCGAATCGGAAACTCCATAAAACGGCGGAAATTGATGATTCTGGCAAGCAACGCGAAATTCATGTAGTAAAATGCAGCCGGTATATGGACAAGAAGGCTATCGGACAATGCCGCTTGTCCTGTCAGCATGTCAAGAGAGATGCGAAATGCAGCCACGAAAAATCCTGCACAAACACCAATAAAAATTGGCGAAATCGTCGCGAATGAAATAAGCACGAAAAAAAATACAGCGCTACCTAACGAAAAGCGGAACGAATTATTAAACGGATTTACTTTCATTTCCCCAAGGAAAGCGATAGCCAATATAAGAAACACTACGATCAAAAACTGTTCGCGCGTCGTTTTCCCCTTTGTCACACATCTTTCACCATCCCCCCTTTTCTATTATATAACAGATTGGGATGGAATTTTATTTATTGGTTTTATTTTTTGGGCGAACAAACAAGATTGTTGATATGAATTTTTGTTCAGCGCTGCTTATATTCGAGCCTTCTGGAAACAAGGGATAACGAATAATTGACAACAAAATACATGAGCGCGACAAGGATAAAAATTGGTATCACATAATTGACATTTCTTCCGTTAATAATTTGCGCATGGTTCATCAGTTCTGGGAGCGCGATGACGATCGCTAACGACGTGTCTTTTAACAGCGAAATAAATTGGCTGACAATCGGCGGCACCATGCGACGCAATGCTTGCGGCAAAACGATATACCATAACGTTTGGATATAGGTGAGTCCAGATGAGCGCGCCGCTTCGATTTGTCCTTTGTCAATCGAGTTTAACCCGCCGCGGACAATTTCCGATAGCATCGCCGATTCAAAAACAACGAGGGCGACAATGGCCGCGTAAAATTTATCAAGCTTTAATCCTACTTCAGGAAGCGCGAAATACGTAAAGAAAATAATTAAGAGAAGTGGAAGATTGCGAATCGTTTCTACGATGATAGCGAAAATTTGCGAAATGCCAGGAATTTTTGTATAGCGTATCACACCGATGATAATTCCGAAGATAAAACTAAAAATAATCGAGATAAACGCAACTTCCAATGTCACCAAAAATCCTTGCAGTAAAAAAGTGAGATGCGCTGGGGAGTATGCGCCGATAAAGTCCATTTGTCCTTACCTCCTTGAATTATCGGCTTTTTGCTAAGCGGCGTTCCAAATATCCAACGCCAAGGCTTAGCGGTATTGTTAGCACAAGGTAAAACAATGCGACGAAAATGTAAACGTCAAACGTAACAAACGTTTCCGATGAGATTAAATCACCGAAATACATGAGGTCAAGTCCGGCAATGACGCCTAAAACGGACGAGTTTTTCACAAGATTAATAAATTGGTTGCCAAGCGGCGGAATGACCATTTTGATCGCCTGCGGCAAGATGATATAGCGCATCGTCTGCAAATATGTCAATCCGGACGAGCGTGCTGCCTCCATTTGCCCTTTTGGAACAGCGAGGATTCCCGATCGGATGACTTCGGCGATAAATGCGGCGGTGTACACCGTCAAGCCTAACGTGCCCGCAGTAAACGGATCAAAGCGGATGCCGACGGCGGGCAGGCCGACAAAAAAGACAAAGACGATTAAAACGAGCGGAATGTTGCGGATGAATTCGACATAGGCCGCTCCAAGCCAGTTTAGCGGACGGATCGGCGCAATCCGAAAAATAGCGATAATGATGCCAATAATTAAACTTCCAATCAGAGCGAGGACGCTTGCTTTTAACGTATTGACAAACCCTTGCATGTACATATCCCAATGATCGAACAAAATCGAATATCTGAGCACGATGCTTCCACCTCTTTCCTGTCTTAAGATGAAACAGATGAGCGAAACAGGATCCGCTCATCTGTTTTTTCACGATTATTGTTGTTGCGGTTTTTTTCCAATCCACTTTTCATAAATTTTGTCGTATTCGCCGTTTTCTTTAATTTCCTTTAAGTATTCGTTAATGACTTTCAAAAATTCCGTGTCCCCTTTGCGGACGGCGATGCCATATGGTTCTTCGGTAAACGTTTCGTCAAGAACGCGGTAGTTTGGATCTTGTTTTGCCATTCCCAAAAGCAAAGCGTTATCTGTCGTAAGGGCGTCGCCTTGCCCGGCTTTTAGCGCCGTGAACGCTTCAGCGTAGTTTTCAAATTCTAATACGTTGACTTGCGGCGCTACTTTGCGGATGTTTTGCGCGGAAGTAGAACCTTTTGCCGTCAGCACGGTCATTCCTTTTTTCAAATCTTTCACGCTGTTGATTTTGCTGTCTTTTTTGACAAGTAACGATTGTCCGGCCATGAAATACACATCAGAGAAATCGACTTCTTTTTTCCGCTCTTCGGTGATGGTCATCGTTGCGATAATCGCGTCGATTTCGCCGTTATTCAGCATTGGAATCCGCGTTTTGGATGTTACTTCTTTTAGTTCAATTTTATTTTCGTCACCGAGAATTTTTTTCGCCAATCCTTTGGCAATATCGATATCAAATCCTTCCACTTTTCCGGTTTCTGGATTTTTTAAACCGAACAAGTTTAAGTCATATTTGACGCCGACAATCAGTTTGCCGCGTTTTTTAATTTTTTCTAACGTGTTGGTATCAGACGACGTTTCCGTCGATTTTGCCCCGTCCCCATTGTTGGTCGTTGACGATTCGCTGCTGCATCCGGCTAATGCAGTGATGCTTAATAGAGCGGTAAGCGCAAGCGTGATCCACATTTTCCAAACCGTTTTTCTTTTCATGAAAAAACCCCCTTTGTTTGATTCGCAGCGTTTTTATTAATGGTTGAGAATGCGGCGCAAAAATACTTTGGCGCGCTCTTCTTTCGGATTGGAGAAAAATTCTTCCGGAGGAGCTTCTTCCAAAATGCGCCCTTGGTCCATAAAGACGATGCGGTCCGCGACTTCACGGGCAAATCCCATTTCGTGCGTGACGACGACCATCGTCATTCCTTCTTTTGCCAATTGTTTCATGACGTCGAGCACTTCGCCGATCGTTTCCGGATCAAGCGCCGATGTCGGCTCGTCAAATAACATAATTTTCGGCTTCATCGCCAATCCTCTGGCGATCGCGACGCGCTGCTGCTGGCCGCCTGACAATTCGGATGGGTAGGCGTTCGCTTTGTCCGGGATCCCTACTTTCTCTAAATAGTACATCGCCGTTTCTTTCGCTTCTTTCTCCGGAATGCGAAGCACTTTCATCGGCGCGAGCGTAATGTTTTGCAATACGGTCATATGAGGGTATAAATTGAAATGTTGGAATACCATGCCGATGTTGCGCCGCAGCTGGTTAATGTCGATGTTTTTGTCATTGACTTTAACGTTATCGACGATTAATTCCCCGCTTGTAATTGTTTCCAAGCGGTTGATGCAACGAACTAACGTGCTTTTTCCAGAACCGGACGGGCCGATAATGACGACGACTTCCCCTTGATGAATGGTTAAGTTAATATCTTTCAGCACGTGGAAATCTCCGTAATATTTGTTCACTTGATGAAAATAAATCAATAAACCCCCCTCCTTTTTGTAAATAAATGTTTATTTTTTCTAAATTTATTGTAAATATCGTCTACTGAAATCTACCGAAATCGACGGAAATCTTCTGCGTATCAATGTGATGCGGCAAGATGTTTAAATTTATTTACAAAATTTCCTTTTATATGAATAGAAGAAGTATTATAATGATTATGTATGTTATTGAATTGTCTTAAGAGGGGAGCGAAAAAGATGAAATATCGGAAGCTTGGGAGAACGGGGTTAAAAGTGAGTGAAATTAGTTTAGGCAGCTGGCTTACATACGGCAATTCGGTTGAAAAAGAAACGGCGATCCGCGTTATTGATAAAGCGTATGAGTTGGGAATCAATTCGTTTGACACGGCAAACGTGTACGCGAAAGGGGAAGCGGAAAAAATCGTCGGAGAAGCATTGCGCAAGTATCCGCGCGAATCGTATGTATTGGCGACGAAAGTGTATTGGCCGATGGGGGATGGCCCAAACGACCGAGGCTTGTCGCGAAAACATGTGTTTGAGCAGCTTCACGCCAGCTTGAAGCGCCTGCAGTTAGATTACGTCGATATTTATTATTGCCACCGCTATGATAAGGAAACGCCAATTGATGAAACATTGCGCACGATTGATGACCTTGTCCGTCAAGGAAAAGTATTGTATGTCGGCGTCAGTGAATGGACGGCCCAGCAAATTCAAGAAGCGCTTGGCACGGCCGATAAATATTTATTGGACCGCATCGTCGTCAACCAGCCGCAATATAACATGTTTCACCGTTACATTGAGAAAGAAATCATTCCGGTCTGCGAACAAAACGGCATTAGCCAAATCGTCTTCTCGCCGCTGGCGCAAGGGGTGCTGACCGGAAAATATAAACGCGGGCAAAAAGCGCCGGAAGGAAGCCGGGCGAGCGATCCGAAATCGAATATGTTTATGAACGATTTATTAAAAGAGGAAGTTCTCGTCAAAGTAGAGCAATTGGAAAAGGTAGCCGCCGAACTCGGCATCACCCTTTCCCAATTGGCGCTTGCCTGGGTATTGCGCCAGCCGAACGTCGCAAGCGCGTTAATTGGCGCAAGCCGGCCGGAACAAGTCGAAGAAAACGTAAAGGCCGTCGACGTCCAATTAACGGAAGATGTGCTGGAGAAAATCGAGCAAATTCTTGCATAGGTATAAAAGAATGATGAGGAGATCGGTCGAGGCCCAATGATTGCGTAAAATCCACCTCCTGTCCAGCGAACTTAGATATCTGGGAAATAAAGCCACATTATGCCATTTATTTTTATACAAAGTTCTTTATTTGAGATCTATGGTATATCATATACACTTTCTCCAATGTTAGAAAGGATGTCGAAAAAACGCTCCTAAAACGGCTACAATCGTTGATATATCCACATTTATAAAAAGAGGCAAGCGAAAAGATTGCCTCTTTTTTTATGGCGGTAGGTCGATGCAAAGGATTTCTCTTGCCAGCAGCGAAAAATATGAAAATAGATAAAAAGGAAGGTGAAGGAGGGACTTTGCATGTGCAGCAGCGTATATGGATATGAAGAAATCGTGTTGCGTGTCGATCAGACGTTGAAAGAAGCGGTGCAGCTGTTTATCCGCTATGAGATAAACGAAATTCCGGTAATCGACCGTCAGCGCCGGGAAATGGGTCGGTTGACATACAGGATGCTGCTAAAAGCGTTGGCGGACAAATGGGATGATGACGAAACAATAGAGTCGTTATGGAACGCGCAGGAAACGACAGTGGAACATACAGAAGAACAGCCGGCCGATGTTCCGCCTAAAAGCCATACGTCCGTTTCGGAGTTGATCACCGAGATTCAGAGGCTGAAACTGGAATTGCAAGAGGCGCATAGCATGGTGGAGATGATGAAAACTGTTCTTGATTCGGCATATGAAGGAATTGCTGTCGTGGACGCGCGAGGCATTATTCGGGAAATAAACAAGGCGTATTGTCAGTTTCTCGGCATTCGCCGGGAAGATGCGATCGGAAAACATGTGACAGAAGTCATTGAAAATACGAGATTACATATTTGCATCGAAACGGGTATTCCGGAAAGAGGATTTATTCAAAAAATTTTTGATCAGCCGATGATTGTGCATCGCATTCCAATTTGGCGCGAAGGAAAAGTGGTCGGGGCAATTGGAATGCTTATTTTTCAAGGAGTTTCGGAAGTGTATCAAATTTTTCAGCGAGTACAAGAGTTATCGCGTCAAGCTAGTCAAAAAGAAAAGCAAGTAAAACGTGCGGCTTCTCCAAAAAAACAAATTTCAGGTGCGGATAGCATTGTCGGCCGCAGCCTAGCGATCGCGAAAATTAAGCAAATGGTGAGAAGAGCAGCGCGTGTGCCATCTACTGTGTTAATTACTGGAGAAAGCGGAACGGGAAAAGAAGTGTTGGCGAAAGCGATTCACCAATCGAGTCCGTATGTTGATGGCAATTTTGTCAGCGTCAACTGTGCAGCAATTCCGGAATCGCTGCTCGAGGCAGAATTGTTTGGCTATGAAGAAGGAGCGTTTACCGGAGCGAAAAAAGGTGGAAAGCCGGGAAAGTTTCAACTTGCCCATAAAGGGACGTTATTTTTAGATGAAATAGGCGATATGCCGCTATATATGCAAGCGAAAATACTGAGAGTGTTAGAAGAGAAAAAAGTGGAGCGAGTCGGCGGCGTGGCGGAAATGGAACTTGATGTTCGCATCATCGCCGCTACGAATAAAAATTTAGAGGAAATGGTACAAAAAGGTGAGTTTCGCGAAGACCTTTTCTACCGCCTCAATATTATTCGCATTCATATACCTGCCTTGCGGGAGCGAAAAATGGATATCCCTTATTTGCTCGCCTACCATATGGAAAGGATTTGTAAGCAGTTCGGCTTAAAACAAAAAGAATTCACAAAAGAGGCGATGCAAGCGCTTATGGATTATTCATGGCCGGGGAATATTCGCGAGCTTGTCAATGTAGTGGAATGGTTGGTTGGAATGGTGGACGGGCAAAAAATCGAAAAGGAGCACTTGCCTTCTCATATTCTTTCTTCCGCTCTGTTTATGAAAAACGGTCGTGAAATGGAAGAAAGAAAACATATCATCGAACAAACAGATGTTCATTGGCGGGATATTGTCGATAATTATGAACGTGAAAGAATCAAGCAAGCATTAATTGAGGCGAAGGGAAATAAAACAGCGGCAGCGCGAAAACTTGGCATGCATCGGTCCACACTTTATGAAAAACTGAAAAAATATAATCTATAAACACGTTGGAATAATGTACAAATATGTCTGGAATATGTCGGATAATTGTCGGTGCATCATTGTAGTAATAAAAAACTGAATATTTAAACTAGCAGAAAAATAGTGGTAGTTCCGGCTTGGCATGACTTTTGCATAATCATTATATTGAAAGCGTTATCAAAAAAGGAGGAAGAACGATGTCACAAGTGTATCAACTTCTCATGCCGAGCCGGATTTTATATGGACGCGGTGCATTTAACGAAATTGGGAATCAGGCGCGTCTGCTTGGGAACAAAGTGCTTATTATCAGTGATCCAGTCATGGAGAAGCTCGGCAATGTCGCGATTTGTGAAGAACATTTACGAAAAAAAGCGCTTCCATTTGCCAAGTATACAGGGGTAGATACGGAGCCGACCGATATTCATGTAAAGGAAGCGCTCGAAGTTTGCCGTCAAGAGCAGTGCGATGTCATCGTTGCTATTGGTGGAGGGAGCAACATTGATACAGCGAAAGCGGTGGCGGTGATGATGACGAATGAAGGAACGATTAGCGACTATGTTGGCAATGTCAAGCCGTTTGCGAACAAACCGCTTCCGCTTATCGCCGTTCCGACGACTGCAGGCACCGGTTCCGAGGTCACGAAAGTTACCGTCATTATTGACACGCAAACGGACGTCAAAATGATGATTTCCCAGCCCGAACTATTGCCGGCTGTGGCGATTGTCGACCCGCTTCTAACCGCATCATGTCCGCCGTCTGTGACCGCGGCAACTGGGATAGACGCGCTATGCCATGCGATCGAAGCGTATATTTCGCGGCGCGCCCATCCAGTGACCGATGTGTTGGCGCTATCGGCGATCGAAGCGATTATGGGGAATTTGCGCCAAGCGTATGAAAACGGCAACGATATTGATGCGCGCGAGAAGATGGCAATCGGTGCGATGGTGGCAGGTGCTGCATTTTCCAACGCATCGGTGACGCTTGTCCACGGGATGTCACGGCCGATCGGCGCACTTTTTCATGTTCCGCACGGCGTGTCGAACGCGATGCTGCTGCCGGGGGTGCTGGAATTTACAAAAGAGAGCGCGGTAGAAAAACTTGCAGTAATCTCCCGTCTGATCAAGCCGGAATTAAAGAACGCCTCCGATGAAGAAGCGGCCGATGCGCTTATTTTGGAAGTGAAGCAGCTCTGCCTGGATCTTCATATTCCAAATATGAAAACATGGGGAATTGAAAAAGAACAGTTTGACAAGGCCGTTGATAAAATGGCAGCCGATGCGCTAGCGAGCGGCAGTCCGGGAAATAACCCAAGAGTTCCGACCCATGAAGAAATTGTTCAACTTTATCATGTTTGCTATGATTATGATTTTCGTTCAACGCACTCTATATCGTTTTAGTCAAAGAAAGGGGTCAAGGGGGAAGGGGAGAAAAGGTGATGGATCTTCTTGTTATTGTTCTTGCTTTAGCGTTGTTAATGTTAATTGCTTACAGAGGATTTTCTGTTATTCTTTTTGCACCGCTGTGTGCATTGCTGGCGGTCATTCTTACTGAACCTAGCTACGCGCTTCCGTTCTTCTCGAATATTTTTATGGAAAAGATGGTTGGTTTTATTAAACTATATTTTCCTGTTTTCTTATTAGGGGCTATTTTTGGAAAGTTAGTTGAAATGTCAGGGGTAGCATCATCGATTGCCAAAATCATTATTCAATTAGTTGGTGCAAAACGCGCTATTTTAGCTATTGTTTTAATGTGCGCCATCTTAACTTACAGCGGGGTCAGCTTGTTTGTTGTCGCATTTGCTGTTTATCCGTTTGCTGCCAACCTTTTTCGTGAAGCGAATATCCCTAAACGGTTAATTCCCGGAACAATTGCTTTAGGGGCTTTATCGTTTACGATGGACGCTCTGCCGGGAACACCGCAAATTCAAAACGTGATTCCTACATCTTTTTTCAAAACGGATATTTATGCTGCCCCAACGTTAGGGATCATCGGTTCCATTTTCATTTTCGTTCTTGGCATGGTGTATTTGGAATCTCGGCGCAAAAAAGCAGAAGCGGCTGGCGAAGGGTATGACGGGTTTGACGATCCACGTCCAGAAATGGCTGCTGCGGCAGAAGCGGAGGCGCTTGCCGTCCATTTGCCTACAGAAGGGACAACAAGCAAAGCGCGTCAATGGTTAGCATTTTTGCCTCTTATTTTAGTAGGTGTGATGAATAAGTTTTTTACGGTAAATATTCCAAAGTGGTATCCTAATGGCTTTGATTTTACCAAGATCGGTTTAGAAGAATTTGGAATGGTTGAAATTTCTAAAGTGGTTGGAATTTGGTCTGTCGAACTGGCGCTGGTGATCGGCATTATCGCTACGATTGCTTATAATTGGAAAGGTATCGTGCAAGGGTTTAAAAGCGGTATAAATGCTAGCATTGGCGGCGCTTTATTGGCTGCCATGAATACAGGTTCAGAGTATGGATTTGGCGGCGTCATTGCAGCGTTGCCGGGTTTTAGCGTGGTTCGTGAAGGGATTTCTCACACATTTACAAACCCGTTGGTAAATGGGGCGGTAACAACGAACGTTTTAGCAGGGATTACCGGTTCTGCTTCCGGTGGAATGGGGATCGCTCTTAGTGCTATGGGAGAGAAGTATGTGGAAATGGCAACAAATTACGGTATTCCGCTAGAAGTGATGCATCGCGTTGTGGCGATGGCTTCCGGGGGCATGGATTCTCTTCCGCATAACGGAGCAGTGATTACACTTCTTGCAGTTACAGGGTTAACTCACCGCCAATCTTATCGTGATATTTTTGCGATCACTATCATTAAGAGCATTGCTTGTTTCTTTGTGATTGCTGTGTACAGTTTAACCGGACTTGTTTAAAAACAAAATCGAAGGAGGAATGAATGATGGCTTCAGCGACTATTGTACAAACATTGAAAAACTTTATAGGTGGACAATGGGTAGACTCATCTTCAGGAAAGGTAGAACTCGTTCCTAACCCGGCTACGGGAGAAGCGTTAGCTTATGTTCCGATTTCTTCACGGAAAGAATTAGATCAAGCGGTTGCGGCAGCAAAAGAAGCGTTCGAAACATGGAGCAAAGTGCCTGTACCGCGTCGCGCCCGCATTCTTTTTCGCTACCAGCAGCTCCTTGTTGAGCATTGGGAAGAGTTAGCTCGTCTTGTTACATTAGAAAACGGCAAGAGCTATGATGAAGCGTATGGTGAGGTTCAACGCGGGATCGAATGCGTAGAGTTTGCTGCGGGAGTTCCTACTTTAATGATGGGACAGCAGCTTCCAGACATCGCCACGGGAATCGAATCAGGCATGTACCGTTATCCGCTTGGCGTCGTTGCGGGAATTACGCCTTTCAATTTTCCGATGATGGTCCCATGCTGGATGTTTCCTTTGGCGATTGCCTGCGGAAATACGTTTGTGCTGAAACCGTCTGAACGTACGCCAATGTTAGCCAATCGCTTAGCTGAACTATTTACGGAAGCCGGTCTCCCAGCGGGTGTCCTAAACATCGTTCATGGGGCGCATGATGTCGTCAATGGCATTTTAGAACATAAAGATATTAAAGCGGTCTCTTTCGTCGGATCTCAGCCGGTCGCTGAGTATGTATATAAAACGGCAGCGGCTCATGGAAAACGGGTGCAAGCTTTGGCAGGTGCGAAAAACCATTCCATTGTTATGCCAGATGCTGATTTGGATTATGCCGTTGCAAACATTATTAATGCTGCATTTGGCTCGGCAGGCGAACGCTGCATGGCGTGCGCAGTAGTAGTGGCCGTCGGCGATATTGCCGATGAACTTGTGGAGCGTTTAAAGAAAGCAGCCGATGAGATAAAAATCGGCAACGGATTGCAGAAAGATGTTTTTTTGGGCCCCGTCATTCGCCAGTCTCATAAAGAACGGACCATCCAATATATTGAAATCGGTGAAAAAGAAGGAGCGCAGCTTGTCCGTGACGGACGTCGTGACGCTGCGACAAGCGGGGAAGGCTATTTTATCGGCCCGACGATTTTTGATCATGTGAAACCGAGCATGACGATTTGGAAAGATGAAATTTTTGCGCCTGTTTTGTCGGTCGTTCGCGTGCGCGATTTAGATGAAGCCATTCAAATCGCCAACCAATCCGAATTTGCCAACGGTGCGTGCATTTATACCGACAGCGCGAAAGCGATCCGTCAATTCCGCGAAGAAATTGACGCCGGCATGCTCGGTGTCAACGTGGCGGTTCCGGCGCCGATGGCTTTCTTTCCATTCTCCGGTTATAAAAACTCTTTCTACGGAGACCTTCATGCAAATGGCCGCGACGGCGTCGAATTTTATACGCGCAAAAAAATGGTGACAGCGAGATATTGAAGCCGTAATGCCGTAATTATGATAGTTAGGTGGAAAGGACTGAATCAACAGACTCAGTCCTTTTTTTGTTGTACAGCAGTATTTAGGTCAAATCCAAATTATTGTGTAAAATTCCATTGCCAGTACAGTAGACTTGAATTACGGGAAAATAGAATCGCTTTTTTACACAATTTCGCGGACTTGATCCAGTATTTAAGCAGGCGAATTGTTGCGGATTCATTTTTATTATAGGCTTTGTTAAGTTACGAAAACTGCATTATGAAAGCCCATGACTTTAGTCATTGGGATGAAATAATGTGATATTAAAATTTCAAAGCATTTCCATTAGATACTTGCAATATATCTAATAACTTGTATAATAGACATTAGATAGGAGGTAATTATCTAATGTCAAACGATAAGTATACTCATAAAAAAGGAATTGTTTATTTAAATCAATATCATGTTATATTTTGTCCGAAATATAGACGTAAAGTATTAGTTGGAGATATTGAAAAAGATTTAAGAGAGATTTTGTATGAAGTAGCGAAAGAAAATGATGTTGAAATTAAAGCGTTAGAAATTATGCCAGATCATGTTCATATGTTTATTTCTTTTGATCCACGACAACATATCCATAAATTAATACAAGCATTCAAAGGGAGAAGTAGTCGAATATTAAGAGAAAAATACCCGTCATTAAAGAGTAGACTTCCTTCGCTTTGGACTAGAAGTTATTTTTGTTGTACAGTCGGTCATATTTCAGAAGAGGCAGTAATGAAATATATTGAAAATCAGAAAAATGTTTAAAGAGGTGTGTTGTATTGGCTAAAACAAAATCTGCAAGTTATGTATTAACATTAAAATTAAAAACTGAACCGTGGCAAGAACATATTTTAGAAAAACGATTTGAAATAGGTAGGCAGTTATATAATGCCTGTTTACGTGAATTATTAAAACGTTATAAAAAATTGCAAAACGATAAAAATTACAGGGAACTTATAAAACAAGAAAAAACTAAAGAAAGAAATAAATTATTAAATAATTTACATAAAGAATATGGATTAAATGAATATGCTATGCATTTATTTGTTAAGCCAATGCAACAACACTTCAAGAAAAATATTGATTCATTTACAGTTCAAAAGATAGCAACAAGAGCATGGCAAGCAATAGAAAAATTAATATTTGATAATGCAGAAAAAGTAAAGTTTAAAAAATATAATGAAATGGATTCATTAGAAGGTAAATCTAATAGTACAGGAATTCGTTTTAAAAATAATAAATTACAATGGAATGGATTAAATATTCCAGTAATTATAAAGAAAAATGATATTTATGCTCATATGGCGTTACAAGATCGAATTAAATATTGCCGCATTGTTCGTAAATTAATTAGAGGCAAAATTAAATATTATCTTCAATTAATTCTTGAAGGAATACCACCAAAGAAAATTAATCCAAAAACAGGAGAAATTAAACATCCTAGAAATGAAGGAAAAGTGGGAATTGATATTGGCACTCAAACGATTGCTGTATGTTCCGAAAAAGAAATAAAATTATTAGAACTTGCTCCAAGTGTTGAAAATATTGAGCGAAAAAAACGAATATTGCAACGTAAGTTAGATCGTCAAAGACGGGCAAATAATCCACATAAATATAACGAAGATGGAACAATTAAAAAAAATAATCTAAAATGGATATGGAGTAAAAATTATATTAAAACGAAAAATCAGTTAGCAGAATTACAAAGAAAATTAGCTGAAAAACGTAAACAAGATCATAATAAATTGGCTAATTGGATATTGTCATTGGGAGATGATATTAAAGTGGAAACAATGAATTATAAAGGTTTACAAGCAAGAACTAAAGAAACAATAAAAGATAAAAATGGAAAATTTAAAAGTAAAAAGCGATTTGGTAAAAGTATAGGAAACAAAGCTCCAAGCATGTTTTTAACTATATTAGATAGAAAATTAAGTTATGAAGGCAAAAGATTGAAATTTGTTGATACATTTTCTGTAAAAGCAAGTCAATATAATCATCTTACAGATGAATACAATAAAAAGAAATTATCAGAACGTTGGAATGATTTTGGTAATTTTAAAATTCAACGGGATTTATATTCAGCTTTCTTGATCATGAATATTAAAGATAATCTAAAAGAAATTGATAGAGAAAAATGTTTTACGACATGGGAAAAATTTAAGCAACTACACGATAAAGAAATAGAACGGTTAAAGAGCAAAGGAAATAAATTATTAAGTAGTATGGGAATTTGAATAACAAAAAGCGTCTTGAACCGGGCGCACAGGGCGATAAGCACCAGTGAGGTGTTTGTCCATGAAAGTCTTGTGGAATTAGAGTCAGTGTCCATGCGAAGGTATGGAAGAAGCTCTATAGTACACAAGAACCCCATGGCTTTAGCCATTGGGAGGTTCAGGAAAGTAACATTGATGTGGATGTGTTGATGAAAGTGTTAGGGTTTTTGGTGGTGCAAAATGGGGTGTTAATCGCTATCAGTACGGTCATGGCAAAACTGTTAAAGCTTGATCGGAGCCTATCCGCTACGTTTCAAAATACGATTGTTCTCAACAATTCCGGCAATTTTGGCATTCCGGTAAGCCAGCTTGTGTTTCATCAGCAGCCGCTAGGGCTGTCGATTCAAATCGTCGTGACGATTTTCCAAAACTTCCTTACCAATACATACGGCGTGTGGAATTTTTTATCTGCTGGTGAAAAGAAAGGAAAGGTGACGGCGGAATTTTTGAAAAACCCAATTATTTATGCGCTGTTGTTTGGGCTGCTTTTTCGGTCGTTAGATGTTCCGGTTCCATCGTTTATTTGGAATCCTTTTCAAAACGTTGCCAATGCGTTTTTGGCCGTTGCGCTGCTGACATTGGGAGCGCAAGTGGCCTATATTGATTTCAAACGGTTCCCATCGCTATTGTTTGTTAGCGTTTTCGGGCGCCTCCTTCTTTCGCCGGCGCTTGCCGCTATGATTATTTTTGCATTGCATCTTGATGGGGTGACCGCCCAAGCGTTGTTTATCGCAAGCTCGTATCCTTGTTCCAGAAACACGGCGCTTTACGCGTGGGAATACGGCCACCATCCAGATTATGCGGCGCAAGCGGTATTGATGTCAACGCTGTTTAGTTCGGTGACGGTGACGATGATCGTCTATCTCTCCAAAATTTTATTCTAATCCATTTTTTGTGAATGCAGAAAACGGCGCGAACTAGAGGTTTCGCGCCGTTTGCCATGCTATTGAATTTGTTTAAACAACTTGATCGCTTGTTTTGGAACCCAAAATTGTTCTGCACTGTAAACAACAAGCCCTTCTAATTCATACGTTTTGTTTCCGGCGATCATGATGTTTTTGTTTGCAGGGAATTCGGCGACCATCTTTCCTTTTTTCACGATCAGCTTAGGATTTTGTGCGTCCGTATTGTCGATAGTGGCGGTCGCTCCTATCGCTGCAAATTTTTCTTTCGCGTTGACAAATAACCGTTTATTTAAGTCGTTTAATTGAAAGCCCATCGCTTTTGCCATGATGCGGGCTAAATCCGTATTTTCAAATGTGCCGATTGGCCGGTTCGGGCCGTAGCTGTAGAGAAATACATCTTCCCCTGTATGTCCGCCAGTGGTAAATCCAAGATTCGCGCGCGCGGCCAGCAATTCCGTCAATGTTTTGCGAAGATCGTTGGATTCGTTTAATTTTTTCTTCTCTTCCGCTGTTAATGGGTCTAATCCGTATAAACGAGCAACTTCTTCTAAATTGGATTTGTCCGCTTTTAATTGGCTCATTGCTCCTTCTAGCGTCATTTTCGCTTTTTTCAGCGGATCGATATATGCGGAAACAGGAGTTTCAGGGTACGATTGATCGGTGTTGCGGTTGCCGATCGTAATGCCGCTGTTGCCGTGGTCAGCTACGGCGATCACAAGCGTGTCGTTGCGTTTTTTCGCGAAGGAAAGCGCTTCTGCGACTGCTTTGTCAAAGGCTAGCACTTCGCTGATCATCCCTACAGGGTCATTGGCATGGGCCGCCCAATCCGGCTGGCTGCCTTCCACAAATAAGAAAAATCCGTCTTTATCTTTTGAAAGCGTATCGATCGCTTTTTTCGTCATTTCCGCCAGCGTTGGCTCATTAGGTCTTGTATAAGGACGGTTCATATCTTGCGCAAGCGCGTCATCGGCAAACACGCCCCAAATTTTGTCGGATGTTGAACGAAGCAGTTCGTCTCTCGTTTCCACGACGTCATATCCTTTTTTCTTAATGACTTCTAGCATATTTTCATTGTCTTTTCGGTTGTTTTTTCCATTGCCCGGGAGTAACGCTTCTTTTCCGCCGCCTAAGACGACTTCGATATTTTGATACACTTGTTGTTCAGCGATATCCGGAAACAAGTTTCGGTGATGGACATGGGCGGAGAAGCCTGCCGGCGTAGCATGTTGAATCGCCGATGTTGCGATAATTCCCGTTGCTTTCCCCATCAATTCGGCGCCTTCGAGCACATTTGCGGACGGCTTCATGGCGAGTTCTTTCGAAATGGACTGTACGCCCGGAGAATTCACTACACTTGGAAGAATGCCGATGTACTTGTCATTGGATTTAAATCCTGTTGCCATCGCGGTGGCAGCCGGGGCAGAGTCGGTGATCGCTGATTCCGCCGAGTATGTGCGCACGGCGCCGCTTGCCATTTCATCCAAAGCGAGCGGTTCTCCTTTATACCATCTTGCCAGTGTCGTTGCTCCTGCGCTTGTTCCATCCATTACCATCATGATGACATTTTTAATTGGTTTGGATTTTTGCTTTTCCTTTGCTTCTTCGCGTGCCGCGAAAGCAAAAGATCCGGCGGTGAGCGAGCCGATTAACGCAAAACTGATAATTTTTTGGCCGATGTTTTTCAATTTTGCCTCCTCCTTCATCAATAAATTAAATGGTTATGTATCTATATAATGATCATAAAATCGGTTTATTAACGATGTTTTGCGATCAGATAAATATTTTGTGAAAATATGTTAATCTTTTGAAAGCAAAAATTTTTTTATAAAAATAGTTGTAAAACGGTTTCATTTTGTTTTATAATTTCACTAAACCGGTTTATGAAAGCGTTTATAATTACTAAATCGATTTAGTATGAAAGAGGGATCCCTTTGAAAAAAGTGACGATGGCTGACGTCGCGAAGTTGGCGAATGTTTCGAAAAGCACGGTATCGCAATATTTAAATAAACGTTATGAATATATGAGCGAAGAAACGAGAAAACGAATTGCCCGGGCTATTGAAGAGTTGGGATATCAACCGAATATTATCGCCCGCAGCTTAAAACAGAAAACAACGATGACAATCGGAGTGATTGTCTTCAACATTTTGCACATGCTTACGACGCAGGTGTTGCATGCGATTGAGGAAGCGTGCCAAGAGCGCGGTTTCCATGTCATCGTCTCTAATTCCGATGACGATCCGGAAAAAGAAAGGAAATATATTGAGATGCTGCGGGCAAAACAAGTCGATGGCTTGATTATTTTTCCGACAGGGAAAAATGCTGATGTATATCAAAAAATGGTCGAAGAACGGTTTCCGCTCGTGTTCATTGACCGGATGGTTCCGGGGGTCAAAGCGGACGCGATTTTGCTTGATAATCAAAAAGCCGCTGCCTTGGCGGTCGAATATTTCGCCGAGCGCGGTTACAAGCGCATCGGAGTCGTTGCACCGCCGCCTGTTTCCCATATCATTCCGAGGATGGAGCGCATTGAAGGATTTCGGCAAGCGTTAGCGAAAAAGGGGCTTCCAATTGTTGACGATTATTTTATTACGACGGAAATTCCATATATTCAAAACGAATTAGCGAGGTTGTTTGCATCTGGACGCCTGCCGGAAGCGTTGTTTGCGATCAATGACTTAACGTTGATGGAAGTTTTGTATTTTATTAAAGGAAATCATATTAAAATTCCTGACGAACTGGCGATCATCAGCATCGATGACGTTCCATTCGCCCATGTTTATACACCGACGCTAACGACGATCGCGCAGCCGACGTTTGCCATGGGGAAAAAAGCGGCCGAGCGCCTGTTTTTGCAAATTGCAAAAAAAAGCGAACATCAACCGCAAATTTTTCGCTTTTCGCCTACGTTTATTGAACGAGGGTCGGCAAAAGAAAAAAACGTCATAAGAAAGAGGGAAGTAACATGAAAGCAAAACAACAGATTGTAATTGGCGTCGATATCGGAACGACAAGCACGAAAGCGGTGGCGTTTGGCGAACAAGGGCGAGCGCTTGTCTCCCACGCGATTGATTATCCAATCATCCAGCCGCATCCAGGTTGGGCGGAGCAAGACCCAGAGGAGATTTTCGCGGCTGTTGTCCAAACTGTAAACGCTGTCATCTCTAAATTAAATATTGATGCTAGCCAAGTGAAGGCGATCGGATTCAGCGCGGCGATGCATTCTTTAATGGCGCTCGATGCATTAGGTCGCCCGCTTACTCGCTGTATCATTTGGGCGGATAACCGCAGTGTTGGACAAGCGGAGCGGCTTTTCGATGAATGGAACGGCATCAGCATTTATAAACGAACAGGAACACCGATTCATCCGATGTCGCCGCTTCCAAAATTGCTTTGGCTGAAAGAAAAACAGCCGGATTTATTCCGTCAGGCGCATAAGTTTGTGTCGATGAAAGAATATGTGCTGTATCAATTATATGGACAATACGTTGTTGACTATTCGATCGCTTCGGCAACTGGTCTGTTTCGTTTAGATACGCTTGACTGGGACGCGGATGTTCTTGAACTTCTCGGGATTACAAGAGCGCAGTTATCCAGTTTAGTACCAACGACGCATATATTGCGGGGGATGAAGAAAGAATGGGCTGAACGAATGGGCTTGGATCCGGACGTTCCTGTCGTTGTCGGAGCTAGCGACGGGGTGCTCGCCAACGTCGGAGTCGGGGCGGTTTTGCCGGGGGAAGCGGCGATTACGATCGGAACAAGCGGCGCGGTGCGTACGATTTCCCCTGTGCAAAAAACGGATGAAAAAGGGCGGACGTTTTGTTATGCGTTGTCGCCAAACCATTGGGTCGTCGGGGGGCCGACGAACAATGGCGGTATTTTATTACGATGGCTCCGTGACGAATTTGGCAGCCAGGAGCGCGAAGTGGCGAAAAAGCTCGGCATTGATCCGTATGATTTGCTGACAAAATACGCCGAAAAGGTTCCGGCAGGTTCGGAAGGGTTGTTGTTTCTTCCGTTTTTGTCAGGAGAACGTGCGCCGTACTGGAATGCGAACGCGAGAGGAACGTTTTTTGGCATCAGCCTCCATCATAAACGGGAACATTTTATTCGCGCGGTGATGGAAGGGGTATGCATGAGCGTCTTTTCCGTCGCTTTGGCGATTCGCGATGTCACGGGGCCGCTCTCGGAAATTCGCGTATCGGGCGGTTTTGCCAAATCCCCGTTTTGGCGGCAAATGCTTGCCGATATGATGGGAAAAGAGCTATTAGTACCGGAAACGCATGAGGCGTCGGCGTTAGGCGCCGCGGCATTGGCGTTGTACGCACTTGGCGACATCCCATCATTAGATACGGTGAAAACGTGGATTCATATTTTATCGCGCCATGTGCCAAATGAGAAAAATACGCTTGTTTATTCCGAACTATTTGATATGTATACGCGTTTATATGACCGTTTAAAAGATGAATTTGATGTGATCGCTTCGTTTCAACGGAAGGATTCATAGTTATGCGCCATAACTAAATCGGTTTAGTTGACATCAAGAACAACAGAGGGGGCATGGAAATATGGGAATCGCGATTGTTATTGCTGCTATTGTTGTATTATTGCTGCTCATCACGGTTGCGAAAATGCATCCGTTTGTCGCTTTGATTTTGACATCCGTTGGCGTCGGGCTGGCAATGGGCATGCCGTTGATCGCGCCGTCGCCGGAAACGCCGGGAATTATTGATTCGATTAAAGCAGGTCTTGGCAACACGCTTGGCTTTTTAGCGATCGTATTGGCGCTCGGGACGATGCTTGGCAAAATGATGGCGGAGTCCGGGGGCGCCGAACGCATCGCGAAAACATTGATTGACCGTTTTGGCCAAAAACGCGTCCATTGGGCGATGATGGTCGTCGCATTTTTAGTGGGGATCCCAGTGTTTTTCCAAGTAGGATTCGTGCTATTAATTCCGCTTGTGTTTACGATTGCGATGGAAACGGGAATGTCACTTGTGACGATTGGCATTCCGCTTGTTGCCGGATTGTCGGTCGTGCACGGGCTTGTTCCGCCGCATCCGGCAGCGATGGCCGCCGTCGGCATTTTTAAAGCCGATGTCGGAACAACGATTCTTTATTCGCTTATTGTCGGGCTACCGACAGCTATGATCGCTGGACCGCTGTTTGGCAAATGGATCGGGTCGCGCATGTATAAAAAAGTGCCAGAAGAAATCGCCGAGCAGCTTGTGCAGCATAAAGAAGAGAAAGACCTTCCTGGCTTTGGCAACACGTTATTTACGATTTTGCTTCCGGTCATTTTAATGCTGATTGCTTCCATTGCCAATGTCACGCTAGATCAAGCGTCGGAAGCGTCCAAAGTGTTGCGGTTTATCGGGGATCCGATCATCGCCTTGTTGATCGCGACGATTTATTCGTTCTTTAGCCTTGGCTATGCGCGCGGATTCAATCGCGATAAAGTGTTGAAATTTGCCAACGAATGCCTTGGTCCTGTCGCCAATATTTTGCTTGTCATTGGCGCTGGTGGAGCGTTCAATAAGGTGTTGCTTGATTCTGGCATTGGCGATCAAATCGCCGACTTAGCCAAACATTCGCATATGTCTCCGCTGCTGTTAGGTTGGGGGATCGCTGCGCTCATTCGGATCGCGACAGGTTCTGCGACGGTATCGATGATGACCGCAGCCGGCATTGTCGCTCCAATTGCTGCGAGCATTCCAGGCACGAACACAGAATTGCTCGTATTAGCGACAGGAGCGGGATCGCTCATTTTATCGCACGTCAATGACTCCGGCTTCTGGATGATCAAAGAGTATTTCGGCATGACCGTCAAAGAGACGTTGATGACATGGACAGCAATGGAAACGATTATTTCCGTTGTCGCGTTTTTGTTGATCGTATTACTGAACTTAGTCGTTTAAGCATAGAAGAAAAACGTCAGGCGCTTGTTTTAACAAGTCCTGACGTTTTTTCACATTTTGCAACCTTTGAATCCGAAAAATATGTAAGGATTCCTGACAAAGTATATTGTGTTTTTTGATTTTCAACTTGCTTATAAAGGAAAGATTATGTATAATATTTGTATATAAATATTACATATTATGTTATATAATATTACATATTGAGAGAAAGGAGGACGAAAACTTCATCATAGTCATGAGAAATTTACGCTAAAACAAGCAGTATATGATGTGTGCAGTTATATGCCTTATCTAATCATATCTTAATAATTTTGTAAGGAGTGTTTACATGCATAAATTAAAATGGAAAACCTTTAAACTGCTGACTTTGCTTTTATATGGGGGTGTGTTTGCATTAAGCGGATGTGCTGCATCGTCGGCAGTCGACGAGATGAAAGAAAAGACGAAAGAAACAAACACATCAGAAACGGGTGACACGGTCAAAGTAGGTATTCTCCATTCATTGAGCGGCACGATGGCAATCAGCGAGGTATCATTACGCGATGCGGAATTAATGGCGATTGAGGAGATTAATGAATCTGGAGGACTGCTCGGCAAAAAGATTGAACCGGTCGTCGAAGATGGTGCCTCCGATTGGCCGACGTTTGCAGAAAAGGCGAAAAAACTGCTACAGAAAGACAAAGTGGTGGCGATCTTTGGCGGATGGACATCGGCAAGCCGAAAAGCGATGCTTCCTGTCGTAGAGCAAAATAATGGATTGCTTTGGTATCCTGTGCAGTATGAAGGGATGGAGTCTTCGCCAAATATTTTCTATACAGGTGCGACAACGAATCAGCAAATCGTTCCAGCGGTTAGCTGGCTGCTAGAAAACAGAGGAAAGAAATTTTTCTTGCTTGGCTCGGATTATGTGTTTCCGCGTACAGCCAACAAAATTATTAAAGCTCAGTTAAGGGCGGAAGGCGGACAATTGGTTGGCGAAGAGTACACACCGCTTGGCCATACAGATTATAGCACGATTATTAGCAAAATTAAAGAAATGAAGCCGGATGTTGTGTTTAACACATTAAACGGAGACAGCAATGTCGCTTTCTTTAAGCAGTTAAAAGATGCTGGGATTACTGCAAAAGATGTAACGGTGATGTCTGTCAGCATTGCAGAAGAAGAAATTCGCGGAATTGGCGGCGATGTGTTGGCTGGGCATCTTGCCGTGTGGAATTATTTCCAGTCAACGGATACGCCGGAAAATAAAGTGTTTGTAGAAAAATATAAAAAGAAATACGGGAAAGATCGAGTCACCGATGACCCGATTGAAGCAGCGTATTTCGCCGTCCATTTATGGGCGGAAGCAGTAAAGAAAGCGGGCTCTTTTGACGTCGATAAGGTGAAAAAAGCAGCGGATGGCATCGAATATAAAGCGCCTGGCGGAACGGTAAAAATCGATGGGGAAACGCAGCACACGTGGAAGATTGTGAGAATAGGAGAAATCCAGCCAAATGGACAGTTTAAAGAGCTGTGGAATTCCGGAAAGGCAATTAAGCCAGATCCTTATTTAAAAAGCTATCCATGGGCGAAAGATCTAAATTAAATGAAAAATATCCGTTGCGGAAAGGAGTTTAGGCTCCTTTCCATTTCCAAGAAAGGAGGGGGCTTTGTTGTCCGTCGTTATTACGCAAGTTTTTAACGGTTTCAGCTTAGGTTCGATTTTGCTTTTTGTTGCTATAGGGCTGGCGGTTACCTTTGGGCTAATGGGTGTCATCAACATGGCCCATGGCGAATTGATTATGGTGGGAGCGTATATGACATATGTCGTTCAACAAATATTTGCAAAATATGCGCCGCAGTCGATGGGATATTATTTCTTCATTGCCATTCCTGTTGCCTTTTTTGTTTCGGCTCTCCTTGGCTGGGGATTGGAAAAAATATTAATCCGGCACTTATATCATCGGCCGTTGGATAGTTTGTTGGCGACATGGGGAGTCAGCTTGATTTTGCAGCAAATCGCGCGCACGATTTTTGGGGCGCCAAATGTAGCGGTGCTTCCTCCTGAATGGTTGGATGGAGGGGTTCGCATTGCGGGAGTGGTGTTTCCGTACAAACGGCTGTTTATTTTAGTATTTGTCATCCTATCCATTTTTGCCCTTTATATTTATTTAACGAAAACGCCAGCCGGCCGCAGAATAAGAGCGGTTACGTTAAACCGAGATATGGCTTCTTGTCTTGGGATTTCTACTCGAAAAGTCGATGCATATGCTTTTGCGATTGGTTCCGGCTTTGCCGGTTTAGCAGGATGTGCGTTGACATTGCTCGGTCCGATTGGTCCAACGATTGGAACGTACTATATTGTCGATGCATTTATGGTTGTCATTTTAGGAGGGGTGGGAAAACTCATCGGCACGGTGTTGGGAGCGTTCGGAATCGGATTGGTTAGCACGTTGATGGAGTATTCGACAAGTGCGACGATGGCAAAAGTGATGATGTTTGCGCTTATTATTGCCTTTTTGCAATGGAAGCCTTCGGGGCTTGTCAGTGTGAAAACAAGATCGCTCGATTGAGAGGTGTCAAAGATGACAAAAAAAGGCTGGCTTTATTGGCTGTTTTTCCTCGCTTTGTTTGCAGCGCCGTTTTATTTAACAGAATTTCGTTTATCGCTGCTCGGAAAATTTCTCTGCTTTGCGATGATTGCAATTGGAATTTCTTTGATTTGGGGCTATACCGGGATTTTAAGTTTAGGTCATGGCGTGTACTTTGGTTTAGGTGCTTACTGTATGGCGATGTATTTGAAGTTAGAGTCTTCGCATGGGCGTTTGCCTGATTTTATGGAGTGGAGCGGTGTACACCAACTCCCGTGGTTTTGGAAACCGTTTGAACATCCGCTAGTTGCTATTTCTTCCGCCATCATCATCCCAGTGCTATTAGCGGCATTTCTGAGTTATTTTACGTTTAAAAATCGGATTAAAGGCGTCTATTTCTCTTTATTATCACAAGCTGTAGTTGTTGTTTTTGTTACGTTGTTCATCGGCAAGCAGGAATGGACAGGGGGAACGAATGGATTAACGAATTTCTCGACCGTTTTCGGTTTCCCTTTATCTTCTCCTTTTACTCAAATTATTCTTTACTGGATCACCGTTTGTTTGCTTTTGCTTATTTTCCTTTTTTCCCGTTGGTTAACGGTGAGCCGTTTCGGCCGGGTGCTTGTAGCTATCCGGGATGGTGAAAATAGGGTCCGCTTTTTAGGGTTTAATCCAACAACGTACAAGGTGTTTGTCTATAGTCTTTCCGCGGCTTTTGCCGCGCTGGCGGGCATAATGTTTGTGTTGCAAGTCGGGCTGATTTCTCCGGCGATGATGGGAATTATTCCTTCGATTGAAATGGTATTGTGGGTTGCTGTCGGGGGAAGAAGTTCATTAATTGGGGCTGTGATAGGTGCTATTGTGACGAACAGTGCGAAAAGCTTCTTTAGCGAAAATTATCCTGATATATGGCTGCTATTTTTAGGAGGATTATTTATCGGTGTGGTCATGTTTTTGCCAAACGGACTTGCAGGCGTATACCAGTCTTTTAAGCAAAGAAAAGGACAAAGGGAGGGGAAAACACATGAAGCCGGTTCTCATGTGTCGCGAAGTGTCGGTGGATTTTGACGGATTTCACGCATTGCAAGGGGTGAATTTGGAAGTTTATCCGCACGAAGTCCGCTTTTTAATCGGGCCAAACGGAGCGGGAAAGACGACGCTCTTAGATGTGATTTGCGGCAAAACAAGAGCGTGCAGAGGGAAAGTGTTATTTTACTCACACGATATTACGAAAATGCCGGAGCACAAAATTGTCCGGCTAGGCGTTGCGCGAAAATTTCAAAGTCCATCGATTTTTCACCAGTTGACGGTATGGGAGAATATGGAATTAGCTTTAAAGCAAGACCGCGGCTTGTTCGCTGTTTTACGGGCGAAGTTGTCGCGAGAAGATCGGGATACTATTATCGCGGTGCTGCAACGCATCCAATTATTCGATTATGCTGAGCAAAAGGCTGGTTCTCTTTCACACGGCCAAAAGCAGTGGCTTGAAATTGGTATGCAGCTTATCCAATTTCCTCAGCTGTTGTTGCTTGATGAACCGATTGCTGGGATGAGCGAAGCGGAGCGGGAACGAACAGGGGAGTTGATCCACGAAATCGCTCGCAACTGCGCCGTCGTCATCGTCGAGCATGATATGGATTTTGTGCGCCGCTTTTCCAAACAAGTAACGGTTATGCATGAAGGGAAAGTATTATGCGAGGGGACAATGGAAGACATTCAGAAAAATGAAAAAGTGGTAGAAGTTTATTTGGGAAGGGAGGAGAAAGCGTGTTAAGCGTGCAAAACGTTACGGCGGGATATGAACAAAGCGTTGTGTTGGAAAACGTAAGCATTAACGCACAAAAAGGCGCTGTGACAGCGGTGCTTGGGCGAAATGGCGTCGGAAAAACGACGCTCATCAAGAGCATCATCGGGTTAATCAAACCAATGGCCGGCAAAATCGAGTGGGAAGATGAAGATATTACCTCATTGCCGCCTGAAGAGAGAGTAAGAAAGGGGATTGGCTATGTTCCACAAGGAAGGGAAATTTTTTCTACGTTAACGGTGGAAGAAAATTTATTGCTAGGGTTTGAGGCACTTTCTAAGAAAGTCAATCCAGCACAGATTTTAGCAGAAATTTATGAATTATTTCCTATATTAAAAGAAATGTTGCATCGAAAAGGGGGAGATTTAAGCGGCGGGCAGCAGCAACAGCTTGCCATTGCCCGTGCGCTGATTGGGCAGCCAAAATTGCTTTTGCTTGATGAGCCGATGGAGGGAATCCAGCCATCGATCGTACAGCTCATTCGTGATGTTATTGTCAAAATCGCCAAAGAAAAAATGGTTGGCATTGTGCTTGTCGAGCATAGCTTAGATTTGGCTTTTTCATGCGCTGACTACTTTTACATTTTCGATCGCGGCACCGTTGTCGCACAGGGGCGTGTTAGCGAAACGAATATGAATGACATTCAACAGTTCTTAACTGTTTAAAAATAAAAAGGAAGGAGAGAACAATGAGATTAACCGCTCGCGAACAAGAGAAATTGCTTATTGTTGTAGCGGCGGATCTTGCCCGTCGCCGCAAAGAGAGGGGGTTAAAGCTAAATTATCCGGAAGCGGTCGCTTTAATTACATATGAAATTTTAGAAGGTGCGCGCGATGGGCGTACGGTGGCGGAGTTAATGCAATACGGGACAACGATTTTAACTCGTGATGATGTGATGGAAGGAGTGCCGGAAATGATCGAAGACATACAAGTGGAAGCGACATTTCCGGATGGCACGAAGCTCGTTACGATTCATCATCCGATTCGCTAAAAGGGGGAGAAAAATTGATGATCCCAGGGGAATATTTGTTAAAACAAGAAGCAATTGTTTGCAATCAACATAAGCCGACTACAAAAATCATTGTGAAAAATCGCGGGGATCGTCCGATTCAAGTCGGTTCACACTTTCATTTTTTTGAAGTCAACTTGTTTCTTGAATTTAACCGCCAAGCGGCGTACGGAAAGCATTTAAATATTCCTGCAGGAACAGCGGTGCGCTTTGAACCCGGGGATGCAAAGCAAGTAGAACTTGTTCCTTTTTCTGGGGAACGTTGTGTTTACGGATTGAATAATTTTGTCAACGGACCGCTTGATCGAGACAAGAAAGGGGAGTAAATGGATGAGTTTTCAAATGTCACGGAAACAATATGCGGACATGTTTGGACCGACAACAGGAGATTGTGTTCGTTTAGCGGATACCGATTTATGGATTGAGATTGAAAAAGATTTTACCGTTTATGGCGATGAAGTGAAATTTGGCGGCGGAAAAGTCATTCGCGATGGAATGGGGCAACATCCGCTTGCCATGCGTGCGGAATCGGTAGATTTAGTACTGACGAACGCGATTATTGTAGACTATACCGGAATTTATAAAGCAGATATCGGGATTAAAGACGGGAAGATTGCCGCCATCGGGAAAGCGGGTAATCCGCTGTTAATGGATGGAGTCAATATCATCATCGGAGCAGCGACAGAAGTTATTGCAGCGGAGGGAAAAATTGTCACTGCAGGAGGAATTGACGCTCATATTCACTTTATTTGTCCGCAACAAATCGAAACGGCCTTGTCATCGGGGATTACGACGATGATCGGCGGAGGAACCGGGCCGGCAACGGGAACAAATGCGACGACGTGCACTCCTGGAGAGTGGAACATCTATCGCATGCTAGAAGCGGCCGAAGCGTTTCCGATGAATCTTGGATTTTTAGGAAAAGGCAACGCATCGGCGAAAGAGCCGTTAGCGGAGCAAATCCGCGCAGGAGCCATTGGCCTAAAGCTTCATGAAGATTGGGGGACAACCGCAGCAGCCATTGATGCGAGTTTGCAAGTTGCGGACGAATATGATGTGCAAGTGGCCATTCATACCGATACATTGAATGAAGGAGGATTTGTCGAAGATACGTTGCGGGCGATTAACGGTCGCGTCATTCACACCTATCATACGGAAGGAGCAGGAGGAGGGCATGCGCCTGATATTATTAAAGTAGCGAGTTTTCCAAATATACTGCCTTCTTCTACAAATCCAACGCGGCCTTATACGAAAAATACGTTAGATGAGCATTTAGACATGTTGATGGTTTGTCATCATTTAGACCCGTCTGTTCCCGAAGATATTGCTTTTGCGGATTCTCGCATTCGCAAAGAAACGATTGCGGCGGAAGATATTCTCCATGATTTAGGTGCTTTTAGCATGATCAGTTCCGATTCGCAGGCGATGGGCCGCGTCGGGGAAGTGGTTTTGCGCACATGGCAAACGGCGGATAAGATGAAAAAGCAATTTGGAAAATTACCAGAAGATAAAGGAAGAAATGGAGATAATTTTCGCGTCAAGCGGTACATTGCCAAATATACGATTAATCCGGCGCTTACCCATGGGATTGCGAAGTACGTCGGATCGATCGAAGTGGGCAAATTGGCCGATTTAGTTGTTTGGCATCCTGCGTTTTTCGGCGTAAAACCAGAACTTGTTTTGAAAGGGGGAATGATTGCCTACAGCGTCATGGGAGACCCAAATGCCAGCATTCCAACTCCGCAGCCGGCCATGTATCGACCGATGTTCGCAAGCTATGGAAAAGCCTTATATAACACTTCGATTACATTTGTATCGAAAGCAGCTTTTGAACTTGGAATCCCGCAGAAATTGAATTTACAAAAAATCATTCGACCGGTAGAGCGCATTCGCAGCTTGTCGAAAAACGATATGGTGTATAACAATGCGATGCCAAAGATTGATGTCGACCCACAAACGTACGAGGTAAGAGTCGATGGGACCCTTATTACGTGTGAACCAGCCGAAGTGGTTCCAATGGCGCAACGATATTTTTTATTTTGAGGTGATAAAAATGATTGTCGAAAAAATCGTCGGAAATATTGCAATGTTAGATCGATTGCCTCCGCATATAGAGCGGGTATATTTAAGCAGCGATGATTTAGTTAAACGAATTCAGCGCGTTGTCACCGACCATGGAAGAGAATTAGGGATTCGTTTAAAAGACGCAAAGGAATTAACGGATGGCGATATCTTATGGATGGATGAGAAAAATATGATTGTTGTGAGCGTGCTGCCTGATGATTTGCTTGTCATTCGGCCTACATCAATGAAACAAATGGGAGAAATTGCGCACCAGCTTGGGAATCGCCATCTGCCCGCCCAGTTCGAAGGGGAGGAAATGCTCGTTCAATATGATTACTTAGTAGAAGAGCTGCTAAAACAATTGCATATCCCGTACCAGCGGGAAAAACGAAAAGTAAAGCAAGCGTTTCGTTATATCGGCCATCGCCATGATGGATAAGCTGTTGCCTTTATTGCAGCTCTGTGATTCGAACTTTCCTTCCGGAGCATTTTCCCACTCCTTCGGATTTGAAACATATATTTTCAACGAAAAGATCAATAACGTTGAAACGTTTCGCGATGCGCTCTCTGTTTATATTCAAACGCAACTGACGTATACCGACGGCTTGGCGTGCCGGTTAACGTACGATTTTTTAGAGAAAAAATCAAAAGAAGATGTATGGCGGTTAAATGAAATGCTGGCTGCGCTTTGTTTGGCAAAGGAAACAAGAGAAGGAACGCGGATGATCGGGGAACGAATGTGGAAAATTTGCAAAGCAATCTATCCTTTGGACATATGGAATGACGATGAAAAGAAACAAGGATATATGCATCCTGCTCTTGTTTTCGCGATCGTTTGTTATCATTTGGAAATTCTGAAAGAGACGACGGTTTTATCGTATTTATATACTTCTGTCCAAGCTCTTGTGCAAAATGCGATTCGCGCTATTCCGCTCGGACAGACCGATGGGCAGCGGCTGCTCGTTTCGATACGGCCGCATTTGATCAAAGCGGTGCAGAAGATCGATACGTTAACAGAAGAGGATCTGGGAGCGGCAGTGCCGGGATTGGAAATCGCGCAAATGCAGCATGAACAACTTTCCGTTCGCTTATTTATGTCTTAATTTTTCGAAAGGAGAGAAAATGGAGATGGAACCAGTAAGAATCGGAATCGGCGGACCGGTCGGTGCGGGAAAGACGATGCTTGTCGAAAAGCTCACTCGGGCGTTGTACGGCAAATTCAGCCTAGCGGTGGTCACGAACGATATATATACAAAAGAAGATGCGCAGTTTTTAATAAAACATAGTGTGCTGCCGGAAGATCGGATTATCGGTGTGGAAACGGGGGGATGTCCACACACCGCCATTCGCGAGGATGCTTCGATGAATTTTGCGGCAATTGATGAGCTGAAAGCACGCCATCCTGATGTAGAGATTATTTTCATCGAAAGCGGCGGCGACAATTTGGCCGCCACATTCAGTCCGGAGCTCGTTGATTTCTCTATTTATGTCATTGATGTAGCGCAAGGGGAAAAAATTCCGCGCAAAGGCGGGCAAGGAATGATTAAATCCGACTTGTTAGTTATTAATAAGATCGACCTCGCCCCTTATGTAGGTGCACGTTTAGAAGTGATGGAGCGGGATGCAAAAGCGGCGCGCGGAACAAAACCGGTTATTTTTACCAATTTAAAAGAAGAAATTGGATTAGCGGAAGTAGTGGAGTGGATTCACAAGCAAGTAATGTTGGTAGGGTTGGAAGAATGAGCTGGTCAGGTCTGTTGCGGTGTACGGCCGTAAAGAAAAACGGCCGTACCGTTATTTCCGATTGCTATTATGAGGGAGCGTTGAAGTTGACCCGGCCGATATACCTTCATCCTTCTCAGCCGACGATTTACTTGATTCATGTAGGAGGAGGGTATGTAGACGGAGATCGATATAAGACGGAAATAATGCTGCAAGAAGGAGCGCATCTGATTGCCACCACGCAATCGGCAACGAAAATATATAAAACAGTCAATACGCCAGTACAACAATATACGTCATTTTACCTGGATGATCAAAGCGTGCTCGAATTTTTTCCCGACCCAGTCATTGCTTATGAAAAAGCACAATTTTATCAAGAAACGACCGTTTATATGAAAGAAAGTTCTACATTCATTTATGGTGATATTATTACACCGGGGTGGTCAGAAAGCGGTGAGTTGTTTCGTTACGATTGGATCCGCTCTAAATTAAAGATATATTATGAGGGCAATTTAATGTTATTTGATCATCTCTATTTAGAACCGGGCAAAGGGATTACGGGAATTCTTCAGATGGAAGGATATACTCATCTTGGTTCTCTTTTTGTGATTAGTCCTTTTATTACAAAGGATATTCTTCAAAAATTTGAATGGCTGGCAACGCGTTTTCCTGTTTCTGCTCACCTTGGGTGGTCTATCCCTATGATTCCGGGATTGATTGTTCGTGTTTTAGCTCACGAAACGCATGTGATTGAAACGATTTTTCAAATGATTCATCAGTTTATTCGCGAAGAATGTTTTCAAGAGGAACCTATTTTTCTGCGAAAGTACTAAAAAAGATAAGGAGATGGAGTGCTGGTGAGTGCCATATTGCCGGTTTTGCTTTTTGGATTTGTCTTGGGTATCAAACATGCAACCGAACCGGATCATGTCATTGCTGTATCCACCATTGCCAGCCGAACAAATAAGCTTTCTCTTTCGTCGCTCGCAGGGGTTTTTTGGGGGATCGGCCATACCGTAACCCTATTTGTCATTGGCATGGTTATGATAGGGATGGAACAACAAATACCAGAAACCACAGCAATGTGGCTGGAACTAGTCGTTGGAGTGATGATCGTCATCTTAGGGGGTGCAAGTTTTCGCTCGACTTATACAATTCCTGCTAAAAAGGAAGTGAAGATAAACCACCTTCATTTAAAGTCGACATTCATTGGTATTGTTCATGGACTAGCTGGCAGTGCCGGAATGGTACTTTTAACGTTAACAACCGTTGATAATCGATTTCAGGCACTGCTATTTATACTTATATTTGGCATGGGAACGATCATTGGCATGATGTTATTTACTACTTTTCTAGGGCTGCCGTTTATCTGGATGAAACAGAAGCAAACGATTTATCAGTTCATTGTAAAAGTAGTTTCGCTAGTTAGTATAGTATATGGTTTATACTATGTGTATCACATTGGTATAGAAGAAGGACTGTTATTTTAAACATATGCACCATCCCCGTCTTTCAAAGGAGAGAAGGGGATGGTTTTTGTTATCGTGGCTAAAATACAAACATAAACGGGTGTTTTTCGCAAATCGCAATATCATGAAATATATATTCCATTTCGAAATAGGCGAGATCAATTTTTGTGTAGAAGAAGGATGATGGTAGACATTTAGAAACGTCACTACTTTCATCCGTTATTTACAGTAGTTGTTTGACAAGCAACAGCTCATCCCGGATCGGAATGCCATCTGGGCTAACGTGCGGAATGCTCGGTTTAATTTGTCTTGCTTTTTCTACGGCATTTGGGAAGACTTTGACAATCTGGTAGCCTCGTTTTTGATAAAAGCGCAAAGCGTGCAAATTATCGTTCGTCGTGATTAAGCGGACCGTGCTACATCCATGCTGCTCGGCGAATGCTTCCGCTTGTTGCAAAAGAGCACTGCCGACTCCTTGGTTTTCGATTACACTGTCTAGCGAAACGATCTCGCATTCTTCCACGTTGATCATATAAGTAATGAGGCCCACTATTTTTCCGCTGCCTTGGACCGCGGCAAAACCGTCCAGCTCGCTGCAATCATACACTCCCGTCGAAACGACCATTTGCGGGCTTTCCCAATGATTGATAAAAAATTGTTGTACTTTTATGCGGTCTAGATGATGGGTAGGGATAATGTTCATGCTCCTGACACTCCTTGTTGTAATTTGTACTTAATTTTATCATACAGGAGATAAGGTATCTTTGTTTCTTCATGTCTCTGATAGAGGCCTGATGTGAGTGATTGCAATGCGTGAAACAATGGTCCAGTGCGACAAAATATTTGCAGGATGGCGCTAGTGATAAAGAAGAACGTGTTTTTTCCTATACAATATATAAGGGCGACACACCATTTCACGGGAATATATGTTCTGTTTGATAATGGAAACGAAAACACGGTTTAAGACGACATGATTTTAAGACGACGGCAGGCGAAATCGGTGCAGGATTTTAAAGGCGAAGCGCCGAATAGAGAATGAACGGTGTTAACTTGCCATATGCCATTCATTTGAGGCGTTGTGCATGGATGCGGACATATACTGCAGCGTCATCTGTTTGTCATTAGCAATGGGCGCTGGCAAGAAGCACTTGAAGTGATGACAGCAATTAGATCTGTGGTAGAAAATGGAGGTATATCAATGAAAACAGAAAAAGAGAAAATGTTAAATGGCGAACTGTACAACCCGGCAGATCCCCAATTAGTAAAAGAGCGGGAACGCGCGAGACGACTAACTCGTTTATATAACCAAACTTTAGAAAACGAATACGAAAAACGAACGGAACTTTTAAAAGAACTGTTTGGTTCGACGGGAAACAATCTGCATATTGAACCGAATTTTCGTTGCGATTATGGCTATAACATTCACGTCGGTGAAAACTTTTATATGAATTTTGATTGTGTCATTTTGGATGTATGTGAAGTGAGGATCGGCGATAATTGCTTTATCGGTCCTGGCGTGCACATATATACAGCTATGCATCCGTTACATCCGCAGGAAAGAAATTCAGGGCTGGAATACGGAATGCCGGTGAGCATCGGTAATAATGTATGGATCGGCGGGAGAGCTGTGATCAACCCTGGCGTGAAAATAGGCGACAATGTCGTGATAGCTTCCGGTGCTGTAGTTACAAAAGATGTACCGGATCATGTTGTAGTTGCCGGAAATCCTGCAAAGATAATAAAACAAATTGAAATGTGAACCTCTCATCACTAAAGCCATGAGAGGTTCATAGACTTCCTTCACCAATGAACAAAACATTTTTTCGCGGGTTTAATATCATGAATCCAATTCCACCGCTACCGCTCTCACCGGCGAGCCGTCACATTCCGGCAAATAAAGGGGAAGCGCGATAATATACGGGTCAGTAAAATCAATTTTTACATAAACCTAATCAGATGGAGTTTAGTCTATGTTTTAGTGACATGCGCTTTTGCAATGTTTTAAAACTAGGGTTTGGTCCGAACGAAAACAAAAATTTTTATAGATGAGAGGGCGCCTGCGATGAAGATAAATATATTTTTTCCTATAATTATATTTAGGAGGTGGAGCGCTTCACATCGGGGGATGAGAGAATGACTAAAGCAATGTTTAAAGTGTGTGGAAATGGTTACACGGCAATTGGCAAAGGATCACAGAGCAAAAACATGAAGGAAGGAAGAGAACGAGATGAAAACAGCTGTTGATAAAAAGAAATTGTACATTAACGGTGAGTGGGTCGAAGCGAAATCATATACAACGCTGACCTCTCCATACTCCGGCGAGGCGTTAGCGGAAATTCCTGCAGCGACGGAAGAGGAAGTCGAACAGGCAATTTCCGCAGCGTATGAAGCGAGAAAAGAAATGGCTAGCATGCCAGCACATAAGCGTGCGGAGATTTTAGAAAAAGTGGCTGCACAGCTGCAAGAGCGTACGGAAGAAGCAGCGAGAATCATTGCGCTCGAAGCGGCAAAGCCAATCACCACGGCAAAAGGAGAAATAGCACGGACGGTTCAAACGTATAAATTTGCCGCGGAAGAAGCAAAACGAATTCACGGAGAAACGATTCCTCTCGATGCGGCGCCGGGCGGGGAAAACCGCGTCGCATTCACCATCAGAGAACCGATTGGGGTCATTGGTGCGATTACACCGTTTAATTTCCCGATGAACTTGGTGGCACATAAGCTCGGTCCAGCCTTTGCCTCGGGCAATACGGTCGTGTTAAAGCCAGCCAGCCAAACGCCGCTTTCCGCCTACTTTATCGCCGAGCTGTTTGAAAAAGCAGGACTTCCAAAAGGGGCGTTAAACGTCGTAACGGGAAGCGGCAGAACAGTAGGCGATAAAATTGTCACCGATCCGCGCATCAGCATGATCACTTTTACTGGCAGTCCGGAAGTTGGAATCGGCATCCGCAACAAAGCGGGATTGAAGCGGGTGACGCTCGAACTTGGTTCCAACTCCGCAGTCATAGTTGATGAACAAGTCGATGTGGATCGCATTATTCCGCGCTGCGTGTTTGGTGCGTTTTCATTCCAAGGTCAAGTATGTATTTCGCTTCAGCGCATTTACGTGCATGAAAAGCGGTATGAGGAGTTTGTCGAAAAATTTATTGCCGCTGCGAAGCAATTGAAAGTGGGCGATCCATTGGATCCAAACACGGATGTCTCAGCAATGATTACTCCAAAAGACGTCGATCGGGCGCTTGCATGGATCGAGGAGGCCAAACAAGGCGGAGCAACCGTCGCGCTTGGTGGCGAACGGGACGGAAACATTCTGCTTCCAACTGTTATTTTAGACGCAACACCAACGATGAAAGTATCGTGCCAAGAAGTGTTCGCGCCGCTCGTCCTTATTAACCGCGTTCGTTCGATCGAAGAGGCGATTGAGCTCGTCAACGACTCTCGCTACGGATTGCAAGCAGGTGTTTATACGGATAACGTGCATATCGCCTGGGAAGCAGTGGAAAAATTGCATGTCGGCGGTGTGCTCATTAACGACATCCCGACATTCCGTGTTGACCATATGCCATACGGCGGCGTGAAAGAAAGCGGAATTGGCCGCGAAGGGCTTCGTTATGCGATTGAAGAGATGACAGAACTAAAACTAGTCATTTTTAATAAAAACAAATAAACGCTGAAAGGACTGGCGAAGTGGCCAGTCCCCTTTTTTTGAGAGATGTGGGGAATCGGTTCTACATCAAGCGTTGCAACATAGGAATTTGATGCATGTGTTTTTTCATCAAAAAACAGGAATTTGGCGGGTATATGGGGAAATGAATAAAAGAATAATGGCCAAACAAGGGGGATGGACATGGAAACTGTCGTTCTTTCGTTTTCAGGTAATGTGGCGGTATTGGAGCTGAGCCGCCCGGATTCGTTAAACGCGATGAATGAACAAATGTTAAAGGAGTTGCTCGAAGCGCTGCGGCAAATTGAACAAAGCGATGCACTGATCGTTCTCATTCGCGGAAAAGGAAGAGGATTTTCCGCCGGAGGCGATATTAAAACGATGTTAAGTGTAGACGATCCAGAAAAATTTCCTGAGATCATGAACACCATTCAAGAAGTGATTATGACGTTATACAGCATGCCAAAAATCGTCGTTTCTGTCGTCCATGGACCAGCGGCGGGATTGGGACTAAGTTTTGCGCTAGCTAGCGACTACGTTATTGCGACAAAAGCGGCGCGACTGGCGATGAACTTTATCGGCATCGGACTGATTCCAGATGGAGGCGGACATTTTCTTTTGGCGAAGCGAGTCGGGCAAGTCAAGGCGAAGCATATCATTTGGGAAGGAAAACTGATGAACGCTGAAGAAGCATACGAACTCGGCATTGTCGACATAGTTGTTGACGATGAAGCTAAAGCTGAGGAAAAAGTCGCTGAATGGCAAGCAAAACCGCTGCAGGCGATGATCGCGACAAAGAAGTTGTACGTCAATTTGACAAAAGATGAATTGTTAAAGGTGCTTCAGCTCGAAACAGAGGCACAGCAAAAAATGCGACAAACGGAAGATCATCGCGAAGGAGTGCGCGCCTTTTTAGAAAAACGGAAGCCGAAGTTTCAGGGAAAATAAACGAAAATGCCAAACGGCTCTCGCCTAAGAAAATTTTTTAGGCCAGAGCCGTTTTCGGTGGAAAATAAGACTAGAGCAGAATCGGTCAATTTTTTACGGAAAAGACCTTCTAAATCGATTTGAAATCCCTTAAGCACCGTGGATCTGGTTACTCCTTTTTTTCTTCAACGCATACAAAGATATTGCACCAAAGATGTTGGATATCCACCATTTCCTCATTAGGTATGGAATTAATCTTTTTGAAACACAATGCGGCCATTAATCATGGTCATTTCTACATTTTGCCGCAAATCGAATGGATCGCCGCTCCAAATGACAATGTCCGCATCTTTCCCGACTTCCACCGAGCCGACACGATCTTCTATACCTAGATGCTTTGCGGCATTTAATGTAATCGCCTGAAGGGCAAGAGACTCTTCTAATCCATGTTTGACCGCGAGAATCGCGCTCGTCATTAAATGTTCAATACCGACAACAGGGTGGTCAGTGGTAATCGAAAAAGACACTCCGGCGTCACGTAAAGCAAGCAGTGTATGCCAACTTTTATCGGCAAGCTCGACTTTTGAACGGGTAGACATGGTTGGACCGACAGATACCCGTATTTTGCTTTCGGCAATATAATTGGCAATATGATGTCCTTCAGTGCAATGCTCAATCGTATAATCAAATCCAAATTCCTTCGCCAGACGAATCACGGTCATAATGTCATCCGCACGGTGTGCATGAACGCGCAGCGGTATTTCCTTTTTTAATACTTTTGCTAGATTTTCCATTTTTAGGTCACGATCGACTTCTTTTCCACTCTCTATTTTTTGCAGATACGTTTGTGCTTGAATAAACTGCTCGCGAAACAGCGCGGCAATTCCCATTCTTGTTGTTGGGAGTTTTCCTTTGTCTCCATAGACTCGTTTTGGATTTTCTCCAAAAGCGGCTTTCATTCCTGATGGATTTCTCACAACCATTTCATCAACGGTTTGCCCTGCCGTTTTGATCACCACCATTTCTCCGCCAATGACGTTAGCGCTTCCCGGCATCACTTGCACAGTGGTTACTCCCGCTCTTCTTGCATCATCAAATCCTTTATCTCTTGGATTAATTCCATCAATCGCTCTAACGTGGGGAGTAGCTGGAGAGCTGATTTCATTAAAGTCATGTCCTTCTTTTCCAATGCCTTCTTCATGGATGCCAAGATGGGTATGAACGTCAATCAATCCAGGTGTAATAAATTTTCCAGATGCATCAATAGTCTCAGCATGATCAAACAGAGACGGATCTTGTAGTTTTGTTGTGACTCCCTTAATTTTCCCATCTTCTATTACAATGGAAGCATTTTCGATTTTTTGCCCGTTCCCTACTAACAATGTTCCGCCATGAATAACAATCATCATCGATAATCTCTCCTTTTATAAAAAAATTTTTTCTATAAAAAAATTTTTTTCTAATAAGTATAAAAAATGCTATTGAATTTTTAAATAATTGTAATTATAATAAAAAATCAAACAGTCCTAATTAAGATAATAAATTATATTTTTTGTATTGTAAATCGGTAGTTAAGTTCAATTTTAATAACTTTTTAAAATACAAAAATAAAAAAATAGTATAGAAAAGGGGTAATTATGAAGTACGATATCGACGAGCTAGATAGACAGATTATTAAGTTACTCTCTAATGATGGAAGAATGTCGTTTACGGAAATTGCTAACAAATTGAATGTCACAGAAAAAACAGTCCGCACAAGATATAAAAATCTTATTGATCATGGCATTCTCGAAGTAGTCGGAGTAGTCAACCCGATTGCATTAGGAATTCGAGCAGGAGCCATCATTCAATTAAAAGTGGAGCCGCAAAAATTGTCCGATGTCATTGATCGATTAAAAGAAATGAAAGAGGTCCGCTATATTACGTTAACCTCTGGATGTTATCAGCTTTTAATCCAAATCGCGGTTCCGAGTCAAGATGAAATTACAGATGTAGTAAAGACGCTAAATAACATTCAAGGAATTATTGAAATGAATACCATTATACAACTAGAGGTGTATAAAAATACGTTTGATTACATTTAATATCGTGTTAGACATGGTCATTCTCTCACGAAAGTCATTGATTGAAGAGATTGGAAAACAACGATAGTAAACGCTTGTTCTAACGTTTAATGGGCATCCAACTTTTTAATTAAATATTAAGTAAAGAGGTGTGAATACTATGAAAATTTTTATCTCAGCGGATATGGAAGGAATTTCAGGAGTTGCGACTAACCAGCAGCTAAAAACAAATAGCGAGTACCAGCGGTTCCGTAAGCTTATGACGCAAGACGTGAATGCAGCCATTGAGGGAGCGTTTCTTGGAGGAGCAACGGAAGTGGTAGTTGCCGATGGGCATGGAAACATGTCTAACATTCTCATTGAAGAGTTGGATCCACGAGCCCGGCTTATTTCCGGGAGCAATCGAGTCATGTGCCAGCTTGAAGGTCTTGACGACAGTTTTGACGGCATTATGTTTGTCGGCCACCATGGGCGTGAGAATGGTTCGGAAAGAACGGTCATCAGCCACAGTTTAGCGGGAATTTGTGTGAACGAAATAAAGATCAACGGCCGCGTTGTGGGCGAAACGGAGATGAATGCGTTCGTAGCTGGTTATTACGACGTTCCTGCCATTTTTATTTCAGGAGACGATGCGTATGTCAATGAAGTCCGCAAAACGTTGCCACATGTCGAAGCGGCGGTAGTAAAACGCGGGATTGATCGTTTTGCGGCAGAATTGCTCCATCCTGTCAAAGCACATGAGTTGATTAAGGAAAAAGCAAAAAAGGCCGTACAAAAAGCAAAGCAATGTCCGCCGTTGAAAATCGAAGGGCCTGTCACATTCCAAATTGAATTTAAAGGGCCAAACCAAGCAACGATGACGACAACACTTCCAACGGTTAAATTAATAGGGCCTCGGACCATTACATTTACGTGTGATGATATTGTCACCGCTTATAAGCATATGTGGGGATGTGTCATCATTGCGATGACGGCGACGAATGGAGTATTAGGCCATGTGAATGCTTAATGATCCGTGAAACACTCAAAGAAGGAGGGATGGGCATGTACATTGTCAAGCGCTTGTTGACAATGATTGTTACGATTTGGCTCATTGCTACGTTGACATTTATTATCATGAAATCTATTCCTGGCGATCCGTTTGCTTCAGATGCCAACGTATTGCCGGAGGAAGTATTGCAAAATATTCGAGCGAAATATAACTTGGATAAACCGTTGCCTGTCCAATATGTGCTATATATGAAAAACTTATTAACCTTTGATTTAGGGCCATCGATTCAATCGGAAACAAGAGATGTCAATACATTGATTGCTGATGGGTTCCCTGTTTCTGCCGTTCTCGGATTGCAATCGTTGGTGATTGCGCTTCTGTTTGGAATATTGTTAGGCATTATCGCCGCGTTAAATCACAATAGATTGCTTGATCGACTAGCCATGTTTTTGGCGATTATCGGTATTTCCGTTCCTAGTTTTATTTTAGCGCCTTTGCTAATCAAATATTTTGCAGTTGAATGGAAATTATTACCTGTAGCATCTTGGGGAACATGGGCTCATTCGATTTTGCCATCGATCGCTTTAGCCACTACCCCAATGGCGGTCATCGCCCGTTTTATGCGTTCTAGCATGCTGGAAGTAATGCAGCAAAATTATATCAAAACGGCGGAAGCAAAAGGACTGTCTCCTGCAACCATTGTTATTAAGCATGGTATCCGAAATGCGATTTTGCCAGTCATTACATTTATTGGTCCATTATTTGCGGTTTTAATTACAGGCACCTTTGTGATCGAGAAAATTTTTGCTATACCAGGGCTTGGAAAATATTTTGTCGACAGCATTTTTAACCGTGACTATCCCGTTATTTTAGGAACGACTGTGTTTTTTAGCACGATTCTAGTCATTACGTTGTTTCTTGTCGACATTTCTTACCGTTTGATTGATCCGAGAATTAAGTTAACGAGTAATAAGGGGGACTAAGCATGATTTCACAAAAAGAAGATGCTTTATTTCGCCCCATTGATCGCAGCAGGCTTGCGTCTGACGTCATTGAAAGACCAAGTCTCAGCTTTGGGAAACAGGTCCTTATCAACATTGTAAAAAATAAAATGGCGATGCTGGGAGCGATTCTTTTATTAGCGATTGTCATTATGGCGATTGTCGGTCCCCATCTAGTTCCATACAGCTATTCTGATCAGAATTTGGCGAATGGCAGCCAACCTCCTTCTAGCAAGCATTGGTTCGGAACAGATGATTTAGGAAGGGATATGTGGTCGCGTACTTGGTATGGGGCGCGTATATCGCTGACCGTCGGGCTCGTCGCTGCGTTGATCGATTTAGTGATAGGAGTTCTTGTGGGCGGAATATCAGGATATATGGCAGGACGAGGAAAACTTGGGGATCGCATTGACAATATTTTAATGAGGATTGTGGAAATACTGTACGGCATTCCGTATCTATTAGTTGTGATTTTGCTCATGGTCATTATGGAACCGGGATTATGGACGATCATTATTGCACTTTCGATTACAGGATGGGTAGGAATGGCCCGAATTATTAGAGGCCAAATCCTCCAGCTAAAGCAGCAAGAGTATGTGATGGCAGCACAAAAATTGGGAACGTCACATGCGAAAATCATTTTCCGCCATTTGTTGCCTAATGCATTAGGAATTATTATTGTCAATTTAACCTTTACGATTCCCCAAGCCATCTTTGCTGAATCGTTTTTAAGTTTTTTAGGATTAGGTGTACAAGCTCCGTTTGCAAGCTGGGGAACGATGGCAAATGACGCTTTAGGCGTTATTTTAAACGGTCAATGGTGGAGGTTATTTTTCCCAGGATTTATGATCGCTTTGACGATGTTTGCCTTTAACGTATTTGGGGACGGATTACAAGATGCGTTAGATCCAAGAACTAGAAAATAGGAGGTGATTGTCTCCATGAGCCATTTGTTAGAAGTAGAGCATCTAAAAGTGACATTCCCAACATATGGCGGCGAAGTTCAGGCGGTTCGCGATGTTTCGTTTTATGTCGATCAAGGGGAAGTTGTCGCTATTGTCGGGGAAAGCGGAAGCGGCAAGACGGTAACCGTTCAAACGATTATGGGATTAATTCCCGCGAAAAACATTAAGGATGGAAACGTTCGCTTTAACGGAAAAGAGATTTTGCATTTGTCGAAAAAGGAAATGCGAAAATTAAAAGGTTCAGAAATAGGAATGGTTTTCCAAGACCCGATGACATCATTAAATCCGACAATGAAAATCGGAAAACAGATTGCAGAAGGGATACGGAAACATCAAAAACTGTCGAAAGCGGAAGCGAAGCAAAAGGCGATTGAATTGTTGCGTCTAGTAGGAATCCCTAATGCGGAAGAAAGGTATCATCAATATCCCCATGAATTTAGCGGGGGAATGAGGCAGAGAGTAGTGATTGCCATTGCTTTAGCGTGTAATCCGAAACTGCTCATTGCCGATGAGCCGACAACGGCGCTGGATGTGACGATTCAAGCGCAAATTCTTGATTTGATGAAAGAGTTGCAAAAAAAGATGGGAATGTCGATTATTTTAATTACGCATGACCTAGGTGTAGTGGCTGAAATGGCGCAACGGGTCATCGTCATGTATGGCGGAACCGTGGTGGAAACGGGCACCGTTTTCGATATATTCGAAAATCCGAAACATCCGTATACGTGGGGGCTATTGCGCTCCATTCCAAACTTGCATGACAAAGAGAAGAAACGTCTAGTGCCGATAGAGGGCTCCCCTCCGGATCTTTTTTCGCCGCCAAAAGGATGCCCATTTGCCCCGCGTTGCCCATATGCGATGGAAATTTGTGTAGAAAAAAACCCGACACCATTCCATATTTCTAATGGGCATACAGCAAATTGCTGGTTGAATGACCCTAGAGCTCCCAAAGTGGAAGCGTTCATTGCAGAAGGGAGGGAGTAATGGATGTCTGAGGAGATTCTTCAAGTAGAAAATGTAAAAAAGTATTTTAAAATCGGCCCTAATCAAACCGTGAAATCAGTAGACGGTATTTCCTTCGCCATCCGCAGAGGAGAAACGTTCGGATTGGTTGGCGAGAGTGGAAGCGGAAAATCGACATTAGGAAAAACGATTGTTGGTCTTTATCCTGCCACTTCGGGCAAGATTCGCTTCGACGGCCATGAATTGGGGAATTTAGACAGACAGACGCAGCGAAAATTGAATCGAGAAATGCAGATGATTTTCCAAGACCCGCATGCATCATTAAATCCGCGAATGAGAGTGGGCGACATTATTGCGGAAGGGATTGATGCCCATCATTTAGCAAAAGGAAAAGAAAGACAAGAATTAGTGTATCACCTTCTTGAAAGAGTAGGATTGCGTCCTGAACATGCAGAGCGATTCCCTCACGAATTTAGCGGGGGACAAAGACAGCGGATCGGCATCGCGCGCGCATTGGCGGTAAAACCGAAATTTATCGTCGCCGATGAGCCGATCTCCGCTTTAGACGTTTCGATTCAAGCGCAAGTAGTTAACTTGCTTGATGATTTAAAACAAGAAGAAGACTTGACTTATTTGTTTATTGCGCATGACCTTGGAATGGTAAAACATATTAGCGATCGGATAGGGGTGATGTATCTTGGAAAAATGATGGAAATTGCAGAAAGCTCCGATTTATTTGAAGAACCGTTGCATCCTTATACGCAAGCGCTTTTGTCGGCAATTCCGATCCCAAATCCAAGACTGGCTAGGAAAAGGGAAAGAATCGTTCTTTCAGGAGATCCACCTAGTCCTGTTCATCCTCCAAGCGGCTGTAGATTTCGCACGAGATGTCCATATGCAACGGACATTTGTTCCAAAGTGGAGCCAGCTTGGAAAGAAGTAAAGAAAAACCATTGGACAGCTTGCCATTTGTATAATCAATAAACCATTCAAAGGGGGATAAAAACATGAAAAAAGCTTTTGCAAGTATATTCGCATTACTATTATTAGTTTCCGCCGTGTTGACTGGCTGCGGAAGCAAGGAAAATGCCGAAGACGGGGCAGCCAAAAATATTAAGCAAGAAATTACGTTAAACGCGATGAGCGAACCTCCAAGCTTAGACCCTGCTATCGCATCGGATACAACATCAGGATGGGTGATTGATCACTTGTTTGAAGGACTGTACACGAAAAATCAAAAAGGGGAACCTGTATTAGGAGCCGCAAGTGATGTAAAAGTATCTGAAGATGGAAAAACTTATACGTTTACGATTCGCGATGATGCAAAATGGTCTGATGGCGATCCGGTGACAGCCCAAGATTTTGAATATGCTTGGAAACGCGTGCTCGATCCGAAGACAGGAAGCCCATTTGCTTTTTACATGTACTACATTAAAGGAGCCGAAGAATATAACAAAGGAAAAGGAAGCGCCGATCAGGTAGGGGTTAAAGCATTAGATGATAAAACATTGCAAGTGGAGCTTAAGTCGCCGTTAGGCTATTTTGACAAGCTATTAACGATGTGGACGTTTTATCCAGTGAAAAAATCGCTCGTCGAATCGAATCCAAAATGGGCTGCCGAAGCAAAAGGATATGTAAGCAACGGAGCTTACCGATTGACTGAGTGGAAACATAACAGCGAAGTAGTGATTGAAAAGAACCAACACTACTGGAACAAAGACACGATCAATATGGAAAAAGTAACATGGAAGATGGTCAATGATGCGACGACATATTATCAAATGTACAAAACAGGAGAGCTCGATTTAATTGCAACATTGCCTACAGATGCGATTGAACAAGAAAAAAATAATAAAGAATACAAAGTCGTTCCGTACTTTGGAACTTATATGTTCATGTTTAACGTAGATAAAGAGCCGTTCAATAACGCAAAAATCCGCCGTGCATTTGCCATGGCCATCGATCGCAAAGCAATTGTAGAAAACATCACGAAATCAGGAGAAAAGCCAGCGTATGCGTTTGTTCCATATGGGGCGAACACTCCAGATGGTGATTTCCGCGAAGTAGGCGGCGCGTACTTTGAAGAAAATGTTAAAGAAGCGAAAAAATTATTGCAAGAAGGAATGAAAGAAGAAGGTTGGAGCAAGCTTCCAGAAGTTACTTTAATTTATAATACGGCCGAAAACCATAAAAAAATTGCTGAAGCAGTTCAAGAAATGCTAAAAAGAAATCTTGGCGTGAAAATTAAGCTGGCCAACCAAGAATGGAAAACATATTTGGAAACAACGGATCAGTCGAATTTCCAACTGGCGCGTATGGGTTGGGTAGGAATTTTTGTCGATCCAACTGTTATTTTAGACTTCTACTTAGGCGATAGCCCGAACAATCGCACTAACTGGGTAAACAAACAATTTGATGATTTGATGGCTCAGGCGAAAGTAGAGCAAGATGATAAAAAACGCTATGAACTTCTCCATGAAGCAGAAAAAGTCTTGATGACAGATATGCCATTTATCCCTGTTTATTTCTACTCGCAAAACTACTTGACGTCGCCGAAATTCAAAGGCATTGTGTATCCTGTCAACCGTTATCCGGATGTACGCTGGGCGAAAAAAATCGCTGAATAATTGATGAAAAAGGGAAGAATTATTTTCTTGGAAGATAATTCTTCCCTTTCACCTCATAAAGGGGAGATAGTAATATGCTGCTGTATTTCAGCGCCATTTTTTGCACTGCCGTTGTTTTGCTGCTGACGAAAATGATATATGGGGTGAATACGCTTACTTTCATTAATCAATGTTTTTTATATGGACTCACTATATTGGCGGTTGGGGCATGCATTTTTGTTTACCAAACAGGGTTCTTCCATTTTTTCTTCAAAGGATTTCGGCAAATGTATCAGTTGATTGTGCCTAAACCAAAAATGTTAATTCGTGAAGAAGAAAGGCTGGCTAATGATGCGTGGCTGAAAGAATGGAGAAGCCGAACGCTTAGTAATGCCAAAAAAATTCTGCTAGGCATTGGCACAGGTTCTATATGCATGTCTTTGACTTATTTATTTTTCTACTATTAAATAAAAAGAATTTCAGGAGGCAAAGGAGAAAATGAAAAAACTTTTATTGACAGGTTTTGTTCCGTTTTTAGAATTTCCTATTAATCCGACGGAACGAATTGCCAAAAATCTCGATGAAAAAATCATTGGAGATTATCAAGTTTATGGGCGTATTCTTCCGGTTGACTTTGCGGAATCTGCGGCAAAATGCTTGGAATACTTGGAACAGATCCAACCAGATGTAGTGATTTCCCTTGGGCTCGCGGCAGGGCGTACAAAAATTACTCCAGAACGAATTGCTATTAATTGTAAAGACGGGGGTCCTGATAATCGGGGGATGCAGGCGCAAGACGAGCGGATTGTCGAGGATGGACCAGCAGCCTATTTTTCGACATTGCCGATCCGCCGTTTTGTCAATGTTTTAAATGAAAAAGGATACCCTGCGCAAATTTCCAATACAGCGGGAACCTATTTATGCAACAATGTGATGTATTCCGTTTTGCATAAAGTGCAGAGCGAAAACATGCCTGTAAAAGCTGGGTTTGTTCATCTTCCTGCTTCGCACGAATTAGCCATTCAGAAACCAACTCTCCCAAGCTGGTCGCAAGAAGACTTGCAAAAAGCGGTGATATGCATGATCGAAGCATTAGATTAGTTCACCATCTAAAAAACAGGAGTTTTTAAAGGGTCAAGTCCTGATTATTGTGTAAAATTTCGCTCTTGGTCCAGCGAATTTAGACATTAGGAAAATTAAACAGCTTTTTGCCGTTTCTTTTTACACAAAACCTAGGATTTCATCTTTTAAAGCGGATAGTAGCACAAAAAAACCGGCCAGATGTTAAGGTCGGTTTTTCATTTGAAAAGATCTTCTAAGTTGATGTGAAATCCCTTTAGCACTTCAGATCGAGCGATTCCTTTTTCCTTCAGCGCGTCCAGCTGTTGATATTGCCCTTCATCGTTTAGGGAATAAATTTGCACGATGTTTAACATTGGATTGACGATCCAGTATTCATTTACGCCATATTGCATATATAAGTTCAGTTTAAAAACGAGATCGTGCGATTGATTAGAAGGGCTTAATATTTCGACAATGAGTGTTGGCACTCCGACAAATTTATTTTCCAGCAATCCGTTTTTATCGCATATTACCGATAAATCAGGAACCACTATTTTCGTTCCTTCCATTTTATCGTTTTTTAGTTCGATGTCAAAAGGCGCGTGGAACACTTCGCAATCTTTTCCTTCTAAAAAATTGAATAATTTGGCGTGAAGCCTTCCGGAAACTCGTTGATGTCTCGTAGAAGGAGATGGCGATAGAAAAACGACACCGTCCACATATTCTAATATCCTCTCTGTATTTTCTCTCATTTTGTAAAATTCTTCGAGAGAGATAAAATTTTTTTTCGGCAGGCTCACAAATAACATCCTCCCTCTTTTGTTTTCGCTTCTTGTTTATATTATAAACGACGATTATTCGTTTTCATTATGTTTCCGGAACTGGCACTGATTTTTCAAAAATATGGCCGCAAAAACAATTTATCAGCATACATGGTGTGGAAACGGATGAAGTCTATTAAGCATGGATCACTGGAAAACTGCCGCTTTTTTTATATAGCTTCCGGAACTGAATCGATGAAGCTAGGGATGATGGAAAAAGAAACGGCACAAAGTGGTTTTATTTTCCGGGAACATAAGCTTGGGAGTTTAGGACTTGGTTTATTGTCTTGGACCTAACGAAATTTAATTATTTTTTTTGCAGGAATTTTGCGTGCATTTTTGGAAGATTTTATATGAATCACTTTATGGAGAAAGGTGAGGAAAGTGCTCAATACCATTTCTGTTCCAATTATTCAAGCGCCGATGGCTGGAGGTGTTTCCACTCCAGCGCTGGCTGCGGCTGTATCGAATGCAGGAGGGCTTGGTTTTTTGGCAGGCGGTTATAAAAAAGCGGAAGAAATGCGCAAAGAAATTGCCGCGGTTCGGGAGCTGACTGATAAGCTGTTTGGCGTTAACGTTTTTGTCCCAAGCGAAGAAGACGTAGACGAGAAAGCGCTGCTTCGTTATCGGCAAGTGTTGGAGAAAGAAGCGGAACGATTCGGCGTGCAGCTTGGGGAGGCGAAATGGGATGATGATGATTGGGAAGCAAAGCTCGCTGTTTTGTATGAAGAAAAAGTTCCAGTAGTAAGCTTTACGTTTGGCTGTCCTTCGCCTGACATCATCGCAAAATTGAAAGACAACGGTTCATTTGTCATTGTGACTGTGACATCAACGGAAGAAGCGTTGATCGCCAAACAGGCGGGGGCGAACGCATTATGTGTGCAAGGGCCGGAGGCGGGGGGACATCGAGCGTCATTTCGCAATAACGCCGCTTCCCATGAAAACGCCAGCTTGCTTGTTTTATTGCAACAAATTCGCGAAGCGGTCGATATTCCGTTGATTGCCGCCGGAGGAATTATGAGCGGGCGAGATATCGCCGCGGTGCTTGCCGCGGGGGCGTGCGCCGCTCAGTTAGGCACGGCGTTTTTGCGCTGCCCGGAAAGCGGGGCCAATCCGCTTCATAAAAACGCATTAGTCGATCCGAATTTTCAATCTACCGCTGTCACCCGCGCGTTTACAGGGCGCCCTGCCCGCGGATTGGTGAACCGCTTCATGCTCGAATATGATAAGCTGGCCCCTGCGGCATACCCGCACGTTCACCATATGACCAAGCAGCTTCGCAAAGCGGCTGCTCAGGCAAACGATCCGCAGGCGATGTCATTATGGGCCGGGCAAGGATACCGCTTGGCGAAAGACATGCCGGCGGGGGAGATTGTAAGGTTGTTGGTGGAGGAGGTCTGGGAAACGATAGAGCAGATAAATGGATTCATAACATATGATTAAAAAGCTCATGCTATCAAATGTTATCTACGGTTGTTTAAAAGAGATCACGAAAAAGTTGAAAGCATTTCGAAATTAACATTCATTCTATATGCGCCAGCACGCATCGTGCCGGCGCATTGCTATGTCAAGCGATGGACGGTTCTATTTTTTAAGAAAGTAGATTCATCACCAAAAGTGTGAGTAAAATTTTTGTGGGAGAAATTCCTAGAATTCCCTGATGAGGGGTTGGGGACATATGTTCGCAATCTCTCTCATCGGGGCCACCAAGCGAAGCCGCGGTAGGATCCGAAGTCCAAAACATGAAAAAGGACTCTCTCCCTATTATGATAATGATTGACCAAAACACCCAAACAGGAGGAGAGAGTCCATGAAGATTCAACAACATCTTGCGACAAATTCGTTGGCATGGAAAGAGATCGAACTTGATTTGTTTCGAGCCTTGCAAAACTCCTTCACCGAGTTGTTTAAGGCTCTGTTGGAGGACATCGACCGGCAATTGGCAGAGAATCGGGACAAACGGCGCACCACGCTTCAAACTCTTTTTGGCGAAATCGCCATCGAACGCAACTACTATCTAGACCGAGAACAAAACCGTTACACGTTTTTGTTTGACTCTTTTCTAGCGTTTGATGGATCACAGTCAATCAGCCCTTGTCTAGAAGAAACGGCGGTGGGATTGGCGGTGGCGTGCTCTTCTTATCGCAAAGCGGCTCGTACGCTTGCCTAGATGGTCGGGTATCCGGTGATGAGCCAGCTGGCGTTATCGGGTGAAATACCGCCGCAGTTGGACAGACAAGGGACTCGGGGCGTTTTTCAAGGCAATGATTGCCCGGATGGATGGGATTCGTCTTTTCGGACGTCATTTAGGAGAAGAACTGTCGCATCCGGCAGAGGAAACGGTGTCGACGGCATCTACCAAACAGACGATCGTGAACAAGGCGAAACAACATGTCCGCCGTCTTTGGCCGGAGATCACGCGGAATAACGTGCCATATTTACAGCAATCGTCCGGGACACCGATCTATCATGCCCTGTCTGAACTCAAGGGAGGGTAAAAAAGGTATACATATTCGTCTGTCATGGCAAGGGATGAGAGTCCGAAAGCGCTTACGCACGAAATTCAAAAAAATGGTTCGCTAACCTATGACTTACACCTGTTTTCAGCGAACCAAAAAAGTTCCCACAAAGTCTTGACTCGATCATCTTTGTTTGTATTATATACAAACAATAAAAAAATGATTATACTATATATCAAGAAAGGGGATGTATGATAATATCGTCAAAAAAGAATATTGTTTCGATCAGATTTTCAAACAATTATTCAGAAAGGTATGTAACGCGATGCTCAGCTATATAAAAAAATGGAATACATTGCGCAATCAAATATTAGTAATCTTCTTATTTGTTATGGTTATTGTCTTGTCCATTGTCAGTATGATTACGCTTAGGCAAGTATCGTTGCTGATTAAAAATAATGCCGAAGCTCAAATTAGACAGACAGCGGCCGAGGCAAGCGGGCGAATTGATTCGTTATTCGAGCAATTGAATACAGCAACAAAGTTTATTATGACGAACCGTGAAGTTCAAAGATTATTTGAACGAATGCATGTAGGGGAGAAGGTGACGTTTCGGGAATTGCAAAGGTTGAAAAGTGTGGTGAATAATATTCAAGCGAACTCCGAAGGGATTTATTCAGTAGAATTATATACGGAAGATTTGAAGCAAGTGTTTCCGCTAAACGATTCGAGCAAGATGTTCCAGCGTGTCAACGTAAAATGGATTTATGAGGCCGACAGAGCGAAAGGCAGGCTCGTTTGGATAGGGGAAGATCCAAAAAACGATAGCTTTTATTTAGCGATCAGAAGGATCGTCTTGATGGAGCATAATTTTGACAATGCAGGGTATTTATTGGTCCGGATTAATAAAACGTACTTTTCCATTACCGAGGTGAATACGCAGCAATATTTATTTGTGTTAGATAGCGAATTGAAGCCGATTTTTTCTAACTTTCCTAAACCTATAGATGTTCTTTCCTTAAAGAATCAATCGACCACCATGATCAATCAGACTGAATATATGGTGACGAAGAAATCTTCCAATAAAGGATTTACCGTTTTTATATTAACTCCTGTTAGCGCTCTCACAAAAGGAATGAACAGCATTCGTCTCGGGATCATTTTAGCTGGCATGATTGGCCTTTTGATTTACTTTTTGTGTTCTTTATTCCTTTCGAATATCATTACGAGGCCGATTATCAATTTGACCAAGACGATGCGACTTGCCAATGAAGGATTATTAGCCATTAATCCAAAAGTTGTCACCGTCAATGAAATCAATGAACTGAACAGTACTTATAACCAATTGGTTAGGGAAACGAACCATCTTATAAAAATGGTGTACCAAAAAGAAATTATTCGCAGCCAAAGCGAGTTAAAAGCGTTGCAAGCACAAATCAATCCTCATTTCTTATACAATACGTTGGAATCGTTACGCTGGTCATTGGAGGAAGCGGGGGAAGAAGACTTAGCGGACGTCGTCGTATCCATGTCGAACTTATTTCGCTACACGATTAGCAGAAATTCGAATGACGACTGGGTCACATTGAGAGAGGAGTTTTGTCATATTGAAAATTATATGGAAATTATCAAATTTCGGTTTGGCGAGCGGATCAAATGGCGCTTGCGGTTGCCACAAGCGCTAGAGAATGTAAAAATCCCTAAGCTTTTAATTCAACCATTAGTAGAGAATGCAGTCGTACATGGCTCGGAAAATCAATTAGCTTCTTGCACCATTACTGTAGCGGTCGAGCCGATTTCGGATCATTACCTTCAAATCATTGTAGAAGATGACGGGGTCGGGATGGACGAGGAACAGCTGCGGGCGGTCAAAATGGCTATGGATACCGGTGATATTATTTCGAAAAAAGGAAAAGGAATGGCTCTATACAATGTGAAAAAACGTCTTCAACTTTATTATAAGGGAGAAATGAGCGATAGTATTACGATTTGCAGCTATAAAAACAAAGGAACGAGAGTAATCATTAAAATTCCAGTTGACGGAGGTGAACAATAATGTATAACAAAACGATTTTGATCGTGGATGATGAGCCAAGAGCGAGGGAAGGAATTAAAAGGTTGCTAGAAAAGTGGGCTTCTGGACAACATCGAATTATAACGGCTTCCAACGGCAAAGAGGCGTTAACGATTTTACAACATGAAAAGGTGCATGTATTATTGACCGATATTCGAATGCCGGAAATCACCGGTCTTGAAGTGTTAGAAAAGATGAAAGAAGATGTTTCCCCGGTTGTGATTATCATTTCAGCCTATCCTGATTTTGATTATGCACAAAAAGCGATCGGTCTTGGAGTATTGAATTATTTGCTAAAGCCCGTTAAAAAAAGTGAACTCATTGAAACGGTGGAAAAAGCCGTACAAGTTTCCAATAAGAAAGAGAGGGAAAAAGTAATCGAAAAAGTGGTCGATGATAAGCTAATAAACGCTCTTGATCAATATTATCCAACTCGTGAACCGATTCGCGAAGCTATTCAGTTTATTGACCAGCATTTAAAGGAAGAGATATCGTTAAAAGATGTAGCAGACCATATTCATTTGAACCCAAGTTATTTTAGCACGCTGTTTAAAGAACAGGTAAAACTGACATTCAGCGAATATCTCACAAGAAGAAGAATGCAAAGAGCGAAAGAATTATTAATTACAACGAAGATGACCGTATCGGAAATTGCCGAAGCATGTGGATACAAAACAACGAAATATTTTATTCAGCTGTTTAAAGAAATGGAAGGGGAGACGCCGAACAGCTATCGAAAACGACAAACTAAAGAGTTTTCAATTATCTAAAAATACTGGTATTTTTCCTGATGGTTGTTACCTTTTTTTCCCTCCACTCTAATGATAGACTGTATTCGTAACCAAATTGACCAATATAGGATTAAAAAGGGGGTAAAGATAGTGAAAAAGAAAGCGCTATCATATTTGGTCTTATTAACTCTTGTGATTGGTTTGGCATTGTCTGGTTGTTCTTCGTCCGACAAATCGGCCAGCGAAGGCAAATCGGGAGATGGGAAAATCCATTTGAAGTTTATGCACGATTGGCCAAAAGGAAGCTCGACCGCTTACTACAGTCTTGTAGACGAAATTATTAAAGACTATGAAGCTAAAAATCCAAATGTTGTAATTGATGTGGAGGTACTAAACCCTGATCAATATCGCGATAAATTAAAAGTGTTGGCTGCTTCGAATGAATTGCCAGATGTTGGGTTAACTTGGTCCAACGGTTTTGCCGAGCCATATGCGACTGGAGGACAGTTCGCTCCGTTAGATGACATTATTGAAAAAGAGTTTAAAGACCAGTTTGTACCTGGTACGGTCGAATCGTATTCGTTTAATGGCAAATCGTATGCATTGCCAATGGAAATGAACATTACGTACATCTTTTACAACAAAGAAATTTTTAAAAAGTATAATCTCGAAGTACCAAAAACATTTGAGGATTTGAAAAAGATAGGGAAAACGTTGATTAAAAATGGTGTCATCCCGGCAACGGTCGGATCGAAAGATGGGTGGCCAGCCTCGATGTGGTTCATGTATCTTGCAGATCGAATTGGCGGTCCGACGATTTTGACCGATGTCATTAAAGGAAAAGTAAAAATGTCTGATCCGGCGATTGTGAAAGCAGCGAAAGAAATTCAAAACCTTGTTGATATGGGATTTTTTGTGAAAGGGAATACGGCATTTTCAAATGATGATGCGAAAGGTTATTTCTTAAACGAAAAAGCAGCGATGTTCTTAACGGCTACGTGGGAATTGCCGAACTTTACGACAAGCCCTGACGTTCCGCAAGAATTTAAAGAGAAAGTCGGTTATTTTAAATTCCCGATTTATGAAGGTGGAAAAGGAACAGATATCAACAGCTATGTTGGCGGTCCGGGATTAGGCGCGTTTGTCGCGGAAAACTCGAAACATAAAGAACAAGCGAAAGATTTCGCTGCCTATCTTGTGAAAGAGTGGGGCAAACGTTCGGTGGAAGAAGCAGGCATTCTTCCGGCTACAAAAGTCAATACAGAAGGCTTAAACGTGCCGAAAATGTACCTAGATGTATTAAATGACATTAACAATGCAACAAACATTACGACTTGGTTTGATACCCAAGCCAGCCCGAACGTTTCCGAGCTGCACCACGATTTGATCACCGCTCTGTTTGGTAAGCAAATTACTCCAGAAGAATTTGCGAAACAGCATGATGAGGCTCTTGCTGAAGAAGCGAAAAAAAATAAACAACCGTGAGCAAATTTTTGCTCGCCGCCCAAGGATGAACATCACGGTTCATGGACGAATGATGTTCACAAAAAACAAGCAGAAAGTTGAATCTTTGATTAGGGGGCATAGATGTGCGAGAGATGCCCCCTAATTTGTAACCGAGAAGGGGGCTATTAGCCACATGAAAAATGTTATGTCAAATAAAATCGTTATTGCTCTGTATGTACTCCCTGCTCTTTTTCTCGTACTGTTCCTCATCTATATCCCAATTGTATTAACAGGTTATTATGGTTTAATGGATTGGGATGGAGTAGGCCAAATGAAGTTCATCGGATTGGAAAACTATAAGAAGCTCATCCATGACAAGCTGTTTTGGAAAAGTACATGGCATTCCGTCTTGCTGGCGCTATTTTCTGTTCTCAGCCTAGTTGGATATTTAATTGTATCGTTAGTATTAGCTAGCAAAATCAAAGGGGCCAATATATTTCGCAAAATTTACATTATACCAATGCTAATGTCGTCTGTAGCCATTGCCCAACTTTGGGTCAAAATTTTTGATCCGATGAACGGGTTAATTAATAGTGTGTTAACAATGCTAGGAATGAAAAATACTCCGCTATGGTTGGCAGATCCTAATATGGCGCTGTATGCGATTTTTGTTCCCATTGTTTGGCAGTATGCGGGGTTTTATATCATTATCATTTATGCGGCATTAATCAACGTTCCCCAAGAACTCATTGAAGCAGCGCGAATTGATGGCGCGAATGCGTTTCAAATTGCCTATAAAATTAAGGTACCTCTCATTTCCGGAGTGCTGAAAGTATTGATCATTTTGGCCGTTGTCGGTTCCTTGAAATATTTCGACCTCATTTACGTAATGACGGGGGGAGGACCGGGGGATGCGACCGAAGTAATCGCCTCCTATATGTATAAAGAAGCGTTCGGAAAGTTTAATTTCGGATACGGAAGCGCTATCGGTTTCGGATTATTGATTATCAGTATGGGAACAACATGGATCATTCAAAAACTGCTCAACACGAATAAATAAAAGGGGGGATATGGAGCATGAAAGGGCAAATCCGCTCAACATCCGACCATCGCTCACCCTTAAGACGGATTGGGATGGGGATTCTTTATTTCATATTGGTTATTGTAGCGCTTGTTCAACTATATCCGTTAGTATGGCTGTTCCAGTTATCGCTGAAAACGAACCAAGAGGTTTTTGGAATGTCGCCGTTCGCTTTGCCTAAATCTCCGCGTTGGGAAAATTATATTAATGCGTGGTTTGATGGCGGCATTAATCATTACTTTTTCAATAGTGTTTGGTATACGGTTGTCGCTGTGTTATTAACGTTGATTTTAGCTAGTTTTGTGACCTTTGCGTTGACAAGAATGGAATGGAAATTAAAGGGGATTGTTTTGGCGCTGTTTATGGTCGCCTATATGATTCCGGTGCATTCGACATTAATTCCGTTGTTTAATATTTACAATAAAATCAATTTGATTAATAATCCTATTTCTATTATTTTGTCATATACGACCTTTAACTTGCCTATTACTATTATGATTTTATTGGGCTTCTATCAATCGTTGCCAAGGGAAATAGAGGAAGCCGCCATTATGGATGGCTGCTCTATTCATCGAATCTTTTTCCAAATTACATTGCCGATGACGGCGCCAGTCCTTTCCACGACCGCCATCATTAATATGATTTATAATTGGAATGAATTCGTGTTTGTTAACACGTTCATTAGTTCGGAAAAATGGAAAACGATTACGGTAGGGGTGAACAATTTTATTGGGCAGTACTTAACGGACTGGGGAGCCATCGGCGCCACTCTCGTTATTAGCGTTTTACCGATTTTGATTGTTTATTTATTCTTGAGTGATCGGATTATTGAAGGATTGGTTGCTGGTTCGGTGAAAGGGTAATATTCATACGGCAATGTGGGGAAATTCTAAACAACGAATTTATCTCTTTTCTATCATTCTCTTCTATACACTCCACCTGTCGTTTGATTGTTATAAAGAATTTATATAATGTTTGTTTGTGTTATATACAAACTATATTGAAAGTATTATATAAACTAGAAAGGTTTGTTCTTGATTATTTAGAAGGCTGGTGATTTAACAGAAAATACGGCCAACAATGAGATTTCTCAATTTGAGAAATCTCATTAATGCTGTCTTTCTCTTCATTCGAGACCCGCCAATTTATGAAGAAATGATTGTTTTTCATCAGCCTTTTAGGAAAGGAATGAGGTATTTTGGAGATTTCCATAAAGACGTGGTCCCAACTCAACGGAAAAGACGTTCTTTTGTTTACGTTAACGAACGATCACGGCGTGGAACTATCGGTGACCAATTACGGTTGCATCGTAACGAAACTGATCGTTCCGGATCGAAAGGGAAACATGGAGAACATTGTGCTTGGGTTTGGTCAGTTTGAGCCGTATTTAGAGAACACCTTTTACTTTGGGGCGGTGATCGGCCGGGTGGCGGGGCGCATTCAAGGGGCAAGTTTCGAACTCGGTGGCGTCACGTATTCGTTGGCAAAAAACGAAAACAACAACCACTTGCATGGTGGGGCGAACGGCTTCCATCGCGTGCTTTGGCAGGCGATGCCTGTTCAGCGCGATGATGCGGTCGGGGTCATCTTTTCTTATACGAGCCCGGATGGGGAAGAAGGGTATCCCGGAACGGTTCATGTTCAAGTGGCATATTGGCTGAACAATGAAAACGAATGGACCGTTACGTACCGGGCCCGTTCGAACAAAACGACATTGCTCAATTTAACGAACCATACGTATTTTAACTTAAGCGGCAACGGCAAACGCGATATTTTGGACCATACGTTGACGATCCAAAGCTCGCGTGTGCTAGAGCTGAATGAGGAGTTGATTCCGACGGGACATGTCCTCGATGTCGCCAACACCCCATTTGATTTGCGGCAAGGAAAGAAAATACGGGAGGCAGTCGAATCCGGACATCCGCAAATCGAACTGGTCGGCGGGGGATACGACCATCCGTTTTGGCTTGATCGGCATCATGACAGGGAAATAGTGCTTTCTGATTCGGAGAGTGGGCGAGTGTTGACGGTTGAAACGGATGAAGTCGGGGTGGTCGTGTACACATCGAACCAATTGCCGGACGGACTTGACCTTGGCGGGACACCGTCGCGGAAATATCTCGGCATTTGCCTTGAAACGCAAGGGTTGCCGGATGCGATTCATCATCCGCAGTTTCCGTCGATCGTATTGCCTGTCGGGAAGGATTGGGTGTCAACGACGGTCTATCGGTTTGGCGTAATTGAATAAAATGGAGGAGAGAGTATGCTTCGTCTGGAAATGATTGAACATGTTGAGACGCCTCGCAAAGCAGTTGCCATCACGTTCGATGATGGACCGAGTCCGGTTTATACGCTGAAGGTATTGGACATATTTGAAGAAGCATCTGGAAAAGCGACTTTTTTCATGATCGGGCGCCATATGGAGAAGTATCCGGAAATTGTCCAAACTGTGAAAGAGCGAGGGCATGAAATCGGCAACCATACGTATTCCCACGCTCGATTGACTTCCTTGGACAAACAGGATTGTTTGCGCGAAATTGAACGAGTGGATGAGATGATTGCGGCGATGACCGGAAGGAAGGCCTCCCTCTTCCGTCCGCCTTATTTGGACTATCATGCGCCCGTGGTCTCTGTGTGCGGCCGTTTGGGCTACAAGATGATCGGTGCGCTCAATACGGATGCGTTGGATTGGGAACAGCCCGGTGTGGATCATATTGTCCAAAAAACTCGCCGTCATATAAGAAATGGAAGCATCCTACTTTTCCATGACGGATTTGGGGATCGTTCACAAACGGTTGAAGCGGTCAAAATACTCGTTTCCGAGCTGCACTCGCAAGGTTATGAGTTGGTTACAGTCAGCGAGCTATTGAAGTTGAAGTTATAGAATGAGGATGGGACGACAGGACTTGATGAGCTGGTGAATTTTGCGTCTTAGTGTTAAGAATGAAGGTCAGACAACATAGATGCGGTGTTTTGAGACTCACTGCATGCTCGATCGTTTTTCGTGAATTACAGTTGTCCATGTGATCAAAGGGGAGAGTGATGTTCATGCCAACCAACATGTTTTTTAACGCCCACCATTCACCGGTCGGCGCGTTTGCCAGCTTTACGTTAGGGTTTCCGGGAAAAAGCGGGGGATTGGATCTCGAGTTGGCCCGACCGCCGAGGCAAAACATATTTATTGGCGTAGAATCGCCGCATGAGCTTGGGCTGTATGATGTCCTTCCATTCGCGGAGACAGCAGGCGAGGATGAAAGCAAACGGTATGACATTGAAAATCCGGATCCAAATCCGCAAAAGCCGAACATCCTGATCCCGTTTGCGAAAGAGGCGATTCAACGTGAATTCCATGTTGCAACGGATACATGGAAAGCCGGAGACTTAACATTTACGATTTATTCTCCAGTGAAGGCGGTGCCCGATCCAGAAACGGCAAGTGATGAAGAGTTGAAATTGGCGCTCGTGCCTGCAGTAATCGTGGAGATGACGGTTGACAATACAAACGGAACAAGAACACGGCGGGCGTTTTTCGGATTTGAAGGCACCGATCCGTACACTTCGATGCGGCGAATCGATGATACATGCCCGCGGCTGCGCGGGGTCGGTCAAGGCCGGATTATGGGCATCGTTTCCAAAGATGAGGATGTTCGCTCAGCTTTGCATTTTAGCATGGAAGATATTTTGACAGCACAGCTTGAAGAAAACTGGACGTTTGGGCTTGGAAAAGTCGGTGCGTTGATTGCCGATGTGCCTGCAGGAGAAAAGAAAACATATCAATTTGCCGTGTGTTTTTACCGCGGCGGTTATGTGACAGCAGGGATGGATGCTTCCTATTTCTATACCCGCTTCTTCCACAATATTGAGGAAGTTGGCCTTTATGCGTTGGAGAAGGCGGAAGTGTTGAAGGAGCAGTCATTCCGCTCGAATGCGCTCATCGAAAAAAAATGGCTCTCCGATGATCAAAAGTTTATGATGGCGCATGCGATTCGCAGCTATTATGGCAATACGCAGCTGCTTGAGCACAAAGGGGAGCCGGTTTGGGTTGTGAACGAAGGAGAGTACCGGATGATGAATACGTTTGATTTGACCGTCGACCAGCTATTTTTTGAATTGAAAATGAATCCGTGGACGGTCAAAAATGTGCTTGATTTATATGTCGAGCGGTATAGCTATGACGATCGCGTCCGCTTCCCAGGAGAAGAGACGGAATATCCAGGGGGCATCAGCTTTACGCACGACATGGGAGTCGCCAACACGTTCTCGCGCCCGCATTACTCGTCATATGAGTTATATGGAATTAGTGGCTGCTTCTCTCATATGACGCATGAGCAGCTCGTCAACTGGGTTCTTTGCGCCGCCGTATACATCGAACAAACAAAAGATTGGGCATGGCGCGACGAGCGGCTTTCCATTTTGGAGCAATGTCTCGAAAGTATGGTTCGTCGCGATCATCCGGATCCGAAAAAACGGAATGGCGTGATGGGGCTTGACAGCACCCGTACGATGGGTGGAGCAGAAATTACAACGTATGACAGTTTGGATGTTTCCCTCGGTCAAGCCCGCAACAATCTGTATTTAGCCGGAAAGTGTTGGGCGGCCTATGTGGCGCTCGAGAAATTGTTCCGCGATGTCGGTAAGGAAGAATTAGCTGCGTTGGCTGGGAAGCAGGCGGAAAAATGCGCAGCGACCATCGTCAGTTATGTGACTAATGACGGGTATATCCCGGCCGTAATGGGGGAAGGAAACGATTCGAAAATCATTCCGGCTATCGAGGGACTCGTATTCCCTTACTTCACGAACTGTCAAGAGGCATTGCGTGAAGACGGACGTTTTGGGGAGTACATCCAAGCGTTGCGCCAACATTTGCGCTATGTGCTGCAAGAAGGAATTTGTCTGTTCCCGGACGGGGGATGGAAAATTTCCTCGACGAGCAACAACTCGTGGTTAAGCAAAATTTACTTATGCCAGTTTATCGCTCGCCATATTTTAGGATGGGAGTGGGACGAGCAAGGAAAACGGGCTGATGCGGCACATGTTGCTTGGCTTACTCACCCGACGCTTTCGATTTGGAGTTGGAGCGATCAAATCATTGCCGGTGAAATCAGCGGCAGCAAATATTATCCGCGCGGCGTGACAAGCATTTTATGGTTGGAGGAGGGGGAGTAAACATGAGCAGCTCGCTTCCTTCTCTCCGCGACGTATTTGCGAACGATTTTCGCATTGGGGCGGCGGTCAATCCCGTTGCCATTGAAACACAAAAACAACTGCTAATCGATCATGTAAAAAGTGTGACAGCGGAAAACCATATGAAGTTCGAACACCTTCAACCTAAAGAAGGGGAATTTACATTTGAGCAAGCCGATCAAATCGTTGATTTTGCCCATTCCCATCAGATGGTAGTCCGTGGGCACACGCTTGTATGGCACAACCAAACTCCGGATTGGGTGTTTTATGACCACCAGGGTCATATGGTCAGCCGGGATGTGCTTTTGGAACGGATGAAGCAACACATTTCCACCGTGGTAGGGCGGTACAAAGGTAAGGTATATTGTTGGGATGTTGTTAACGAAGCAGTGGTTGACGAAGGGGGCGAGCTGTTGCGCTCGTCAAAGTGGCGGCAAATCATCGGAGACGATTTTATTGAACAGGCATTTCTCTATGCGCATGAAGCTGATCCGGATGCATTGTTGTTTTATAACGACTATAATGAATGTTTTCCAGAGAAGAGGGAGAAAATTTATTCACTGGTGAAATCGTTGCGCGACAAAGGCATCCCGGTTCACGGCATCGGCATGCAGGCGCATTGGAGCTTGACCCGTCCGTCGCTCGATGAAATTCGCGCAGCCATTGAACGATATGCATCTCTTAGCGTTGTTCTCCATATTACGGAACTCGATGTATCCATGTTTGAGTTTCACGATCGTCGAACCGATTTGGCTGTCCCGACGAAAGAAATGATCGAACAGCAGGCAGAGCGATATGGGCAAATTTTCGCCTTGTTTAAGGAGTATCGCGATGTTATTCAAAGTGTCACATTTTGGGGAATCGCTGATGATTACACATGGCTTGACAACTTTCCAGTGAAAGGGAGAAAAAACTGGCCGTTTTTGTTCGACGAGCACCACAAACCAAAGCCGGCTTTTTGGAGGGTCGTCAACGGGTAAACCGCTTGAGAATTCGCAAAGAGGGGATTTTTTCCCATACCCATCAAGTTAAGAATTTTGGTCTTTGTGCATCGTCAAAAACATGGTATCCTTTCTAACGAACACTCCTCGTTAGAAAGGATTTTTTTCATGGAAAAGCAAATGCAAGCATGGATTCAAACGATTCGTCAACTCTTTTCTCCCAAAGAATTGACCCGTCTCGCACGGAAAACAGGCTTCATCCGGCGGCAGCGTTCGTTAACGGCGGAAGCCTTTCTGACTCTTTGTGCATGGGGCGATGGCTCGCTGGCCAGACAATCGCTTCAGCGGTTATGTGTGGCCTTGACGCTCTGGCACGGCTGTTCGCTTTCGAGTGAAGGCCTGAATCAGCGTTTTACCGATCGGGCTGTGGCGTTTTTGCGAGAAGTGTTTTTTCTTCTCCTCCTGCATCAACGTCCTTTGCTTTTGTCGGCCATTGAGACCTATCGAACTTGTTTTACCCGCCTGCGGATTTTGGACTCAACCAGCTTTTTGGTTCCTGCCGACTACGGGGAAGACTATCAGGGTTCTGTTTCGTCGGGGGCGAAAATCCAGTTTGAATATGAGTTGTTATCCGGCGCCTGCCTTCAACTATGCGTCCAATAGGCCAATGATTCGGACGCTCGTTTTGCCTACCATGCCCAGCACACCATTTTACCGAATGACCTGTGCATCCGAGATTTGGGCTTTTTCTCTGTCGCCACGTTGGCTGAGATCGATTCCCGCGGCGCCTATTATATTACCCGGTTGCGTTCTGATCTAAAAGTCTACCTCAAGGAGAAGGACCAGTGGAAGGAATGGGATTGGGAATCCCTTGGAAATCAATTGAAGGAAGGGGAATCGGTGGAAGTGGAACACGTGTACATCGGCCATGAACGCGTGTATGTTCCACGGTTGATTTTCCGCCGTCTGACAGCGGAAGAATGGCAAAAACGGCTGGCGTATGTGCGAAAAAAGGAAAAAAGAAAAGGGAAGGCGCTGGCACGCCAAACCCTCGAACAAAAGAAATATCACATCTTACTGACTTAATTTACCACAAGAGTCGTTTGAGGGGCAACAGGTTTATGAACTTTATTGCTTGCGCTGGCAAATCGAGTTATTGTTTAAAGCCTGGAAATCCGTATTTGATTTGGATAAAGTCAAGGAGATGAAGAAAGAACGTTTCGAATGTCATTTATACGGAACGTTAATTGCCATTTTGGTCACCCAGACGTTTCTATTCCAAGCCCGGATGTATTGGCATCAACGGGAAGACATTCAAATCAGTGAACAGAAAGCGCTCGATCTTCTCCAATCGTATTGGCATCAGTTTCTTTTGAGTCCTTCTAAAGCAGAAATGGATTCGTCCGCTTTCCTTTCCCTGTTACGAAAACATGCCCGGAAGGATCGAAGGAGAGGGGAGGAAACGGCCTCGGATATCTTAACGAAATTGGAGATATGGTAGGATTAAATATGGATATAATGCCAAATAACCCTCTTCAGGAGGGATATTTGGCATGTCCAAAATTATGGATGTTACTCCTATCATTCACCGGGGGTGTTGAGCACGAGTATTGTCTTAAAAATTTTACACCACTAAACTTGACGGGTATGGGATTTTTTCCTCTTTGCGAATTGACATAAACTTTTGAAAAAATAGTTGAATATCCATCTTATTTCTTTTATAATCATAGATGAACTAGTATACTAGTATTACTAATAAACACGGATCATCCCGCGGTTCCAAGGAGATGAAGATGCATTGTTTCTAGAAGGGTGTGAAAAACAACCATTTCCCTTAAATCGATGGTTTTGGAGTGAAGAAAAGAGCGACATTTATAAGTTTTATCAATTTGAGAAATGCCATTGCTAAGTTGCATTTCTTGTTAAATTACCAGTCTTCTAGACTAACATACTAGAACATTCATGATGAGGCGGTAGCGTCAAAAGTTCTATGAAAACTCCACATGAACCATTCCATTGAGCATTGTGAGGCATTCCCGAAGCCGGTGGGGGTTGATCAGGGCATCATTGTAGTGTTTGTTTTTGAAATCGTTTACGGTTTGGAATGTGAAAGGGGGGATTTGTTTTTAGAGAAGGTTCATTATCGTTTTTCTTTACGGCAGTTATGATCTAAAGGGGATTAGAAAAAAGGGAGGAGAGGTATATGGTGTTAAAAAAGATTTCTGCCGTTTTAACCGCAACGACACTGGTAGTCGGAATGCTTGCGGGATGCACGGATAATGAACCGGCCTCATCCGGCGGCTCCAGTGAATCGAAAGATGGAAAAGTCACCATTACGACCGTGCGGGGATTAAAAGATGATACAAAGTTCCGGGAAGGGGAAGATATTAACAACAACCCAGTAACGAGATGGTCGGAAAAGGAATTGGGGATTAAATGGAAGACACTATGGACTGTGCCAAATGACGAGCAATTTAATAACAAAATTCGCCTTGCTCTGTCGTCTGGTCAGGAGTTACCTGATGTGTTTAAGGTGTCTGATGGGCAATTAATCAACGATTTAATTCGTTCTGGAAAAGTGATGCCGGTCGATGAAGCCATTGAGAAATATGCGTCGCCAAGATTGAAAAAGATTTATGAGCAATTCCCGGAAGCGTTTTATCCAGCGACTGTCGATGGAAAGCGTTATGGCATTCCGCGGTTTTCCGGGGGGAATGGTTCTGACTCATTGCTTTGGATCCGTAAAGACTGGCTTGATAAGTTGGGGTTGCAGCCGCCAAAAACGATTGAAGATCTGGAAAAAATCATGGACGCTTTTGTTAATAAAGATCCTGATGGCAACGGCAAAAAAGACACGATTGGTTTGACACTAGCCAGCAAAAATGGCTTGGCGACTTGGTTGGCTGATGGAAGCTTTATTTTCGGAGCTTATGGCAATTATGAACCTGGTTCATGGTCAAAAGGCGAAGATGGCTCGCTTGTCTACGGGTCTATTCAGCCATCCATGAAAAAAGCGTTGGCCAAGCTTCATGAATGGTATCAAAAAGGATACTTGGACAAAGAAGTCGGCATTTTGGACGAACAGACAGCGATTAAAAGTTTTGTCGCTGGGAAATCGGGGATTATTTCCGCTCCTCCTTGGGCTGCTGGATGGCCGATCACAGATGCGCTGAAAAATAATCCGGGGGCGGTCGTGGAACCATATCCATTGCCGAGCGGGCCGGACGGCAAAATTGGCCGGCGCGGTGAGGGATTGGTTACGGGCATGTTCCTGTTCAATAAAAATCTGTAGATGAGCAAAATCACTAACATAAATTTACATCGAAACAAAAAAGGAGACATGAACCCGATTCCTTGGTTAGAATAGATGTGCCAACAAACCATTCACACAAGGAGGTTCATGTCTCATGAATAGATTAGCACATCATCAAGGAATCCACAAGTTTTTCACGATGTTGGGGTTGGCACTTTATTTTTCAAAACCTGTCATGAAGCATCTCGTTCATATCGTGGATGCGATGATCACGAAAGGATTTTCTGGAACGTTGACCGATCTTCATCATTGGAGCTTTCATCCGAACCACCGCACGACACTCAGCCATTTTTTCACGAAAAGCCCTTGGGATGAAGAGACGCTGCTTCGCAAACTTCAGCAGTGGATGCTTCGTCGTGTCGAACGGATCGCCAAACAGGAGAATCAACCCCTTTTTGTTTCGATCGATGATACGATTTGCCAAAAAACCAAGCCTTCGTCACAGGCAACGCACGCCATTCAAGGGTGTGATTGGCACTATTCTCACACAGAGAAAAAGTCGATCTGGGGACATTCTCTTGTTTGGCTCATGGTTCATACGATGACCCAGGCTTTTCCCTTTGCGTTCCGCCTCTACGACAAGGCGGCTGGGAAAAGCAAGGGGGAACTCGCGATCGAGATGCTTTCTTCTTTGGATGTACACCGTCCTGTTTATGTGCTGATGGACTCTTGGTATCCATCGCAAACGCTCGTGGAAGCTTGTCTGAAAAAGGGATTCCACGTAATCGCAATGCTCAAGGCCAATCGGCTTCTTTATCCAAAAGGCATTGCGGTTCAGGTGAGGGAGTTTGCCCGCTACATCGAACCGAAAGACACTCACCTCGTCACGGTGGGAGAAGAGCGTTATCGCGTGTATCGCTACGAGGGAGCGCTGAAAGGTCTCGATGATGCCGTTGTGTTGTTGGCTTGGAAAGCCGATCAGCCGATGACACCCGAACATCTTCACTGCGTCTTGAGCACCGACCGGGAGCTAAGCGATGAAGAGATCTTGCGCTACTATGCCCAGCGTTGGTCGATCGAATGCTTTTTTCGACAAGCGAAAGACCAGCTGAAGCTCGATGGGTACTGCGTTCGTCAACGTCGGGTGGTGAAACGGTATTGGATCTTGGTGCAACTCGCTTATGTGTACAGTATGGTCGAGTCCAACCGGGATTTCTCTACTGGGCTTGACCTTCTCCGAACGAAGAAAGGGCATCGTCTCGTCGAGTTCATTTACCATGCAGCGAAGCAAGATATTCCCATTGATGTTGTCAAAAAAACAGCTCCATGTGGCATAAGGGGTACCCTGTTTGTCTCTTTTTGTATAGTAATTATTGTTATGAAAATTGCTCATCTACAGTAATAAAATTTCTCTCAGCACGATCGCAAACAAGCCTTTAAGCAAATGCCCAAATCGGTCGTAATGATTTCGCTTGCAGATGATGTTTACCGTTTTTTCTCTTCTCGTCATCTTAAGAAACGAATGGGTTAAGACATTGGTACTTGAGGAATAATTTTGCCTTCGATACGTGCAAAGATGTCGTCTAAATCCGTACCAGTGATCGTTAAACCATGGTTTTTAAGCCCAATAATCGCTCTAGAAGGATCCTCCGAATTTCTGACAAGTTCAGCTACTGTTTTTGCAAGTTCAATCGTTCCGCATGGATAATTAATCTCTGTAGCTCTTACGCCATCCATCTAAGCATGAACATGTACAATCGCTCCTACCTCCGGGTGTTCTTGATAAATCATCCAGTGTTCAATCGCGTCAACAGATGCCCTTTTTGGTGTTATATTTGGGGGAACGCTTACTTTCATGGCATTTTTATCAGAATCATACCCCTTTATTAAAAGGAAATCTTCGCCAACCGTTTTCATATTTGCTTTGTTAATTCCGCTTGCACTCATCCAAAAGCTTTCGCTGTCCCGTCTCGCACTGAGGTTTCCATAGCTTAGTCCTCCTATTCCGTAAAGTTTTTTTAGATGACGCATATCGCGAGGTGTAAGATATTCTTCCAAGGGAAATGGAGCAGGGAGCAAATTCATACGGTCAAGCTTTTTTCCAGATTCGCTTAATGATTTCGTAATCTCATCACCGTTCCATAATTCTTCTGGAAGGTCATCATAAAAATCATTGTCAATCACTAGCTGCGAAGCCGCAAGCGGTTCTAATCTTTCATAAATACGTTTGAAAAATGTTTCTTCTTCTCCTTTTCGATACGTCAATTTGTAAAACCCTTGTTCAGGTGTAAGAAAATAAATATCCGTCGTTCCATCCTCATTATGTAAGATATACATCAAATGATCGGCTAAAGACCTGATTAAATATGGATAGGCTGATTTGTGGATGTTTTCCGATTTTTCCGATGTTTCCATCACGGAAACGACAAACGTTGCTTGAGCCTGCCTCCGGTAAGGCCGCGGCTTTTCAGGATCAATAAAATGGAAAACAAGTTTAATATTTTCTTCCGAAACGTCATAAAACGTATAACCTCTTGACAAAAACTCCTCTTTTATTCCTTCTGCAAGCCAACTTAAAAAAGGCGTTTGCTTGTTTCCGCTAATGGTGAAAATTCTCACGATCTTCCCCTCCGAACTAATGTTTTTGTATTAAAAAAGGATTTAAGGTTCGAATACTACTTTCATGATGGGACCTTTTCCTTTGTTAATAACGGTTTGCAAGGCATCACGGTAATTTTCCAAAGGAAAACGATGTGTTACTAATGGCGATAAATCCACCTTTTCATCGCTCATTAATTCAATGGCAATTTGTAACGTCCGCATCTTCTTTCCTTTATATTCTTCCGTACTGTATGCAAAGCTTCCTTTAATATCCAGCTCATTAAGCCAAACGGCCGTCCAGTCGACGCCGTCCATGATCCCTGCCAATCCCAATAGAACAACTTTTCCTCCATTTCTAGCAAAACGGAGTGCATCGTTTATGCTTTGCTTACTGCCGACGCATTCAAAAATAAGATCGGCTCCGCCTTGTACAACCGGATCGCCAAAGAACGGCTCTAACACGCTTGCATGAAGAGATTTGGCCGTTTCGTAAATATAATTTTTATTTTTTGTAAGATAAATAATTTCATCTGCACCATAGTGGGAAGCAAGCTGTGCTTGAAAGCCATGTTTTGCCAACACCACAATTCGGCAGGGAAATTCAAGCGCTCTAATCGCGGCGACAACGCAAATCCCTATTGTACCGGCTCCAATGACAAGTACCGTATCACCCTTTTTCGGAGGATTTCGCAAAACAGCATGCAGGGCACAGCTAAAAGGTTCTACCAGCACTCCGTTTAAATCATTTACATTATCAGGAAGCTTTAATACTTGGCTTTTATGTGCAACAAGATAAGATCCCCAGCTTCCGCCGGTATCACGGCAAGTGCCTATTAACAACCCCGGCGAAATTTCTCCCTCGACCATAAAATGGCAAAGGTTGTAATCACCGCGCCGGCAATTAGGACAAGGGTCTGCAATTCCTCTTGTTATACATGATAATATTGGGTCAATGACTACACGGTCTCCGACATTCATGTTTTCCACCTTTGCACCAACTTCTTCAATCGTTCCTACCACTTCATGTCCAATCGTAAATGGAAAAGACGCAAACGGAGAAGTGACTGGACTATCCTTTAAAAGGATGAGATTTAAGTCACTTCCACAGATTCCTCCGTACTTTACCTTTACTTTTACCCATTCATCGTTTGGAAGTTTGGGTACTTCAACACGGCGTAATCGAACGCAGGATAATTTGGAGTTCCAATAAAAAGACTTTGAAACTTTACCCATTATTTTACTTAAGGCATACCGAGGCACGCTGTATTCAAATTGAATGGAATTCATTGTTACATCACCCCCTGGTATAGAATATTTTGGTTAGTAAGTATAATGTGTACTTTGGAGCAGCAAATTATACATAATAGCAAATTTAAACAACGTTTTTCTTATGGTAATGGGTGAAGAAGCATGTTCTATACAAGCATGAAATGGATTTCCAAAATAATCTTATGTTTCATTTTTCGAATTGAAGTAATTGGCATCAAAAATTTCCCTAAAACTGGTCCAGTCATTGTAGCAGCAAACCATACAAGCAATTATGATCCTGTTATTCTTTTCAGTATCTTTAACCGAAAAATTCATTTTTTAGCGAAGAAGGAACTGTTTCAGCGACGTATTGCCAATTGGTTTTTTCAAAAATTGTTATTAAAAAATAGATGGTGAAATGGTAAAATGAATGAAAACAATCCTAGTTATGGAATGGCACCATAAACCGATTTTCGCATGTCCTGCGAAATTGTTGCGATTTCTAATAAAAAGGAAAGATCTGTTTATGTATTATTTTATCGTCAATAAAATCTCGGGAAACGGAAAAGGACTAAAAGTTTGGAAAAAAGTTGAGAAGTTGCTTCAAGAGAAACGGGTAAATTATCAAGTCCGTTTTACCGAACGTCCAAAACATGCAGTGGAAATCGCTAAGGAGCTGTCTTCTGAAAAATGTTATGCAATTGTCGCCGTAGGTGGAGATGGTACAGTTCATGATGTTGCTAACGGGTTAATCGGTTCGAATATACCTTTAGGTGTTATTCCTGCAGGATCGGGAAATGATTTTGCAAGAGCTCTTGATATACCAATGGATTATAAAAAAGCACTAGAACGTATTTTAATGGGAAAGCAAAGAAAAATCGATATTGGAAGAATTGGCGAAGAATATTGCGTCACTGTAGCGGGGATCGGTTTTGATGGTAAAGTGGCCGAGGTAAATAATGCCTCCAAATATAAAAAATGGTTGAATTTCATTAGATTAGGCGGTCTTTCCTATGGGCTTAGTTTCTTGCATGTTTTATTAAAATATCGCCCTGTCAACATTCAATTAAAGGTTGATGGGGAGAATCTAGTTTTTTTTAATGTATGGTTAATTGCTATTGCTAATATTCCCAATTATGGCGGAGGTATTCGAATATGTCCAGATGCTTGTTATAATGATGGACTTTTCGACATTTGTATCGTACACAGCATGACAAAATGGGATCTGTTACGCACTTTTCCAAAGGCGTATAAAGGCAAACATATTTTTCATTCTGGTGTAACCATGGTCAAAGGAAAACAAGTAGAAGTTATCTCTGAATTTCCTGTTATTGTACAAAGCGATGGCGAGTTTCTCATGAAAACTCCGGTGAATGTAACGATCCAAAGGGATGCATTACTTATCATTTAATAGGGAACGACAACTATAAAAGTTTTGATCTGCTTAGTGAAAACAACCGCCGAAGCTGGCACCAGATGTAAATTTGATTGGTATTTTGTGTAGGAAGCCCTTCAAACACAAAAAATTTTTGCCAAATTTCCGTTCAGAGCTATTTGTTACATAATGAAGCAATAATATTTTTGCGGGAAGTTTAGTTCTTGTTACTGCTGCTACCTAATTTATTAACATTAATGTAATGCTACGCGAGTAATCCTGCTTTAAACATAGAATATCGTAATATTTTAGCGGATTGAAAGGTGGTGATTTAGTGAATTTTATAACAAAAAAAGGTAAATTTAAAACTTTCGAACAATTGGTAAGGTCTATAGACAAAATTCCCAGAAAACAATCTACGCTTCTAATCGGAATAGATGGTTGTGGGGGCTCAGGAAAAAGCACATTAGCTGATAAATTAAAAGAAGAATGTTCTAATGTAACGATTGTTCATATGGATGATTTTTATCTTCCTTCTGCTCAAATTATAAATACGCACCCAACAAAAAAGCCTGTCGGTGCAGATTTTGATTGGAAACGTGTATTAAATCAAGTGCTTGAACCCATTAGCCAAGATAAAGAGGGGTATTATCAACGATATGATTGGAAAACTGACAGTTTAGCAGAATGGCGTATGGTTCCTGTTGGTGGCATTGTGATAATAGAAGGTGTGTACTCCATTCGTAAAGAATTATCAGAAAAATATGATTTCACAATTTGGGTTGATTGTCCAAGAGAAATACGGCTTGCGAGAGGTTTGCAAAGAGACGGAGAAAAAGCTCGTGATATGTGGGAAAATAATTGGATGATTTCTGAAGATATTTATGTTGAAAAACACAAACCACACGAAAGAGCAGACCTTGTTGTTGATGGGACTAGATAAGTTCATTCAGCTCGCATGGAAGAACGGATTAGCTTGTTTAGTGCAAAATGAAAGTACAGAGTTCTGCAACAAAAAAGTGCAGAGCTTCATGGCATAAAAAAAGGCTTGCCAGCTCCTAAAATTCCCTCTACTGTTAAGGTTGTGAAGAACAAAACAGTGGAGGTAAAGAAAGGATGCTAGCAATGCCTGAAATTCATCATATCAAACATTTGCGTGAAAAGAAAGGGTTATCGCTTTCCGAAATTGTCCGTAGGACGGGATTTAACTGGAGAACAGTCAAGAAATATGCGGATGGAGACATTTCGGTCAGACAAAAAATAAAGAGAAAACGGGGAATGATGGAGGAAGAAGGATACGGTCAAATCATTGATGACTGGCTGGAGGAGGACGCCAAACTGCCAAGAAAACAACGGCGGACAAGCAAGAAGATGTACGAACAATTAAAGCAGGAACATGGCTTTAAAGGGTCTTATCGAACGGTTTGCGCCTACGTTCAAAAACGAAGACCTCCGCTTAAGCTGGAGAAGGAACAGCGTTACGAGAGGCTGGAACACCCTCCGGGGGAAGCGCAGGTGGATTTCGGCACCATGTCCGTTGTGACGAAGGAGGGAAAAGAGGAAGACCGATCAATTCTGATTTTGAGCTTTCCGTACAGCAACGCCGCGTATGCGTATCCATTGCCGGCGGAAAACAGCGAATGTTTTCTTTACGGGCTCACTCAGCTGTTTCGCCAAGCCGGAGGCGTCCCGAGAAAACTGCGCATCGACAATTTGGCGGCGGCGGTGGTTTCGATTCGAAAAGGAGGCGAACGTCAATATACTGAAGCATTTGAGCGATTCCGGCTTCATTACCGGTTTGACGTACAGGCGTGCAATCCGTATAGCGGACACGAAAAAGGGAATGTCGAACGGAAAGTTTACTATACTCGTCAACACTGCTTTGTCCCTGCTCCGTTGATCGAGGGGGATGAAGAACTGGCGGAGTGGCTGCATCGCAAGATGATCGAAGATCGAGCCCGCCCCCACTATGAAAAAGGGAGAACCATTGAGGAATTATGGCAGGAAGAACAAAAGGAGTTGCTTGTCCTGCCGGAGAGAGATCTCCCGATCTTCTCCTTCCACCACGCTAATGTCAATAAATACGGGGAAGTAACGGTGGATGGGGAGGCGTTTGTGGTTCATGGGATCCCGGTTCCCAACCGTGTCCTTGTCAAAAAGGAATGGGATCGTTTCATGGTTTTGTCCCAGGAAGGGGAGGTGTACCTGGAAGCGCCAAGGCCGTACACGAAAAAGCGACGGGAGCTCCCTTGGAAGGACATTTTGGCGGAATGGGCGCAAAAGCCCCGGGTGGTGGAGTATTCGCGGTTTCGAGTTTACTTGCCGGAGGCCATTAGGAAATACTTCATGGAACAACCGAAACAGACGGCATCACGCATTCGAGGGGTGCAGAAGCTGCTGGAGCGGTACACCGTCTATGAGATCACCCAGTGGCTTGACAAGTATCAACGGTGGGATTTGGCGCCCCATGAGATCGGGGTGTTGATGGAGGCGAAGCGTTCGGAGTATCCCGCGAAATGGGAAGAAGCCTATACCCCTTCCGTTTTAGTCGACTATGAAACCGATTTACATGTGTATGATCAACGTCTTTGTCCGTCAAGGGAAGGGGGAAGCCGGGCATGAAGATGGATTTAAAAGAGATTTGTAAAGCCCTGCATTTGGCGTACATCGCGGATCGATTCGAGGAGGTGGCCTACGAGACCAAGGAACAGTTTTTGCGTGATGTGTTGGCGTTGGAGCTGTCGTTCCGTCAGAAAGCAAAACAGGCTCGATTGATCAAGAAGGCGAAGTTCCGGGAGTTGAAATGGCTCAAAGATTA
>NZ_FOJS01000002.1:0-143287 GCF_900111865.1 Parageobacillus thermantarcticus | reverse complement strand
ATTCTCTATCCGAAAGGCATCGCCATCCAAGCCAAACAGTTTGCCCGCTATATCGAACCGAACGACACCCATCTCGTCACGGTGGGAGAAGAGCGTTATCGCGTGTATCGCTACGAGGGAGCGCTGAAAGGTCTCGATGATGCCGTTGTGTTGTTGGCTTGGAAAGCCGATCAGCCGATGACACCCGAACATCTTCACTGCGTCTTGAGCACCGACCGGGAGCTAAGCGATGAAGAGATCTTGCGCTACTATGCCCAGCGTTGGTCGATCGAATGCTTTTTTCGACAAGCGAAAGACCAGCTGAAGCTCGATGGGTACCGCGTTCGTCAACGTCGGGCGGTGAAACGGTATTGGATCTTGGTGCAACTCGCTTATGTGTACAGTATGGTCGAGTCCAACCGGGATTTCTCTACTGGGCTTGACCTTCTCCGAACGAAGAAAGGGCATAGTCTCGTCGAGTTCATTTACTATGCAGCGAAGCAAGATATTCCCATTGATGTTGTCAAAAAACAGCTCCATGTGGCATAAAGGGTACCTTGTTTGTCTCTTTTTGTATGGTAATTATTGTTATGAAAATTGCTCATCTACAGTAAAAATTTTAAACATATGGACAAGTTTTTTGAATACTTAGATGCCATTTATGGCTACATTTACAACGATTCGAAATATTTCAAGTATGGGCTATTTGAAGGCTATGACTATGTGATGAAAGACGGGAAGCCTGTTTACGATCCGAACCAAATCCCCGGTGGAAAGATCGATCCAGGGAAGTATTTTATAACGGAAGATATTCCAACCGTTCCGTATATGCTTTATGAATTAGCTGAAGAATTGTATACAACAAAACGCGAGCCGAAGAACGCCTATGAATATACAAAAATTGTTTCCCAAGGCGAGTCATACATGAAAGCGGGTACAATTGTCAATCAGCAAAACCAATACCGCATTGTAAATGAATTTACAGGGCCGCCGACCAAAACAATGCAAAAACGCGGAGAGTTTTTGACGAAAATGGAGCGGGAAACGTTCGCCAATATTATTTACGGACGTGTGCCGCTTAGCGCATTTGATGAGTTTGTAAAAAAATGGGAGGATTCTGGCGGCAAAGAAATTACAAAAGAAGTCAATGAATGGTATCAATCGGTGAAAGGAGCAAAGTAACGCTTTGTGACGATTAGGGTGCGGACATAGTCGGAACAATGGGTCAACTCACAATCGATGTTCGCACCTGCTTTTTTCACAAGGGATGGTGCTGAAAAGCCGAAAGGGGGAAAGCGTATGCAGTCAGCCGTAGATGTCAAAGGGCAAACGGCAGCTGTGGAAGTCAAAAGGGCTCGGAAAAGAAAAGGAACATGGCAGCTGCATGCCATGTTGCTTCCTGCTCTAATCATCGTCTTTATTTTTCAATACATTCCGATGTTCGGGCTGGTCATGGCCTTTCAAGATTATGAGCCGTGGCTCGGTTTTTTGCATTCGCCCTGGGTCGGCCTCGAACACTTTAAAACGATGTTTGAATATGAAGATGCGCGTCAAGTCATATGGAATACATTGGTGATTTCGACATTAAAAATCATTTTTAACCTCGGCGTGCCTCTTGCGTTTGCGTTGCTTCTCAACGAAGTATACGTGATGAAGTTTAAGCGGACTGTTCAAACGATCGTGTATTTGCCGCACTTTTTGTCATGGGTGATTCTTGGCGGGATTTTGATCGACATGCTTTCTCCTGAAGGAGGGATTGTCAACCGCTTTTTATCCATATTTGGCATTCAGCCGATTTTCTTTCTTGGAGACAATGATTGGTTCCGTACCGTTGTTGTCGTTACGGATGTGTGGAAAGAATGCGGATTTAACACGATTGTGTTTTTAGCTGCGCTGACTTCGATTAATCCATCGTTATATGAAGCGGCCATTGTGGATGGAGCGAACCGCTGGCAGCAAACGTTCTACATCACGTTGCCTTCCATGTTGCCGATTATCATCGTTGTTGGGACATTGTCGCTTGGGAATATTTTAAACGCTGGGTTTGATCAAATTTTAAACTTGTACAATCCGCTTGTTTACAAAACGGGCGATATTATTGATACGTATGTTTACCGCGTCGGCCTTTTGAATGGGGATTTCAGTTATGCTACAGCTGTAGGGTTGTTTAAATCGGTCATTAGCTTTATTCTCGTGGTCACGGGGTACCGTCTCGCTTATAAATACGCGAACTATAAAATCTTTTAAGGGGGGGAGGTCTATGTATCATCACTATCAAAAAAGCTTGCCTTATAAACTATTTACTGTGTTTAACTATACCCTTTTAACGATTATTGCCGTGCTTTGCCTTTTACCTCTCATCCATATTTTAGCCGTCTCATTCAGCGGCAGTGCAGCGGCGACGGCCAATTTAGTCGGACTGTGGCCAGTCGACTTTACATTGGACGCTTATGAGAAAACGATTGGAAATGAAAATTTTTTGCGCTCCCTTTGGAATTCGTTTTTGCGTGTTGTATTAGGGACGTTGATTTCCATGGGAGTCATGTTATGCGCTGCCTATCCGCTGTCTAAAAGCGATGGCGCGTTTCGCGGGCGGAAGCTGTATATGTGGTTTTTCGTGTTTACGATGTTGTTCCATGGCGGTCTCGTTCCGACTTATATGGTGGTGACCAAACTCGGATTGACGGATACGATTTGGGCGCTCATTTTGCCGCCGGCCGTCAGCTCATTTAACTTAATTTTGCTTGTGAACTTTTTCCGCACCTCGGTGCCGAAATCACTTGAAGAGGCTGCTTTAATGGATGGAGCGAATCATTTTACGATTTTTTGGAAAATTTATTTGCCGATTTCGGTTCCGGCAATTGCGACGATTTCGCTCTTTACGATGGTTTTTCATTGGAACTCATGGTTTGATGGGTTGATTTACATGTCAGATGTGAAACATTACCCGTTATCTACGTTCTTGCAAACGATTATTGTTCAACAAGATTTCACAAAAATGAGCGTCGATGCGGAAACATTGAAAAACTTATCTGAACGGACAGTGAAGGCGGCACAGATCTTTATCGCTGCTTTGCCAATGCTGATTGTTTATCCGTTTGTGCAAAAGTTTTTCGTGAAAGGGATTGTGTTGGGAGCGGAAAAAGAGTAAAAGGGGGAAGCGAACGTGCCGACGGGATACGAGCCTTGTTGGTTGCGATATGAGCGGAAGGATCAATATGATCCATTATGGTTTGAAGCGATTGTGGCCAAAGGAACATCCCCGATTTTTCGGGTAGCAGTGGAAGAACTCCGGAATGGCCTTAGCTCGATGGTGGGGATCGAGCCGCAGGTGGTGCAGGAAACAAAACAAACAATCAACGCGGTTTGGCTCGGGACGCTCGAGGATGAAGAATTCAGACGGCAACTGGTGGGGGGTGAGGAGACGGAACTCGTTCATCCTGAAGGGTATGTGATTCGATCCGATGCCCATGGCGGGCCGTTTCGTGTCTGCATTATTGGGAAAACTGATTACGGTGTGCTGTATGGCGCCTTTCATTTTCTCCGGTTATTGCAAATGGGTGAGAACATCGCTCATCTGTCGATTGTCGAGCAGCCAAAAAACCGGTTGCGCATGATCAATCATTGGGACAATATGGATGGCAGCATTGAGCGCGGGTATGCTGGGCGATCGATTTTCTTTGCCGATGGTCAGTTCGTAAAACAAAAACAACGCATAAAAGATTACGCACGGTTGCTCGCTTCCGTCGGTATTAACTCTATCTCGATCAACAACGTCAACGTTCACCAAACAGAGACGAAATTAATTACCGAAGAGTTTTTGCCGGACGTGGCGGAAGTGGCGGATATCTTCCGATCATATGGAATCAAAACGTTTTTGAGCATCAACTACGCGAGCCCCATTGAGATTGGGGGGCTTCCAACGGCGGATCCGCTTGATCCCGAGGTGCGACGGTGGTGGAAGGAAACGGCTAAACGCATTTATCAATATATCCCTGATTTTGGCGGCTTTGTGGTCAAAGCGGATTCCGAGTTCCGCCCTGGCCCATTTACATACGGGCGCGATCACGCGGAAGGGGCAAACATGTTGGCTGAAGCGTTGGTGCCGTTTGGGGGGCTCGTCATTTGGAGATGTTTTGTCTATAACTGCCAGCAAGATTGGCGTGATCGGACGACCGATCGGGCAAAAGCGGCATATGATCACTTCAAGCCATTGGACGGGCAGTTTCGCGAGAATGTCATCTTGCAAATTAAAAACGGCCCAATGGACTTTCAAGTAAGGGAGCCGGTTTCACCGTTATTTGGTGCCATGCCAAATACGAACCAAATGATGGAAGTGCAAATCACGCAAGAATATACAGGGCAGCAAAAGCATTTATGTTTTTTGATCCCGCAGTGGAAAGAGGTGCTTGAATTTGATACGTATGCGAAGGGAAAAGGGTCGAAAGTCAAAAAAGTAGTGGATGGTTCCCTATTTGGTTATCACTATAGCGGGATAACAGGGGTGTCGAATGTTGGTGATGACCCAAACTGGACCGGGCATACGTTGGCGCAAGCGAACTTATATGGATTTGGGCGGCTCGCTTGGAATCCGGATTTGTCCGCCGAAGAGATTGCGAACGAATGGATCGTGCAAACGTTCGGGGACGATCCACAAGTCATCGAAGCGGTCAGCTGGATGCTTCTTGCTTCATGGAGAATCTATGAAAATTACACCTCTCCGCTTGGCGTCGGCTGGATGGTGAACCCGGGACACCATTATGGACCTAATGTGGATGGATATGAATATTCGCATTGGGGGACATACCATTACGCCGACCGCGACGGGATCGGAGTTGACCGGACGGTTGCCACCGGAACTGGGTATACGGCGCAATACTTTCCGGAAAATGCGGCGATGTATGAGTCACTTGACACTTGTCCGGATGAGCTGCTCTTGTTTTTCCATCACGTTCCGTACACTCATCGGTTGCATTCAGGGGAAACGGTCATTCAACATATTTACAACACTCATTTTAAAGGAGTGGAACAGACGAAGGAGTTGAAAAAGCGATGGGAACAGCTGAAGGGGAAAATTGACGAAAAACGGTATAATGATGTATTAGAGCGATTAACCATTCAAGTGGAACATGCCAAAGAATGGCGTGATGTCATCAATACGTACTTTTACCGGAAGTCAGGGATTGATGACCAATATGGGCGAAAAATTTATCGGTGAATAGGGGAGAGGAGCATGAAGGTCGTAAACGTGCCAAGCAACGGGAGGGCGCAGTTTAAAAAGAACTGGAAATTTTGTGTTGGCACTGGGCGGCTTGGCCTTGCCTTGCAAAAGGAATATCTTGATCACTTGAAACTCGTGCAAGAGAAAATAGGATTTCAATACATCCGCGGCCATGGCTTGCTTTCCGATGAAGTTGGAATTTACCGGGAAGTTGAAATCGACGGAGAAATGAAGCCTTTTTACAATTTTACGTATATCGATCGGATTCTTGATTCCTATTTGGACTTAAACATTCGTCCATTTATCGAGTTGGGGTTTATGCCAAGCGCTCTTGCTTCAGGAGAACAGACGGTCTTTTATTGGAAGGGCAATGTCACTCCCCCGAAAGACTATAATAAGTGGCGTGATCTGATTATCGCTGTTGTTTTCCATTTCATCGAACGATATGGGATTGAGGAAGTGAGAACATGGCCGTTTGAAGTTTGGAATGAACCAAATTTAGTAAACTTTTGGAAGGGTGCAAACAAACAAGAATATTTTAAGCTGTATGAGGTGACGGCCCGGGCGGTGAAAAGCGTCGATCCTCATTTGCAAGTTGGGGGGCCGGCCATCTGTGGGGGGAGCGATGAGTGGATTGCTGACTTCCTTCAGTTCTGCGCCGAACGGGAGGTGCCTGTAGATTTTGTCAGCCGCCACGCATATACATCCAAAAGGCCACATAAAAAGACATTTGAATATTACTATCAGGAACTCGAACCGCCGGAAGACATGCTTGAACAATTTAAAACGGTGCGCGCGTTGATTCGCCAGTCTCCGTTTCCACATTTGCCGTTCCATATTACTGAATATAACACATCGTACAGCCCGATTAATCCGATTCATGATACAGCGTTGAACGCTGCGTATATTGCCCGCATTTTAAGTGAAGGGGGAGATTACGTAGACTCGTTTTCGTACTGGACGTTCAGCGATGTATTTGAGGAAATGGACGTTCCGAAGGCGTTGTTCCACGGCGGGTTCGGCTTAGTGGCGCTTCATTCCATTCCAAAGCCAACGTTCCACGCCTTTACGTTCTTTAATGCTTTGGGCGAGGAGTTGCTTTATCGTGATTCCGAGATGATTGTGACAAGGCGGAAAGACGGATCGATCGCCGTGGTGCTTTGGAATTTAGTGATGGAAAAAGGAGAAGGGTTTACAAAAGAAGTGCAGCTTGACATTCCCGTTCCATTTTCAGATGTCTTTATCAAGCGGCAAACAGTCAATGAAAAGTACGGGAACCCGTGGGTGGTATGGAAGCAAATGGGACGTCCCCGTTTTCCAAGCCGTCAAGCGGTGGAAACATTGCGCCAAGTAGCGCAGCCGCATGTTACGACAGAGCAACGGAAAACAACGGATGGCATTATTCGTCTGCCTATTGTACTGACAAAAAATGAAGTGACACTGATTGAAATTGAACAAATCCATGACGAAACAAGCACGTATGTCGGCTTAGATGATAGTGAAATGACATCGTACTCTTCATGATAACGAAAGTTTAGGGAAAAGTTGAAGTATTTTTCATCAAAATGGTTACTATGGAGGGCTGAGATGGACGTTGTCACGATTGGTGAGTCGATGGCAGTATTTACTCCGGCAAGCGGGGGGCTGATGAGGCAGGCGGTTACATTTACAAGACGGATTGGCGGTGCGGAGTCAAATGTAGCTGTCGGCCTTGCGCGCTTGGGCCATCGGGTTGGATGGATCAGCAAGGTCGGAGATGATGAGTTCGGAAAAGCGATTTTGTCTTTCTTACAAGGGGAAGGAGTCGATGTCAGTCGAACAAAAATCGATCCGGAAGCCCCTACTGGCCTTTATTTTAAGGAGAAAAGGCGACCAAACGACACACGGGTCTATTACTACCGGAGCGGATCAGCGGCAAGTCGGCTGACGCCGGCCGATTTGGATGAGAAGTATCTCGCTGCGGCGAAGTATTTGCATATTACCGGAATCACTCCAGCATTAAGCGAAAGCTGTCGAGAGACAATTTTTGCGGCCATCGCCATCGCTCGCCGTTGTGGGGTGAAGATCGTCTTTGATCCGAATTTACGCCTGAAACTATGGAGCCAAGCAGATGAAGCGAAGGAGGTGCTACTTCGCATCGCTGCCCAGGCAGATATTGTCCTCCCCGGGGCCGCAGAGGCTGCATTTTTGTTCGGCGATCGGCCGGTTGAAAAATGGGGGAAACAGCTGCTCGATAGCGGTTCATCGCTCGTTGTCATCAAACTCGGCGCAAGCGGAGCGCATTATTTTACGGCAACACACAATGAATATGTTCCTGGGTTTCCGCGTTTAAGTGTTTTGGCAGGGCCATTTCAAATTACACACAATGAATATGTTCCTGGGTTTCCCGTTAAACATGTTGTTGATCCGGTCGGCGCTGGTGATGGATTTGCAGCTGGATTGTTATCTGGGTTGCTCGATGGCCTCAGCCTAGCGGAGGCTATACGCCGAGCAAATGCGGTTGGTGCACTGGTGACAATGGTCGAGGGGGATGCTGACGGTATGCCAGAACGTGGAGACGTAGAACGGTGGATCAATCAGCAAGGAGAGGACGTCACCCGATAATAACGAGGGAGGGAATGGCATGGATGTACGGCAAACGATTCAAGAGATTGGTGTTGTTCCAGTCATCCGTGGGGCGACGGTAGATAATATTATTTCCCTTGCATTGGCTTTGCAGCGCGGGGGAATTCCAATCATTGAGATTACGATGGAAACGTCCGGGGCATTGGCTGCGTTGGGAACAGCAGCAACGGAGTTGGAAGATATCTTGGTCGGTGCGGGAACGGTGCTTGATGCTGAGACGGCACGGCAAGCAATTGCAGCTGGAGCGCGTTTTACTGTTTCCCCATCACTTTCCATCGACGTCATTCAAGCGACAAAACAATGCCATGTCGTCAGCATTGCCGGCGGATTGACGCCAACAGAAATTGTGACTGCCTTTCAACACGGCGCCGACATCGTAAAAGTGTTTCCTGCCCATGTTTTTGGACCAAAATATGTCCAGAGCTTGAAAGAACCGCTCCCACATATTCCTTTGATGGCGACAGGGGGGATAAATAAAGAAACGGTCGGAGAGTATATAAAAGCAGGAGTGGATGCAGTCGGCGTGGGGAGCTCATTAGTGAACGTCAAACGCGGATGGGAAAATCGTGAATTGGAAGCTATTACTGAACGTGCCGCGGAGTTTGTCTCTATTGTACAAAAAGAACGAAAAAAGAGGGTGACTGCGTGAGTAATAGAATAGAGGGATTTGACAGGAAATATTTTATTGCATTACATTAAAAAAAAAGAAAAATGCAGATGATGGGTTTATTCTGTTGCTGCCATACTAGTATATAACATAGAGAAAAAGGGGAATCGAAAGGTGATTTTTACTTCCCAGCAGAGCCAACAAATTAAAAGTTCCAACAGAGGTTCAGCGCGCGACCAGTTGTACGACATGCTGAAAGAAAAAATTTTGCGCCTTGAGCTTGAACCAGGGACGAAAATTTCGGAAAAAGAAATCGCTGAGCAGCTTCATATTAGCCGCACCCCAGTGCGCGAAGCGTTCCTCAAACTCGCGCAAGAAGAATTGCTTGATATCATTCCGCAAAGTGGGACGATTGTTTCCCGCATTAATTTGAGTCATGTGGAGGAAGGGCGTTTTATTCGCGAAATTGTCGAGAAGGAAGTGGCGGCTTTAGCTTGTACGAAATTCCGCCAAGACCATTTGTTCGAGCTCGAAAAAAACATTACGATGCAAGAGCTGTGCGCGGAAAAAGGGAATTTTCTCGAACTGTTTGAGCTTGACGAAAAGTTTCACCAGTTGATTTACGATGGGTGCGGGATGTCACGTTCGTGGAAAATGATTCAAAGTTTAAACAGCCATTTCAATCGTTTGCGTGTGCTTAGGTTGTCATCAGATTTGGATTGGGACATTATTATTTCCCATCACAAGCAAATTTATCGGTTGATTGCCAATAGAGAAGCTGAGAAAGTACGCCAGGTAATGGAGGAGCATCTGCGGCTTGTCGAAGTTGAGAAAGATGTATTAAAAAGGCAATATCCTCATTATTTCGTATGAATTTTGTTTTTGCAAAGGAGAGGGGAGGAGCCGTGCATTCGTTCATTCACGAGAATTTTTTGCTGCAAAACAAACATGCTCAGGTGTTGTACCATGACTACGCCAAATCATTGCCGATCATTGATTATCACTGCCATTTAAGCGCCAAGGAGATCGCGGAAGATCGCCGATTTCATCATATGACTGAGCTTTGGTTGGAAGGAGATCACTATAAATGGCGAGCGATGAGGGCATTGGGAGTGGAAGAAGAATATATTACAGGAAATGCTTCTCCTGAGGAAAAGTTTCAAGCTTGGGCGAAAACGGTTCCGTACTGCATCGGGAATCCACTCTACCATTGGACGCACTTAGAGTTAAAACGCTACTTTCAGATCGATGCCCTCTTGAATGAGCAGACTTGGCTGGAAATATGGGATCATTGCAATGAGATGCTTCAGCAGGAAGAGTTTTCGGCCCGCTCTCTCATCGTTAAATCGAATGTTGAATGGATCGGGACAACAGACGATCCACTCGACGATTTGGCGGATCACCAAAAAATTGCCCAAGATCCGTCCTTTTCTGTCAAAGTCGTGCCATCGTTTCGACCTGACTCGATCATAGAGATCAATCGCTCGTCATTTTTAGACTATATAAACAAACTGGGAGAGGTGACCGGTATATCGATTGTCGATTACAACCAGTTGCTACAGGCGGTTGAGAACCGGGTGCGCTACTTTCATGAGATGGGATGCCGAATGGCTGACCACGGACTTGAATATATGCCGCATGCCGAGTGCGATTGGCATGAGGTAAACATCATTTTTCAAAAAAGAAAGGATGGGTTTTCCCTCAGTCGTGAGGAAGAGGAAAAATATAAAACATTTACTTTATGTTTCTTAGCTCGATTGTATCACTCGCTTGGTTGGGTCATGCAGTTGCACATTGGCTCGATTCGAAATACAAATGAAAAGATGTTTCAACGCCTCGGGCCGAATACAGGCTATGATTCGATTAATGATTTTTTCCTTGCTAAGCCATTAAACGCCTTTTTTAATGATTTGGAGCGGGAGGGCCAATTGCCGAAAACGATTGTATATACACTAAATCCAGCTTACAACTATATCATTGCGTCAGCGGCTGGAAATTTCCAATCAGAGGGGATAAAGGCAAAAATTCAATTTGGGGCAGCTTGGTGGTTTAACGACCATCAAGATGGCATCATAACACACTTAACCGATCTCGCCAATGTTGGCGTGTTAAGCACGTTTGTCGGCATGTTGACCGATTCAAGAAGCCTTTTATCTTATGTACGTCACGAGTATTTTCGTAGAATTGTATGCAATTTGATCGGTTCGTGGATAGAAAAAGGAGAGGTTCCAAAAGATTATGCTTTTTTGGGAAAAATCGTCCAAGACATCTGCTATTTCAACGCCAAGCAATATTTCGAATTGCCATGAACGGGGGATTGAACTGCCATGAAAATGACGTTTCGCTGGTTCGGCAAGGACTATGATACGGTTTCATTGGAACATATTCGGCAAATTCCAGGAGTGGAAGGAATTGTCGGAGCGCTGTACCATATTCCGGTCGGTGAAGTATGGCCGCTCGAAGACATATTGGAACTAAAGCGGCAAGTGAACGAAAAAGGATTTCATCTTGAAGTCATTGAAAGCGTCAATGTTCATGAAGATATTAAACTCGGGCTGCCATCCCGGGAACGATATATTGAAAATTATAAACAAACAATCCGCAACTTGGCGAAAGCCGGGGTCAAAGTCATTTGTTACAACTTTATGCCGATCTTTGACTGGACTCGTTCCGATTTAGAGAAAAGGCGGCCTGATGGATCGACGGTGCTCGCCTACGAGAAACAAAAGATTGAACAGATCGATCCGGAAGAAATGATTCGTTGCATCGAAAGTGGAGCCAACGGGTTTTTGCTCCCTGGCTGGGAACCGGAACGGTTGAAAACGATCAAGCCTCTTTTTGCGCTATATAAAGGGATAACCGAAGATGATCTATTTGACCATTTGCGCTACTTTTTAGAACAAATCATTCCTGTTGCAGAGGAATGTGGAATTCGAATGGCTCTTCACCCTGATGACCCGCCATGGTCGGTATTCGGTTTGCCACGAATTGCAACGAATAAAGAGAATTTAGATAAAATTGTCCGTATGGTTGATAGCCCAGCGAACGGATTAACATTATGTTCTGGATCGCTTGGGGCCAATCCGGACAATGATATTCCTGATATTTTCCGTCACTTCCTGCGCCTTGGACGAGTTCCATTTGCCCATGTGCGTAATATCCAACTGTATGAGAATGGGGATTTTGAGGAAACATCCCATCGCAGCTGCGACGGTTCACTGAATATATGCGAGATTATGAAGGCGTTGCATGAAGCCGATTTTCAAGGCTACATCCGACCAGACCACGGCCGGATGATTTGGAATGAACAAGCGCGCCCTGGCTACGGACTGTATGATCGGGCGCTTGGCATTATGTATTTGTTAGGCATTTGGGATAGTTTGGAGAATGAAAGAAGAAAACGGGAAGGAGAGAAAGCATGCTCCCCATCCATCCAAATTTGAAGGGAAAAGTAGCAGTCATCACAGGCGGGGGCGGAGTGCTGTGCAGCTACATGGCGAAAGAGCTTGCTCGTCAAGGGATGAAAGTTGCTATTTTAAACCGGACGCTGGAGAAAGCAGAAAGAGTAAAAAAAGAGATCACCGAACAAGGTGGAGAGGCGTTGGCTATTGCATGCGATGTGCTTGATGTCGAGCGTGTTAGGCAGGTAGCGGAAATGGTAATGGATGTATATGGACCGTGCGATGTTCTGATTAACGGAGCGGGCGGCAACCACCCGCATGGCATTACAACAAAAGAAATATTAGAGTTGCAAGATCTTGATAACAACGAGATTACAACCTTTTTTGATTTGACAGCAGAAGGGTTTTCCTACGTTTTTGATTTAAATATTCTCGGTACGATCATTCCAACGCAGCACTTCCTTAAACAGATGGTTGGCAGAGGAGGAACGATCATTAATATTTCCTCGATGAGCGCCCCGCGGCCGATGACAAAAGTACCGGCATACAGTGCGGCCAAGGCGGGAATTGAAAACTTTACCAAATGGCTGGCTGTACATGTCGCCGAGATCGGGGTCCGCGTCAACGCCATTGCGCCAGGATTCTTTTTGACAAAACAAAATGAACATCTTCTCAAACGCCCGGATGGGTCGTATACAGAACGAACGGAGAAAATTTTATCCCATACACCGATGCGGCGGTTGGGAAAACCTGAAGATTTGTTGGGAACGCTTCTTTGGTTAGTGGATGATCAAATGAGTGGATTTGTTACGGGAGTGACCGTTCCAGTCGACGGCGGCTTTTTGGCCTATGCGGGGGTATAAGCTTTTTCAGAACATAGATGATGGTTAATGAAGAAAGAGGGTGTCCCAAAAGTATCGGGATACCCTTTCTTATCACCATATATACGCACGAAACACTTTTGTAAAACTATATATTGTATCCTCCTTGAAGAAAGACGACCTTTTGAGACAGCCTCTTCTTTTTTCCTTCCCATATGATATACTAATCTTAGTAGAGAGCAAAAACAAAGGTGGAGAAACTATGCGTTCCGGTCTTTTAGATAGCAAATTGTACCGTGTTTGCGAGTGGATTGCAAGACTTGCATACATTAATGTGTTGTGGATTCTTTTTACAATTGTTGGACTGACCCTCCTTGGCATTGCCCCAGCAACAGTGGCGCTGTTTACAATTGTGCGGAAGTGGCTTTTGTTCCAAGATGATGGGATTCCTGTGTTCAAAACGTTCGTCCGGACGTATAAAAAAGAATTTTGGTCGGCCAACCGGATTGGACTTTTGTTTATTGCCGTAGCGTATATCCTATATATTGACGTATTGTATATTGCCCATGTTTCCGCGCCTTGGCAGTTGCCTTTTTCCGTTGCTTTGCTCATTATGTTGTTTTTTTACGCCGTGACATTGCTATATGTGTTTCCGATTTACGTACATTATGAGCTTCGCTTTTGGCAATATGTGAAGTATGCCTTTTTAATTGGCATGGCCAACCCATTCATGACTCTTGCGATGATCATCAGTCTTGGCATATTGCTAGTCGTTCTTCTATATGTTCCAGGGCTTATTCCGTTTTTTAGTATCAGTATCTTTGCGCTGATTGTGATGGGGAGCGCGTTGCGGGTGTTTCGCAAACTAGAGAGCAAACAATCGGTATGGCAACAAGAAAATAAATAGTCCGCAGTGAAGAGGATGCCGCAAGGGAAGACAGTTCCCTTTGTGGCAGCCCGATTGTGTTGGCGAACAGTTATTTATGATCGATAATGGCCCAATAGGCAGGTTTTACACGGTAATCCGGGTCAAACACAAACGGTGCGTCTTTTCCTTTTCCTTTTTCTACCCTTGCATATGGAGCATTCGGCTCTACCACAACGTTTCCGTTGGAATCATAGTATACATCTGCTCGGCTGTCGAGCCACGTATGATTGTCGGCAATGCCCCAGAAGGTGATGTTGCTGATTTTATCGCCCAGTTTTTCGTACAACTTAAATAAACGGTCGTAACGCGCGGCTTGATCCAAAAACTTTTGTTCCGGAATGGCGTCATACGTCGGGTAGGCGCGTGGAGGCCAACCATACATACTCACATCAAGCTCCGTGATTTGGTTATCCAACCCTAGGTCGGCGAACATGTTAATCGTTTTCTCGATTTCTGCTTCAGAAGGCCAGCCGATTTGGATGTGGGACTGATGGCCGATGCCATCGATCGGAACGTCTTGGTCTTTCAAGTATTTAACTAAGTTATAAAGTCGAGTTCTTTTTGGTTCGATTTCTGTATTATAGTCGTTAATGTAAAGTTTCGCGTTGGGCGCAGCATATTTCCGTGCTGTTTCAAAAGCGACTTTAATATAGTCGATGCCAGCGACCTTATACCAATTCGATTCACGCAGTCCCCACGGGTTGTTGGGATTGCCATCATCAATGACCTCATTGACAACATCCCACGATTTTACAACGTCTTTATAGCGGGTGACAACGGTTTTGATATGATCGCGCAGGCGTTGCAGTAAAAGCTGTTTATTAGCTTCGCGCTTTTGTGGATCCGTTTCGTTAGGCATCCACTTCCCATCCTTATCATAGAAAAACCAGTCAGGCACTTGTTGGTGCCAAACGAGCGTGTGGCCGCGAACGTTCATATGATTTTCTTTAGCGAACTGGATGATTTGATCAGCAGGTCCAAAGTTGTATTCATTTTCCGACGGATGGATAATGGCAGGTTTCATCACGTTCTCGGCTACAATGCTGTTAAAGTGGTGTTTTAACATTTGCACATCTTTTTCGTTCAACAACTGATAAGGTTCCACCGCTGCGCCGATGGTGAACGAATCTTTGTAACGCTGGTCTAACTGCGGAGCATGCAACGCGCTGATGTTTGGTTTCTTCGCATAGGAAGCCGTATCTGCAGCAGATGTGTCATTCACTCCTATAGGCAACAATAACGTTAAGGACAGTCCGGCAACAATCGGTTTGCGTAAAACGTTCCGCATACATTTCATCTCCCTTTTGTTTTTTGGGCTAATAATTAGGATAGGGAAAAAGCGTGCTTGATTCCTCCTTTTGGGTTTTAATCTGCTACTAATGAAAGGGCTTTCATAGTTATAGAGAGAACTTGAGGGTTAAAAACTTATCCCAGTTTTATTTTAGCAACACTAACTTGGTTTATCAATTAAATATACTAAGTTTTCACTCTAATCTAGAAACTTGATAAAAAAGTCTCATCAAGAACAACTGACACTAGTATTTAAGGCTTGGTTCTACTCTTCTCGTTTGAAACTGGCCATTTGCGCGGTGAGCAATGTTTACAAGAATATTCTGCTTATTCCATTCGGTGTAAACCAGGAAGAGGGAAAAGATAAGGGGTTTGAAAATTGCTAGAATTCGGTATAAAATTAATTTATTATGATAAACATACTAGACTTCCGCATTTTTACACCCGAGAAAAACAGTCCTCTTTCGTTTGCTTTTGGTTGTTCGTTGGTCATTGAGTTGAGATAGGGAAGTAATCGTTCTTGAAAAAACGTTCATGAGCAAGCTTTGCCTACCACCTAGGATGGAAATCACTACCCACTAGACTAATGACCTCACGGAAAACGAAACTATGCTTAAAAAGCCCAAAGGTCGCTTTTGATCAGACAAATGAAAGTGCTTTCCTACGGAAGTAAAGGCAATGTGAGAAAGGCTAGTTTCAATAATGTTACATACAATCAAGATAAGAGGTTATCAAATGATTAATGTTGCTATCGTTGGCGTCGGTGCGATTGCCCCTTTCCATAATTAAGGCGTATCAGCAATTCAAGGAAAGATGCAATCTAAGTGGCCCTTTGTGATATTTATCCTGAAAAAGCCGAAAAAGCGGCGAAAGATTTTGAGTTGGCTGTCGATATTTATGACGATTATAAAAAGGTGCTGCACCGTTCCGATATTGATTTAGTGTACGATTCGTACCCCTCCATACACGCATGCTGAGTTAGTGATTGCCTTTTTAAACGCCGGAAAACATGTCCTCGTCGAAAAGCCGATGGCTTCCTCATTGGAGGAGTGTTCAGAATGAACCGAAGTGACGGAATGAATTATGCGCCAAAAGGTGTAGTCAAACGCGCTGTCGTAGAGGCGGGAGTATTTCGATTTGCCGACATCGGATTGGATCACGGACATATTTACGGAATGTGCAGCGGTTTAATTGAGGCAGGCGGCGAGCTAGTTGCCTTGTATGACCCAGATCCTAAAAAGTGCAGCAGTTTATTGAGAAAGATCCTAAAGCAAAAGCAGCTTCGTCGGAGGAGGAGATTCTGACCAATCTAGTGCAAGCATCCCATGTGATTGGGGGCCGCTCGGTCTTCGTGTGCTTGACCACGGCAAACATTGTTTCGCGGATAAGCCCGCATTTACCGCAATGGAACAGGTTAAAAAGGCAAGGCAAAAAGTAGCTGAGACTGGATTGAAATGGGGAATTTATTATGGCGAACGTCTCCATTCCGAGAGTTCGATTTTTGCGGGTCAATTGATCGAAGAAGGAGCGATCGGCTGGGTTATTCAAGTGATTGGCATCGGACCGCACCGCGCGAACCCTAAACATCGGCCGGACTGGTTTTTTGATCTTAAATATTATGGCGGAATTCTTTGCGATATTGGAAGCCACCAAATTGAACAGTTTTTACACTTCACCGGTGCTAAGGGTGCAAAAGTGTTGCATAGCAAGATTGGGAATTATCATTTTAAGCAATATCCGAAGTTTCAAGATTTTGGCGATGCTACACTTGTGGCTGACAACGGGGCTACCTTCTACTTTCGCGTAGATTGGTTTACGACGGACGGGCTCGACACATGGGGAGATGGGCAGGTATTTATCTTAGGAACAGAAGGGTATATTGAGGTGAGAAAGTATATTGATATTGCTAGAGACTCCCGCGATGACCATTTATATTTGGTCAATCATCAAGGGGAAAAACATTATCAACTGTCCGGAAAAGTCGGATGTCCATTTTTTGGAGAATTTATTCTTGATTGCTTAAATGGAACAGAAAATGCAATGGCGCAGGAACATGCTTTTAGGGCGGCGGAGTTATGTATTGAAGCCCAAGAAAAGGCAGTTTGGATTGAAATGGCTGAAAGTTCATTTGCTTTTTAACGTAAAAGTCCATCTCTAAGAATTATATAAAGTTTTAATTCCTTACGAAAGGAACGGGATTATGGCAATCACTGTCCAAGATGTGTTGGATCAATTAATGGCATCTGTAGGGAAAATCCCAAATACTGTAGATACTCTAAAGTATGGCGATCCAAACATGGGAGTGAAAGGGATTGCAATCAGTTTCATGCCTACATACCATGTGATACAACAGGCTGTTTCAATGGGGGCCAATCTTCTGATTACTCATGAAGGATTATTTTATAGTCATACCGACAATACAGAAACGCTGAAAAATGACCCTGTGTATCAGGAAAAATTTCGTCTGATCTATGAGTCGGGCATTGCTATCTATCGATTTCACGATTACTGGCATCGGTATCAGCCAGATGGGATTATGGTGGGGTTAGTCCATGCTTTAGGGTGGGAACCATACGTTTCCGAACACCAACCAGCGGCTACCATTTTAACTGTCCCTAGCATGACTGCAAGAGAAATTGCCGAGTACGTAAAGAGAAGGCTAGATATTCCATTTGTACGTGTTTCAGGAGATTTATCGACTCAATGTGCTCGCATCGGGCTATTGGCAGGGTATAGGGGAAGGGGAGCTTTATCCATCCCGCTGTTTGAAAAAGAGAGCCTTGACTTGATTATTTATGGAGAAGGCCCGGAATGGGAGACTCCAGAATATGTTCGGGATGCTGTGTGCCAAGGAAAACAAAAAGCTTTGATTGTGCTAGGGCATGCGGAAAGTGAAGAGCCAGGCATGAAGTATCTGGCTGAATGGTTAAAAACAATATTTTTCAATATACCTATCTATTTTATCCCTGAAAAGCCTATATTTCATGTAATTTAGTTGGAGCGTTAATTTAGCAGTTTTCAAGGAGGAGAAGAGAAAATGAAAATCGGCCAAGGACAAAAACTGTTATTTATTGGCGATTCTATAACAGACTGCGACCGCGCCAAGCCAGAGGGGGAAGGATTATTCGGAGCGTTAGGCACAGGATATGTCTCTTATGTCAATGGTCTTCTGCAAGCGGTTTATCCGGAACTTGGCATCCGGGTTGTCAACAAAGGAATCAGCGGCAATACGGTTCGGGATTTAAAAGCGAGATGGCAAGAAGATGTCATTGCCCAAAAACCAGACTGGGTATCAATCATGATTGGCATTAACGATGTTTGGCGGCAATACGATTTGCCGTTTATAAAAGAAAAGCATGTGTACTTGGACGAATACGAGGAAACGCTCCGCAGCCTAGTGGTCGAGACAAAACCGCTCGTTACAGGAATAATCCTTATGACTCCATTCTATATAGAAGGCAATGAACACGACCCGATGCGCCGGACGATGGATCAGTATGGCAAAGTCGTCAAAAAAATTGCCGAAGAAACAGACAGTATATTCGTTGATACCCAATCAGCGTTTAATGAAGTACTGAAAACCCTTTATCCTGCAGCATTAGCTTGGGATCGTGTTCACCCGTCCGTTGCAGGACATATGATTTTGGCAAGGGCTTTTTTGAAGGCGATCGGTTTTGATTGGGATAAGTCCAATAGATAAGGGGGATATGGCGATCGGGCTGATCGGCCATTACTGGCTGAATCTACTCGTCATCCCCCTTGGGGTGTACTTTTTCACTGAACTTCTAACCCAAAAAAATGATAGACAATTCTTGGAATTCACGGAAAAATAGTTGTAATATTCTGAAAGTAGTGATAAAATAAAGATGAATAGTTTATGGTGTAAACAAACTATTTAAATGTTAATCGAAATTGATAGGATTTAATACTCGGTAGGCAGCTGAGGAAAGTGTTTGTTGCTTTTTTGTATACAGAAGGATAAAGACATAGATTAAAGAGGGCTATCTCTAGAAGGTTGGTGATTTAATGTAGGAAACGCTCCAACAGGGGCTTTGCTCAAATAGAAAAACAGCACAACAACGGTCCTTCTTTGCATTCACGGACAGATGGTTTTGAAGAAATCACCGTTTTTCACCAGCCTTCTAGAAGGGGGGGAATACAAAATGGCATAAACGGTGATGCTCTTCGGAAAAAGCCTCACACCTTAGACTGAGTCCGAAAGTGAGAGAGAAAAATAAAAATAGGTTAAGGGCAAAAATAGACTTAGGTAAGAGCTATGTGTCCTATTTGGGTAACTTTTTGTAAGCGGTTTATCAAGAATTTGGCATTCCGGGTTGTCAACAAGAGGGTATAAGTGGCGATATTGTTCTGAACTTAATCGTCGAAAATGCCAAGAGGATGTTTATTGCTCCAAAATCCGAGACGGTTATGATCTTGATTAGAATTAATGACGTCTGACGGCAAATATGATACCTCTTTTACTAAAAAATAGATCAGAAGAAGGGATGAGAAAAATATGGAAATGCTTAAGGTCACTAAAAATAAGATTACAGACCAAAAAGGCAATCCTATTCAATTAAGGGGCACTTGCATCGGTGGATGGATGAATATGGAGGATTTTATTAACGGCTATACGGGTTCAGAGCATACATTGCGCCATACGGTTGCTGAAGTTATTGGAAAAGGGAAGGCAGAGTTTTTGTTTGAGAGAATGCGACATTATTTCTTTGAAGAAGACGATATTCGGTTTATTAAGAGCTGGGGGGCCAATGTAATCCGTCTGCCTTTGAATTATCGGCATTTTGAGGATGATGAGCGTCCGTTTACTTACAAGGAAAGCGGATTTGAACGTTTGGATCACATCATCAATTTGTGTGAGAAACATGAGTTGTACGTTATTTTAGATCTTCACGCTGTGCAAGGGTATCAAAATACTCACTGGCATTCAGATAATGATATCCGCCATAGCCTATTTTGGCATGACCGGACATATCAAGATCGATTTGTCGCATTGTGGGAAGAGTTCGCACGGCGTTATCGGGGAAGAGCAGTCATTGCCGGCTATAATTTGATGAATGAACCTTGCGTGAATACACCGCACGGAGATTACCCACATACGTTTTTCAACAACTACAAGCCGGATTGGGACAGGATCAATCGCATTTACAGACGGACGGTCGAGGCTGTGCGCAATATCGATCCTGACCATATTATTTTTCTTGAAGGGGATAAATATTCGACTTTGTTCGAAGGCTTGGAAGCACCGTTTGCGGATAATCTGGTCTACAGCAGCCATAACTATACGGCGGCAGGATTTGGACCAGGACCATATCCGGGAGTGGCAGATGCTAAAAATGCCCGTGTTGTAGGGGGAAAATATTGGGATAAAGAAGTGCAAAGGCAGGAATTTAAAAATCACCAAGGCACAAAGTTTGCCGAAAAATATCATGTTCCGCTTTGGGTAGGGGAGTTTGGTTCAGTGTATAATGGACCGGCCAATGAAATTCCTGACCGTTTGCGGGCTATAGACGATCAAATTGGTATTTTCGAAGAGTTTGGGGCGCATTGGACCACATGGACCTATAAAGATGTCGGGGTAATGGGGCTTGTTACACTGGATCCGGAATCGGAATATATGCAGCGAATCGCACCGATTATTAAGCTGAAACATGCACTAAATACGGATGATTGGATGGTTTGGCTTCCGGGCTTTAAGGCAAGAAAGGCGGTTGAAGAATTGGCGGCTCATCTGGAAGAAGTGATTGGAGATCTCGATATTGTGCATAGTCATAATGTTGCTTGTCTCTCCCAAGCCATTTTAACAGTCTATACAGGTGCATTGATTCAGCCAGCATATGCAAAACTTTTTAAAGGTTTATCGGAAGAAAAAATTGACGATATTATGCAATCGTTCGCGTTTAAAAACTGTAAAATCAATTATGGTCTGCTTGATATATTGAAGAAATATGCAAATCAGTCCAGTATAAGTTTATAAATGTACAGTTTCATTAATTCCAATAAGCAATCGAGCGTTGTCAAGTCTCAACTTCATGCTTTCTATCAAAGAAGAATTTACATAATAATTTGCACTTGACCTAGGCACGGGCAAGACGGATTGGTGTAGAATCCTGTAACCATCAAGGGAAAAGAGTGAATTTTATCGAACAGCCGCTTTGGTCAATGAGCTGATTGAATCAAAGAATACAGGAAATCTCCGCAAAATTGATGAATGAGCTTGAAAAAATCAATTTAATATAAATTATCAAAAGCCGAACTGCTTTTATAGGTGCATTTGTCAGGATGCTTTGCTGCGATGGCTCTGGGCAAAATAACTAAGCGGATTTCGATTACTTTATAAATAGTTGTAAAACACTTAGTTTATATGATAGACAAACAAAGTTGAAAGCGTTATAATTAAATCAAAAGCAAGTATCTCTTTTTGACAATCTACTAAAAGTTAAGGAGGAGTTAGATATGGCTTATTTCCCAAATATCGAGACGATCGTGTACGAAGGTCCAACATCGAAAAACCCGCTTGCATTTAAGTTTTACAATCCGGAAGAAAAAGTCGGCGATAAAACAATGGAAGAGCACTTGCGCTTTTCGGTTGCGTATTGGCATACGTTTACAGGGGATGGATCGGATCCGTTTGGGGCAGGCAATATGATCCGTCCATGGAACAAATACAGCGGAATGGATTTAGCAAAAGCGCGTGTAGAGGCAGCTTTTGAGTTTTTTGAAAAACTAAATGTCCCATTCTTCTGTTTTCATGATGTGGATATCGCTCCAGAAGGAGAAACATTAAAAGAAACATACAAAAATTTAGATATCATCGTAGACATGATTGAGGAATATATGAAAACAAGCAAAACGAAGCTGCTTTGGAATACGGCGAACTTATTCAGCCATCCGCGCTTTGTACATGGTGCCGCCACTTCTTGCAACGCTGATGTATTTGCGTATGCGGCGGCAAAAGTAAAAAAAGGTTTGGAAATTGCGAAACGGTTAGGAGCGAAAAACTACGTGTTCTGGGGCGGACGGGAAGGATATGAAACGCTGTTGAATACTGATATGAAGCTAGAACTTGACAACTTAGCCCGCTTCTTGCATATGGCGGTGGATTATGCGAAAGAAATTGGGTTTGAGGGGCAATTTCTAATTGAGCCGAAGCCGAAAGAGCCGACGAAACATCAATATGACTTTGACGTTGCGACTGCGTTGGCATTTTTACAAACATATGGACTAAAAGATTACTTTAAGTTCAATATTGAGGCGAATCATGCAACATTAGCGGGACATACGTTTGAACATGAATTGCGGGTAGCGCGCATTCATGGGATGTTAGGTTCTGTTGACGCAAACCAGGGAGATATGTTGTTAGGATGGGATACGGACGAATTCCCGACAGACTTGTATTCTACGACTTTGGCAATGTATGAAATTTTGAAAAACGGCGGTCTTGGTCGCGGCGGATTGAACTTTGACGCTAAAGTGCGAAGAGGATCGTTCGAAGTGGAAGACTTGTTCTATGCGCATATTGCCGGAATGGATAGTTTTGCAGTTGGATTAAAGGTAGCGCATCGATTAATTGAAGATCGTGTATTTGATGAATTTATTGAAGAACGGTACAAAAGTTATACAGAAGGAATTGGGCGGGAAATCGTCGAAGGAACCGCCGACTTCCATAAATTAGAAGCCCATGCTTTGCAACTAGGAGAAATCCAAAATCAATCGGGCAGACAAGAACGATTGAAAACATTGCTTAACCAATATTTGCTTGAAGTTTGCACAGCCCGTTAATGAAAAGAGGGATCGGTCTTGGAGCACGTCATTGGGGTTGATTTAGGAACTAGTGCCGTTAAGGTGCTGCTTGTGGATCGGAAGGGGAATGTAAAGGGGGAATGGACAGAAACTTATCCTTTATATCAGCCCCATTCCGGATATAGCGAACAAAATCCTGAGGATTGGGTAGAAAAAACGATTGTTGCTTTAAGAAAGTTATTAGAAGTTTCCCATGTTTCTCCTGACTCTGTTTGTGGACTGAGTTTTTCCGGCCAGATGCACGGGCTTGTGCTTTTAGATAAGGAACGGAACGTATTGCGAAATGCGATTCTGTGGAACGATACAAGGACAACGGAAGAATGCCGGGAAATTGAGGTGAAAGTGGGGAAAGAAACGTTATTATCGATTACGAAAAACCGTGCGCTAGAAGGATTTACATTGCCGAAGCTGTTATGGGTGAAAAAGCATGAGCCGCATCTTTATCAGCGTGCGTACACATTTTTGCTGCCGAAGGATTATGTCCGTTTCCGTCTTACGGGGCAAATTGCGATGGAATATTCCGATGCGGCGGGGACGTTGTTGTTAGATATTGAAAATAAGACATGGAGCCAGCCTATTTGCGATGTCCTTGGCATTGATGCTCATCTGTGCCCTCCTTTAGTCGAATCAACGGCATATGTCGGAACATTGCTTCCGGAAATTGCGGAAGAAACTGGATTATCTACGAATGTAAAAGTTTTTGCCGGCGGTGCCGACAATGCTTGCGGTGCAGTTGGCGCCGGAATTTTATCGGAAGGGCGCATGATGTGCAGCATCGGTACATCCGGTGTCATTTTGGCATACGAGCAAACAGGAGAGAAAGATTTTGCTGGAAAAGTTCATTATTTTAATCATGCCAAGCCAAATGCCTACTATATTATGGGGGTGACATTGGCCGCCGGGTATAGTTTTGATTGGTGGAAGCGCACGTTTATGGAAGACATCCCGTTTGCCGATATTGTCAAACGTGCCTATGAATCACCGATTGGCGCCAATGGCTTGTTGTTTGCTCCATATTTGGTAGGGGAACGAACTCCTTATGCCGATGCGGATATCCGCGCGTCGTTTATCGGCATCGACTCGTCACAAACGAAATGGGACTTTGCACGCGCGGTGATGGAAGGGATTACGTTTTCACTAAATGAGTCTGTTGAGATGATTAAAGCAAGCGGAAAATCAGTAAAATCGATTGTCTCGATTGGCGGAGGAGCGAAAAGCATCGAATGGTTGCAAATGCAAGCAGATATTTTCGCTACTCCAGTGGAAAAATTAAAAAATGAGCAAGGTCCAGGACTAGGCGCGGCAATGATCGCCGCGTATGGCTGCGGTTGGTTCGACTCGTTGGAGCAATGTTCGGACGTGTTTAAGCAGGTAGAAATGGTTGTTGAACCAAGAAAAGAAGCCGTTGAACGCTATCAGGAGCTGTTTGCCGTCTATCGAAAAATTTATCCACAAACGAAAGAGATCGTGAAAAAGTTGAAAGCATTTCGAAATTAACATTCATTCTACATGCGCCAGCACGCATTGTGCCGGCGCATTGCTATGTTAAGCGATGGACGGTTCTATTTTTTAAGAAAGTATCGCATTGGACTTTTTAGAAATGATGGAAATAATCATCTTCGAGCAAAAAATTATATGAACGAGCGGGTGCATTTTCCACAGGCTCATCTTGACAGCAAATCGGCTCCTTGTTCTTGCATTGATGAAAAATGGACCGCAAATCAATGAGCTTGTCCGCTTGCCCCCTTCCTTGTTTATTGATAGAAATGAAAGCGCTTATTTAAATATTTCCAGCAAAAATTTTTATTAATTTTTTTTGGATTGTACGGTAAAATCAATAGTGGTAAAAAGTTTATTTAGCACGGGGAGATGGATGAGTGGGATCTGAAATCTTGCAATTTTTCAAGCGATCAACGTGGAAAAGAATCGTTATTTTTTCTATTTTAATTTTCATTCTCTATTTAGTTCGAAGCATTTTAAATATTATTTTGCTCACTTTTATTTTTTCCTTTTTAATGAATGGGCTCGTTGACTTTATCGCGAAAAGAATTCGCGTCAATCGGAAACTAGTCGTGCTGCTACTGTATGCCGCAGTCGTTTCCATTCTTGTCTACGGCGTTGTCAAGTATTTGCCTGTCGTCGTCAACGAGATTTCGCAGCTGATCAAGCAGCTTACGGAATTTTATTCGAAGCCCCAAGATAACATTGTGTTTAATTACATTATCGCGCTGCTGAAGCAATATGAAATTACTACTTATTTGAATTTTGGAATGACGTATTTAATCAAATATTTCAGCGATATTGGCAGCGTCGGCCTGCAAATTTTGCTTGCGTTAATTTTAAGTTTATTTTTTCTTCTGGAAAAAGAGAGGATTATTTCGTTCACCAATCGTTTTAAATATAGCAAAATCGGCCCTTTTTATGATGAGTTAGAATATTTCGGAAAAAAGTTTGCCCGCACATTTGGGAAAGTCATTGAGGCACAATTCATCATCGCTACGATTAATATGGCGATTACGGTAGCGTTCTTGTGGATAATGGGATTTCCGCAATTATTCGGGCTGGGGATATTAGTCTTTTTTCTCGGTTTGATTCCGGTTGCGGGCGTGATCATTTCGTTGTTTCCGCTATGCTTTATCGCTTATAGCATAGGCGGAGTAATGAAAGTCGTGTACGTTCTCATGATGATCGCCGTTGTTCACGCGCTCGAAGCGTATGTTTTAAATCCAAAATTGATGTCCTCGAAGACGAATTTGCCTGTTTTTTATACATTTATCGTTTTGATTTTTTCAGAGCACTTTTTTGGGGTATGGGGGCTGATTTTAGGGATTCCCGTATTTGTATTTATTCTTGATGTATTAGGAGTAAAGACGGTGCAGGGAAAACAGGATGATGAATAAATGCAAAAATGGAGACATGCAAGGCGAATATAGTCTGATAAAATGTTAATTTTTTAATAAAATATGTCGATTTTATTATTGATGTTTGTAGTAAGAAAGTATCTCCAAATGCGTTTGCAAATGGAGTAGAGGGTGTGGGGTTACATCTAAGCTAAATGTGGCTTAACAAAGAATATGTTTAATGAAAGATTTTAACATGTTTGAATAAATGAAACATTATTCGTAACCTAGATAAGCGAAACTAAAAACAGCGCGCCGGTGCATTAGCGCCGGCGCGGCGTTTTTTCGGATTTCTTCCATTTTTTTAGTTTTTTCACGAGCGTGGAATGATCGATCCCTAGCTGTTGCGCTGCTTTTCGCAGCGATGTATGTTTTTCGATTGCTTCATAGATGAGGCGTCTTTCGAACTGTTCGACCCGTTCTTTGAGTGTGAGCGGAGATGTGGCTGCCGTTTGGTCATAAATGTGCAGCGGAAGGTCGTGCGGTTCGATTAGTTGGGACGGCACGGAAACGACCATGTTTTCCATCAAGTTTTTCAGCTCCCTTACATTTCCCGGCCAGTGGTAACGCTGCAAAATCTCTTTTGTTTTAGGGGATAAATGTTTATCGATGCGGTAGAGCTTGCAATAAAACGAAAAGTAATGGTCAAGCAACGGCTCGATATCTTCAGGGCGTTCGGCTAATGGAGGAATATACATTTCAATGACCTGCAGCCGATAATATAAATCTTCGCGAAATTTTCCTTGTGAGATCAGCTCTTTTAAATTTCGATTCGTTGCCGCGATAATGCGCACGTCTAGCTTTTTCGTTTTATGGCTTCCGATGCGTTGCACTTGTTTTTCTTGCAGCACCCTCAATAACTTTACTTGTAGCGATAATGGCATTTCCCCGATTTCGTCGAGCATGATCGTCCCTTTGTCCGCTAATTCCAACAAGCCGATTTTTCCGTCTTGCCGCGCTCCCGTAAACGCCCCTTTTTCATAACCGAATAATTCGGATTCCAGCAACGCTTCTGGTATAGCCCCGCAGTTTACTTTAATAAATGGCTTGTCTTTTCGCGGGCTTAAATGATGAATTAAGTTGGCGATGACTTCTTTTCCAACGCCAGACGGGCCAGTTAGTAAGACGGTTGTAGGATAAGGAGCGACTTGCTGAGCTTTGTCCAACAGTTTTTTCATGGAGGGGCTACGAAATACGATTTGCTCATTGGAACCGTCAACGGAGAACGTATAGCGGTGATGGTTCATTGCGGAGAAACTTTTTGCTTTTTCTAGCTCCGCTTTCATTTGAATCAATTGAGAAATGTCGCGAACGCTCGTCACGACCATTTCAATATCTCCCTGTTCGTTGAAAACAGGGTTTCCGGTGACAATGACATCTTTTTTTCCACCGATTTTTTGCAAAATGGAAATTCGCTTTTTTTGTTGTAAAACGAGAAGAGAGACCGATTGATCAAAATACCCTTTTTTTACTAAATCATACATATGCTTTCCGACAAGTTCTTCGCGGCGAAATCCTGTAATGGCTTCGTAAGCGGAATTTACCATGATCGTAATGCCGTTTTGGTCAACAACGTAAATGCCATCTGTCGAAAATTCGATAATTGTTTCCATTTGCTTGAAAAGAGAATGATAGTGTTCCATTTGCGATATATCTTGAAGGACGCCGATCGCTCCTATTAATTCACCGTTTCGGTACAATGGAGTTCGATTGACGAGACATTGGCGTCCCGCGATGTTCATTTTTACCCCGATCGAACTTGTTCCGCTCTCTAGAACATGAGGAAGCTGGGTGGTTGGGATAAGATCACGTATATCTTTTCCTTGCCAGTTTTCGCTTTCTATCTGCAGAAGTTTTTTCGCAGAAGCATTGATTAATAAAATTTTCCCGTTTCGATCGACAACAATGACGGCGTTATGGATGGAGGAAAAAATGCTTTCCCATATATGGGGATCGATAATGGTTTGTTTCATTCTATCAGGCCTCCTTATGTTAAGGGTGGTGAAAAAATTCAGCATGTGGTGAAAAAAATCACTATTAATATTATTCTGTATTTTCTTCTTATTCTCCTTTTTGATGGTGATTTTTTTCACCATATTTATCTTTAATATTTTTAAAATAACGTATCTTAACAATATTTTTAGTCTTGGCACAGTATTTGCATTATTATCGGTTGAACAAAAAGAAAGGAGGGGGAGCGAATGAGCGGAGAAACGAAAGGATTATTTGTTGATGGAAAGTGGGTGAAAAAGCAAAGAACATATGAATTGCGCGCCCCTTATGATGGGCAATTGTTAGCGCGCATCAGCATGGCTGATGCAGACGATGTGAAGAAAGCGATTTCCGGGGCGCAGCGGGCTTTTCAAACGATGAAGAACTTACCTGCTTATCAACGTTCGGAAATTTTATTTCGGGTTGTGCAGTTATTGAAAGAGCGCAAGGAAGAGATGGCACGAATTGTCGCCAAGGAAGCAGGAAAGCCGATTCGCGCCGCACGGGGAGAGCTGGAGAGAACGATCGCAACATACCAATTTGCGGCGGAAGAGGCAAAACGGATTTATGGGGAAACGATTCCGATGGATGCCGCTCCCGGCGGAGAAGGCCGCATTGGCATGACGTGGCGCGAACCGTTGGGAGTTGTCGTGGCGATTACCCCTTTCAATTTTCCATTTAATCTAGTTGCCCATAAACTTGGCCCGGCTTTTGCCGCAGGGAATACAGTAGTATTAAAGCCGGCGGAACAAACCCCTTTAAGCGCGCTAGTGATCGCTGAAATTTTTCAAGAAGCAGGCCTTCCGGATGGGGCGTTGCAAGTCATCACGGGAAGCGGTAGGGAACTTAGCGATGCTTTGTTAACGGATGAACGGGTGAAAAAAATTACGTTTACCGGAAGCGCATCAGTCGGAAAACTGATTAAGCAAAAAGCAGGGTTAAGAAAAGTAACGCTAGAGCTTGGTTCGAACGCGGCGTTAATTGTCGAACCGGATGTTGTGCTGGACAAAGTCATTCCGCGATGTGTGGAAGGAGCGTTTTCTTACGCCGGCCAAGTGTGTATTTCGCTTCAGCGCGTTTATGTACATGAAACGATTTACGAAGAATTTTGCAAACGCTTTATTGAACGGGCCAAACAGCTCAAAGTCGGCGATCCTTTAGATGAAGACACGGACATTAGCGCAATGATTCACCAAAGAGAGGCGGAGCGCATTGAATCATGGGTGGAAGAAGCGGTTCAATCCGGAGCGAGAATTGGATTAGGCGGCGTACGCAACGGATCGGTGTATTCACCGACGGTTTTGCTTGACGTAAAGCGGGACATGGCCGTCTCGTGCCGGGAAGTTTTTGCACCGGTTGTGTCGATCGTTCCGTATCGAGAATTACAAGAGGCGATTGAAATGGTCAATGATTCGGTATACGGACTGAATATCGGAATTTATACAACGAATATCCAGCACGCTTTATATGCAGCGCGGCACATTGAATCTGGCGCCGTGATCGTCAATGATATCCCTACGTTCCGTGTTGACCATATGCCGTATGGGGGAGTAAAAGAAAGCGGTTACGGACGTGAAGGGATTAAATATGCTGTCCAAGAAATGACGGAATTAAAATTGGTTTCGATAAAAACAGATTTTTAAAAGGGGAGTGGAAAGATTTATGTCCAACATGATAAAACAGCGTCCAAAGCTTTATGTAATGGATAACGGAAGAATGAGAATGGATAAAAACTGGATGATCGCGATGCATAATCCGGCGACGATTCATAATCCGAACGCGCAAACGGAGTTTGTAGAATTTCCGATTTATACGGTGTTGATTGACCATCCGGAAGGGAAAATTTTGTTTGATACCTCTTGCAACCCAAACTCGATGGGTCCTCAAGGGAGATGGTCGGAAGCGACCCAGCAAATGTTTCCGTGGACGGCAAGCGAAGAATGTTATCTCCACAACCGGCTAGAGCAGTTAAAAGTAAGACCAGAAGATATTAAATATGTCGTTGCTTCGCATTTGCATTTGGATCACGCGGGATGCCTAGAAATGTTTACAAACGCGACGATCATTGTACATGAAGACGAATTCAACGGTGCGCTTCAATGTTATGCGCGCAACCAAAAGGAAGGCGCATATATTTGGGCCGACATTGATGCATGGATTAAAAATAACCTTCAGTGGCGCACGGTGAAGCGACATGAAGACAATATTATCCTCGCGGAAGGGGTTAAAATTTTGAATTTCGGAAGCGGTCATGCGTGGGGAATGCTCGGATTGCATGTGGAACTTCCTGAGACGGGCGGGATCATTCTCGCTTCCGATGCGATTTATACGGCGGAAAGCTACGGGCCGCCGATTAAGCCGCCGGGCATCATTTATGATTCTCTCGGTTATATGAATACGGTTGAACGAATCCGGCGGATTGCGCGGGAAACGAATTCGCAAGTATGGTTCGGCCATGATTCCGAGCAATTTAAAAAATTCCGCAAATCTACAGAAGGATATTACGAGTGAGAAAGGAGAGAAGCGAAAATGAGTGTTGCGCGAATTGTATTTACATCGCTAAACTATGTCGGATGGGGCGCGTTGGACAACTTGCTTCCTGAAGTGGAACGATTTTCTCCAAAGAAAATATTAGTCGTTACGGATCCAGCGTTAGAGAAAATCGGTCTCGTTCAACGTGTGACCAATCCGCTTGCACAACGTGGGTATGACGTTCAGCTTTATACAGATGTCGTGCCGGAACCGCCGCTGGAGACGGGAGAGAAATTAGTTTCATTTGCGAGGGAAGGAAAATTTGACCTTGTGATTGGTGTCGGCGGCGGAAGCGCGATGGATTTGGCGAAACTGGCGGCGGTGTTGGCTGTACATGAAGGAAAAGTAGCCGATTACCTTAATTTAACGGGAACGAGAAAAGTCGAGAAAAAAGGCTTGCCGAAAATATTAATTCCGACTACATCAGGGACCGGATCGGAAGTGACAAATATCTCTGTTCTCTCTTTAGACACGACAAAAGATGTCGTCACACATGATTATTTATTAGCGGACGTAGCGATTGTCGACCCGCAACTTACTGTTTCCGTTCCGCCGCGCGTGACGGCTGCGACAGGCATTGACGCGCTGACCCATGCGGTTGAAGCGTACGTATCCGTCAATGCAAGCCCGACGTCAGACGGTTTAGCGCTGCAGGCGATTCGCTTGATCGCGCGGTCGTTGCGCAAAGCGGTGGAAAACGGAGAAGACAAGCAGGCGCGGATCGATATGAGCAACGGCAGCTATTTAGCGGGATTGGCGTTTTTTAACGCTGGGGTCGCAGGCGTTCATGCGCTTGCTTACCCGTTAGGCGGACAGTTTCATATCACCCACGGCGAATCGAATGCGGTATTGCTTCCATATGTGATGGGATATATCCGCAAAAGCTGCACGAAACGGATGGCCGATATTCTAAACGCGTTAGGAGGAAACTCCAGCTTTCTTTCTGAAGAAGAAGCTTCGCATAAATGTGTCGAAGAACTGGAGCGAATCGTCCGCGATGTCGGCATTCCAAGAACGCTCGGCGGATTTAATATCCCAGAGAGCGCATTGGAAAGCTTAACGAAAGATGCCGTCCAGCAAAAACGCCTGCTTGCGCGCAGCCCGCTTCCACTGTTAGAGGACGATATACGGACGATTTACCAATCCGCTTTTCGAGGTGTGGTAACAGAGCCGAAATAAATGCGATGCGCTTCGATTTGCCAAAATACATGAAAATGTTACCTAAATTCTTGCTTTTTCCAGCGGCGAAGGGAAGCTTCTTGCTTTCCTTCGCTTTTATTTCGCGGAAGGGCGGTATATCTTCCCTCAACGCTTTTTTAACTGCTTTGTCCGCAGTTTGACTTTTTGACGATTATCCGCTGTTCCTTAAGTGGAAGCAAGTGTATCGGTTGATTTGCTAGAAGGTTGATAAGTTGCACATATGATGGACAAATCACGATATTTATTTTAAAATTTAGAAAAATAAAATTTTTATTACAAATATAGAATAGATTAGAGTCAAAAAAAGTCTATTTATTTTCAGTAGGTTGTATAAAAATGACATGCGGCTGCTTGCATTTCGTTTAGAAGTGGGAGACTTCTTTCGGGGATAATGTTAAACTTGCTGATGAAATGGCAAGATGCAATAAAACCGGCAAATGGGGGATGAAAATGTTTACTACTGTCATTGTTCCGCGAGTTTCCGAGACAGATGGAGTCGGGCATATTAATAACACGACAATTCCGGTATGGTTTGAGGCAGGGAGAGAAGGAATTTTTAAAATTTTCACCCCGGACCTTTCGTTTAAACATTGGAAAATGGTTATTATCCATATGGAAGTCGACTATGTGAGTCAAATTTATTATGGAAGCGAAGTGACAGTTTATACGGGAGTCGAGCGCATCGGCAACACGAGCTTAACGATTTGCGAAGAAATCCATCAAAACGGGCGGCTTTGCGCGAAAGGAAAATCCGTCTACGTCAATTTTAATTTTGCGACGCAAAAACCAGAGCCGATTCCCGATGAAATTAGGGAGAAATTAAACGAACATATATGGCGTCCGCAGGAGCGATAAAATTTGCGCCTGCCCATTTCGAATTGTTGAAACATCGCCCCGTCCATTAATCAATTGGTAAGGGGAACGGAAAGCGGTACAAGCCAGTCCAACGAATCGATTCAGCAATCAGTCAGAGTGTAACAAAAACAAGCTCTTGACGTCCTATCGGCAAGAGCTTTGTTATGAGAATGAAGGTACAAAAAAGAAAGGACAGCGTCAAGCTGTCCTTTTTACAATATTTATATCCGATTTTGTACGGATCTTAATACTTCATAAGCGCGATCGCCGATTAATTGAATAAGCTGCTCGAAAATGGCGTCGCGCTGCAAATCGAGTTCCACAATTCGCTTTGCTAGTTCAAAAGCTTTCGGATCCATTTCAAATATCACCCCTGTTTTTTTCGTAGTTTATGCCGTTCGTATTCGTGCCGCAGTTCGCGGACTGTCCATTGCTGTAGTGTGTTGGCGTCGGGAAATAAGCCGGTTTTCAGGAGTTCGTAAATGTAAAATTGTTTTTGCTTGGTGATTGCCATCCGCATGAACTTCCCCATCTTTTTCCCTCCTTCATTTACTTTTAAGTATATGATGCTTTGGTTTATTTCTCATTTATCCTGTTAATTTTTCTTACAAATAAATAGAAAATATGTTAAATTACCTAACAATAATAACCATTAATTAAAGAAAAACGATATAATTATGTTATAAAAAATAACATGTATAGAGGTGAAAGATATGACGAATAAGGACGATTCATACAAATTTAAAAAAGTCATCTCTATTGGCATTGTTAGTGAGTTGACGGGGTTATCCCAGCGCCAAATCCGATATTATGAGGAGCGGAAGCTTATTTTTCCGGATCGTTCGAAAGGGATTCGAAAATATTCATTCGCTGATGTGGAACAATTAATGGAGATTGCCGATAAGCGCGAAGAAGGTGTACCGACGCAGGAAATCCGGCGCGAAATGACAAAAGAGATTCGGGAAAAAATGTTAAAAGGACAGATGAATGCCCATTTCCGGTTTCGTTCATAAAAATATCCCCCTCCTTTTTCAAGGAGAGGGATATTTTTTGGTCAATTTATAAAAAATATATATATACAATATCTATAGAAAAATAGAATTAATTTTTATAAATGACTAGACATTTTTTATATTTATATATATAATTTAAAATGTAAACGGTATCATTAACGAACATAAAGGAGGTTGCATCATCATGAAACGGATTCTTTTAGCTTGCAGCTCAGGGATGTCTACAAGTTTGTTGGTAACAAAAATGCAGGAGTATGCAAAATCGATTGGGGAAGAAGCAGAGATTTGGGCGGTAGGACAAGATCAAGCGAAAAAAGAAATGGAGAAAGCGGATGTTGTTTTAATTGGCCCGCAAATGAGCTTTTTAAAAAGTGAGCTTCAAAAAGAAGCGGAAAAATACGGAATTAAAGTAGATGTGATTGATATGGTGGCATATGGGATGGCAGATGGAAAAAAAGCGTATGAACAAGCGTTGAAATTAATGGGGGAAAAATAATGGAAAAAATCGATCTTCAGCAGTTAACGAATGAACAAATTGCGTTTCAGCTCATTTTGCATAGTGGAAATGCACGAAGCAAAGTCATTCAATCCCTCCGGGAATATCGTGCCGGAAACAAAGAGGTTGCCAGCAAGCTGATAGAAGAAGCTGAAAAGGACTTAAGTTTGGCGCATGATATTCACTTTCAAATGATTCAAAAGGAAGCGGGCGGTCAAAATACTGAGTTAACGTTGTTATTAATGCATGCGGAAGACCATTTCATGTCAACATTGTCCATGAAAGAGTTAGTAAAAGAGATGCTCGAATTATTTAAAGAGAGAAATTTATAAAGGGGGTTCGTTTCATGAACCAAACTTTTGAAAAGTTAAGTAAAATATTGGTTCCTATTGCTGGAAAGTTGAATAACAGCCGCTATTTACAAGTGTTACGTGATGCGTTTATGTTAGCGTTTCCGCTTACCATTTTCGGATCGATTGCGGTTGTTATTGCGAACTTGCCGTTTCTTGATAAAGTCATGAGCGAGGGCAGTTTAAATACATTGCGGGAAATTTTAAACGTAGCTCCAAACTCGACAATGGGAGTTATGACGATTTTCGTTGTATTCGGTATCGGTTATTATTTATCGAAAAGTTATGAAGTGGAAGGAATTTTTGGAGGTGCGATTGCACTCGCTTCCTTCTTCATTTTAACGCCATTTGTTTTAAATGTGGAAGGAAAAGAAGCGGTGCAAGGCGTCATCCCTCTTGACCGTTTAGGAGCAAAAGGAATGTTTCTTGGAATGCTCACCGCGTTTGTTGCCGCGGAGATTTACCGGAAAATCGTGCAAAAAAATATAACGATTAAAATGCCAGCTGGAGTGCCACCAGCCGTGGCAAAATCGTTTGCGGCCCTTATTCCCGCGGTGGTGACACTCACAGTTTTTTTGGTTGCTAATATGATTGTAACACAATTATTCCATACAAACATGCATGATGTCATTTATAATGCGGTACAAGCGCCGTTAGTTGGTTTAGGAAGCGGCATTATTCCAACACTTATCGCGATTTTCGTGACACAAATTTTATGGTTTTTTGGGTTGCACGGGCAAATTATCATTAATTCCGTGATGGATCCAATTTGGAATACGTTATCTTTAGAAAACTTAAATGCATATACGAAAACCGGGGAAGTCCCGCATGTAATTAGCAAACAGTTTATTGAAGTGTATACGGTTGGTATGGGTGGAACGGGAATGACCCTTGCTGTTATTTTTGCCATTCTTTTCTTTATGAAAAGCAAGCAAATGAAACAAGTCGCGAAATTGGGGATCGGGCCAGGAATTTTTAACGTAAATGAGCCGATTATTTTCGGTTTGCCTGTTGTGATGAATCCGCTCATTATTGTTCCATGGATTATTTCGCCAATGGTCGTAACATTTGTCACTTATTTAGCGATGTCTTCCGGTCTTGTTCCTCCTCCGACAGGGGTGGCGGTTCCATGGACAGTGCCGATTTTTATTAACGGAATAATGGCGACGAATTCGCTGGCAGGGGGAATTTTGCAGTTAGTAAATTTTGCGATTGTTCTTATTATATGGTTCCCGTTCTTAAAATTTATTGATCGGATGAACTTACAAAAAGAAAGAGAAGAAGAAACAGCAAAGAATGCGTCATAAAACGAGGTGAAAATCATGAAGCAACAAACAAAGCAAGAGATCCTTTATCGCTTTCCAGACGGATTTTGGTGGGGAAGCGCCACATCTGCCACGCAAATTGAAGGGGCGGCAAATGAAGGAGGAAAAGGCCCGAATATATGGGATTATTGGTATGAAAAAGAGCCAAACCGCTTCTTTAACGGTGTTGGCCCTTCCGTTACATCCGATTTTTATCACCGTTACAAAGAAGATATTGCATTAATGAAAGAAATAGGCCATAATTCGTTCCGTTTGTCGATTTCTTGGTCGCGGCTTATCCCCGGCGGCATTGGCGATGTCAATCCAACCGCGGTGCAATTTTACAACAATGTCATTAATGAATTGTTAGAAAATGAGATTGAACCATTTGTGACGTTGTTCCATTTTGATATGCCGCTGGCCATGCAAGAACTTGGGGGATGGGAAAGCCGGGATGTGGTCGATGCGTATGCCCGCTATGCAAAGATTTGTTTTGAATTGTTTGGTGACCGTGTGAAAAAATGGTTTACACATAATGAACCGATTGTCCCAGTCGAAGGAGGGTATTTATACGACTTCCATTATCCGAATATCATTGATTTCCAACGGGCTGTACAAGTGGCTTATCATACGATCATCGCCCATGCGAAAGCAGTACAAGTATTTAAACAAATGAACATTCCAGATGGAAAAATCGGCATTATTTTAAATTTAACTCCTTCTTATCCCCGGAGCAGCCATCCTGCTGATGTCAAAGCAGCACATATAGCTGATTTATTTTTCAACCGCAGCTTCTTAGATCCGGCGGTAAAAGGCGAGTATCCGCAAGACCTTGTTGACCTTTTGCGAGAATATGGATATTTGCCAGTAACCAAAGAAGGAGATCAAAAGCTCATTAAAGAAAATACTGTCGATATTCTTGGGATTAACTATTATCAACCGCGCCGTGTAAAAGCGAAAGAACATCTTCCGAATCCAGAAGCTCCATTTATGCCAGATCGCTTTTTTGACTATTATGCGATGCCGGGAAGAAAAATGAATCCTCACCGCGGGTGGGAAATTTATGAAAAAGGAATTTACGACATTTTAATGAATGTAAAAGAAAATTACGGGAATATCGAATGCTTTATTTCGGAAAACGGCATGGGCGTCGAAGGAGAAGAACGGTTCCGTGATGAAGACGGAATGATTCATGACGATTATCGAATTGAATTTATTCGCGAACATTTAAAATGGGTGCATAAAGCAATCCAAGAAGGAGCGAACGTTAAAGGCTACCACGTATGGACGTTTATGGATAACTGGTCTTGGACAAATGCCTATAAAAATCGCTACGGATTAGTGGCGGTGGATCTTGAAAACAATAGAAAACGCACAATTAAAAAGAGCGGATACTGGTTTAAAACACTTGTGGAGAACAACGGTTTTTAATGGACTGGTTATCCCTTCTTTTGGGATAACCTCTTTTTTCTCACATATTGTGTAAAAGTAAAAGAAAAATTACAATAAAAATGAAAAATGTGGATAAAGGATGACGGTAATGCCAAAGTATGAACAAATTTCGAACGAAATTCGCAAACGAATCAAAGAAGGAATCTATTCCCCGGACGAACCGATTCCCGATGAACATTCGTTAGCCAAAGAATTCGGCTGTAGTCGCATGACGGTTAAGCGCGCATTAGATGTGCTTGTGTCAGAAGGCCTGCTCTACCGCAAACGGGGGCACGGAACATTTATTGTCAAATCCGCCATATTGGATGGCCAAGTGAATGTCGCTAGCAACGAGACGCTTGGATTGACCAATTTATTAAAAGGAAGAAAAGTAACGAGCAAAATCATTACGTTTGAAGTGTTGTTTCCGCCGGAGGATGTAGCCACACATTTGTGCATTGATACAAACACGCCGGTTTACCATCTGATTCGTCTCCGCAATGTCGATGATGAACCGTACGTCATTGAACGCACCTATATGCCGACCAATTTAATTACAGGATTAAATGAACAAGTGCTTCATTCTTCGATTTACAATTATATTACCAATGAGCTGGGGTTAACGATTGCCGGTTCACACCGCAAAATTCGCGCGGCAAAGCCGAATGAACTTGACCAAATGTACTTGCAATGCGCGCCGGATGACCCAGTGTTGGAATTAGAACAAGTCGGATTTTTGAATAACGGGATTCCGTTTGAATACTCGTTTTCCCGGCATCGTTATGATAAATTTGTATTTGTGACGGTAAATATCCGACGATAAAAAAGCTTGTCCTTTTGCATAAAGGACAAGTTTTTTTATTGAGACGGATCGTCGTTAAGCTTCGAGTAAAGTAGCATTGCCGGGCGTTCCGGGGAAAGCTGGCGGTGGTATTCCTCGACTTTGTTGAAATAGTGTGCGATTTGCGGAGAGCGAAGAACAGGAAGCAGCTTATCAGCAATATTCGAGACGTCTTTCCAATTTAAAAAATCGAAGACGAGATGAAACTGTTTCAATATGCGGAAATTCATTTCTTCTTGTCCGGGAAGGGTATCATAAATGAAAATGGGCAATTTTTTATATAAACATTCGCTAATCGTTACGCCGCCCGGTTTGGTTAAAATAAAATCCGCTTGGTCATAAAGCGTGTTCATCTCTTTGCGCGATGAAATGTACGGAAGCGGAATGAGGCGCGGGTGGTTTTCGCTTTTTAGCTGTTTGTACATTTGTTCGTTTTTCCCGCAAAGAATGTAATAATCGATTGGATCGTCGGGAGAAATTCTTTTTATCAACGCGGCGAATCCGCCAATCCCTAAACTGCCGCCTGATATAAGACCAATGTAGCGGGAGCGCTCCGCCCGCTTTTTTTGCTTGCTTATCGTGATGTGCGGATGAACCGGAATGCCTGTTGCAAAAATGCGGCTTTCTGGAACTCCTTTTTCCAATAGCTTCGTTTTCATGTAAGGATGGCCGACGAAATGGTAATCGATCGCTTCGATTCCCCATAAATGATGAATGAAATAATCGGTATATACGTTGACTACTGGATTCGTGATTTCCTTGTTTAATTTAAGCCTGTTTAATAAATAGGAAGGAAGGGCATGCGTGCAAACAATGAGATCGGGCTGTACGCGTTGGACTAAGTTTTTTATGTGACGGCTAAAAAGGAATTCGTAATATCGGAATGATAGATGCGCCTTTTTTTGGCGGATAACGGTTTGCTCATACAAGATGCTGTATGTTTTTGGGAAATGGCGAATCCATTGTAAGTAAACAGAAGATATAAATTTTTCTGTTTTTCCCAGCCGTGATGATAGCAGCTCGACTTTATGGCATCGCCATTGCGGGTTTATCGCTAATAAGTCTTCTTTTAATGCGTCTGCCGCTTGGTGATGCCCTGATGGAATTTGCAGCAAGGGAAGAAACAACACCGTTTTCACGTTGATCACCTAATCGATGAAGTTATTATCGAGTATATGTCAAGTGCAAAATTTTATCCGCCTTTGCCCATCCCTTTTTTATCCATTTATAAACCGCCGGCAAATGTTTCACAATGTAAATGTGAATACGCGATAAATGATGGAAGAGGGGAGCATATGAAAGAAAAAGCAAGACAGTATGCTTTGGCGGTTTGGGGCGCATTGGACCCGATTTATTATGCATGTTCGAGGCTTGAGTACGTTGAAAATAAGCGGGACGGTTGCCGCCCGATTTTCCGCGTTCGTATAACGAAATATAAAGGAAGGGAAATCGTGCTATCGGACGGCACGAAAATTCAAAAAAACGACCTGTTGTTAAAAATTCATTTGCATAATGTTCGCTTAATTCGCGAGCTTCTTCATTTAGATAGCGAAATTAAAAAAGGGCGTTATATTTTTGAACAAGTGAAAGCGGGACTTCCCTATATTGCCAATTATATACGTAATCATGAGCAGTTTTCTGAAATAAAAGGAATTATAGGAATTACGATGTTAAATAAAGGATGCGAGCGGTTAGGCTTTGAAACGTTTTCGATTGTAAATCCGTTTTACAAATGGTTCAAAACAGCCGTGATGATGCCTATCATTGTTGTTTCACAGTTCCGTTTTTCCGCATTCCGGCGGCCTCCTAAATATTTATTTATGTCAAAAGATAAGCTGCTTACATTGTACGATTGCCAGCCGAGCCATTAACTCCCTCTTCTTTCTCTCTTCCCATTTACTTATAATGGTAAAGAGGGAGGAGAGACGGATGATATTTATTTTTGCCATCGTTGCGATCATTTTTCTACTATTTATTTTTATTTATAAAGCACATCGCAATACGCATGATGCGGTTTTTCATAGAGTAGAAGTGCGTTGTAGCGGGAACGACCAAGATGCCATCCGCATTTTACATTTGTCGGACCTTCATTTAGAAAACTTATCGATTTCCCCTGACTATTTATATAGGAAACTAAAAAATGAACAAATTGATTTGATCGCATTAACTGGGGATTTGCTTGATCGTGAAAAAAGTATTCCAAAGTTAGTCCCGTACTTAGAGGTGTTGCAAAAGCTAAACCCGGCATATGGCATTTATGTCGTGTTCGGCAACCATGATTATGTGTTGAAAGAGGAGCATTTCCAAGCTTTAAAAACAATGTTAGAGAAACATGGGTGCACCGTTTTGCAAAATGAAGCGAAAACCATTTCGATTAAAGGAAAAACCGTAAATGTAATCGGTATTGATGATTTTTGCACAGGACGCAGCGATTTAGAAAAAGCATACGCACATATCAAAGATGGTTTACATCTTGTGCTGACACACGATCCAAATATCGTTTTGCATATGCGCCATTATCATTTTGATTATTTGCTTTCCGGACATTTTCACGGCGGGCAAATTCATTGGCCGAAGCCGTATCATCTTGTGAAAATGGGAAAATTAGTGCGAATGAATATCATTAAAGGCTACCACGAACTAGACGGCAAGCCGTTTTACATTAGCGAAGGGCTCGGGCAAACGGGAATAAACATTCGTGTTGGTACAAAGCCAGAAATTACGCTTCACACATTGTCATTAACGCCGCTGCATCGGCGTGAAACGGGGAAGGTTGTCTGAACGAAGACAACCTTTCTTTTTCATGAAGGATGTACGTCGTCCTTTATAATCCCTTTGCTCGTTCCAATTAATACCTCTTTCCCATGTTGATTGCGATAAACCGTTTTCATTTCCACTTGTTTGTATCCATCCATCGGAATCACTTCGGTAATCGTTAATTCGCATGTGACTGTATCTCCAGTAAATACAGGTCGGATGAATTCGCAGTTCATTTCTCTGGCGATATAGTTTAGGTCACCACCGATTTTAGTGCCGATGCTAGCGGTAAATAACCCGTGCACCATCAGCCGGCCTTTCTCATCGCGTTCCATATGATGCCTTCCCATATCACCAGAGAGGCGGGCGAATTGCAATATTTCTTCTTCCGTGAAAGTGCGTTGCCAAGTAAATACGTCCCCAGGTTTTAAATTCATTTTTATTCCCCCTTTCTTTATTTTTATATTTTATCGAATTTTCTAAATAATGCAAAACAAAATTGATCCACAAATAATTTGTAGTAGCATAGAAAAGATCGTTATTGCCCATACTTTTTTAAAGAAAGAAAAGGAGTGATAGGATTCATGGAGCCTTCATGGAAAGCGTTGCTTCCGTTTTTAGTAGTAATTCCGATAGCAATATGGACAAAACAAGTCATTCCGGGCTTGTTTGTAGCGCTATTGTTTGGCAGTTATTTAATCGATCCGACGTTGCTGGGCGGCTTACGGACGATGCTATCATATATGGTCGATAATATCATGCAAACAAATAATATTCGCATCATTATTTTTCTTTATGTGTTTGCCGGTCTTATTAGTATGATTAAATATACAGGAGGAATTAAAGGATTTGTTCATCTCATCAGCAAAAAAGTAAAAACAGCAAGAAGCGCCTTAATGCTAACATGGATTTCGACAATGGTGACGTTCAGCGATCCTGATTTCCGCATCGTAACGATTGCACCGATTATGAAAGCGCTAAAAGAACGACTGAAGTTATCTTCGCAGCAGATCGGATTTGCGATTGAAGTGACGTCCAATCCGGTTGTCGCCCTCATTCCATTAGCAACAGCATTTGTCGGCTATATGGTCTCGGTGATTGATAAAGCGCTGAAAACAGCGGGAATTGACGCGAAGCCGTACATTGTCTATGTAAAAAGCATTCCGTTTAACTTTTTTTCATTGATGATTATTATTGTCGGGCTTTATTACAGCTTTTTTAAATACTCAAGAAAAGGAAAAGCACGCGCAATGGAGAAAGAAATGGGAAAGTATATGCCTGTTCAGCAGTGGAATGAACGATTGGCGGTTGAGTTCGCTGAAGAAAATGCGTCAGACATAAATAAAGGCAAAACAGAAAATCCGGACGAAACGCAAGGAGAAGAAGGAGAAGGGATGGAATCTTGCCCGCGTGCGTACGATAAAGAAACACCGATTAAGCCATGGAATTTAATCGTACCGTTGTCCATTGTACTTGTGTTGACACTATTCTTGAGTTGGTGGGATGGGCATAAAGGCGCAAAAACGTTTTTTGATGCGTTTCTTCGCAGCGATGCGCTTGGCGCGATGTTGGAAGCGCTCTTTATTACCGTTATCATTACGGTCGTTTATTTTCTTTTGCAAAAATTCAAGCTTGCTGATTTATTGACCCATTTTGTTAAAGGCGGAAATGAATTAATGTCTGTCATTTTAATGCTGGCACTCATTTGGGCGTTGTCAGCAGTATCGGAGGATTTAGGTTTTTCGCAATATATTACGGATCATGTAAAAAATTGGATTCCACATTATTTTGTCGCTCCTGTATTGTTTTTGCTTGGTGCGTTGATTTCTTATTTTATCGGCTCTTCTTGGGGAACATGGGGGATGTTAATGCCGCTTGGCGTCACGCTTGCACATCAGTCAGGTGCGAATATCCTGCTTGTAATTGGTGCTGTATTTGCGAGCGGGACGTTCGGTGCGTTTGCCTCGCCGCTTAGCGATAATACAGTGACATTATGTACGATTTTGAGATTGCCGGTGATGGAATATGCGCGTACAAAGCTAGTTCCTGCGTTCATTGCCGCAGGGATGGCCGCGGTTCTTTTTGGGGTTATGTCGTTCGTGATGCGGTAAGCTTCATCAAAGTTCGCCTGAATAAAAGGGCGAACTTTATTTTTTGGATAACAAAGCGAAAACGGACATGGTAAAATGTATACAAAAAGGAAACAGGGAGAAGCAAGGTGAAGTAACGGTGGAGATACAGAAACGGATGGAAGAACTCCAGCAATGGCAGGGGGATGACCGACAAGAGCAGTTAGCTATTTTGCAAGAGCATCAACAAAACATCGAAGCCCGTATGGATGTGTATTACAATGAACAAGAAGACGCGCGGGCGATGCATCGGTATTACCGCCATATGCCTCTAGATGGTGACGGCCTTACGTTGTTTCATAAATATCACGAACTTGTTTCGCGGACGCATAAGCGGCGGCTTCCTTATTTTTTCAGCAAAGATGAATATTTGTATACATGGGTCGATTTGCATCCGGACGGATCGGTAAGAAGCATCTATTCGGGTGAAAGGAAAGATCCGAAAATATTAATTATTCAAGATTATGAGACGATGAAAAAACGCCACGACGAATTTCGAAAATTATTGAAAAAAGCGAGAGAATGGGAAAAAGTAGAGATAAGACGAGTGAAAAAAATCGAGCAGCAATGGAAGTTTAACGCCGAACATGTCGTTCCACAATCATGGTTCGGAGCGAGAGAGCCGATGAAAGGAGATTTGCACCATCTTTTTGTTTGTCAGCCTGAATGCAATACGTTGCGCTCGAATTTTCCGTACGCCGATTTTCTGTTTTATCAGCCGGAGTCACCGGAAGAAAAGATCCAAAACCGTTGCGGTGTCGCAAGAAATGGCTATTTTGAGCCAGAGTACGGAAAAGGAACGGTGGCGCGGGCGATGCTGTATTTTCTGCTTCGCTATCCAAACGCCATCGCAAAAGCGTTTCGCCGCAAAATTGACGTTCCGCTTCTCGTTCGCTGGCATCGACAATTCCCGGCAACGATTTACGAAAAGCATCGCAATCGCGCTATTTTTCTTATTCAAGGAAACCGCAATCCGTTCATTGATATCCCGGCGCTTGCGGAACGAATTATCTTTCCATTGTTACCGTAAAAAACTGGTTCGCGTAAGGAACCAGTTTTTTTAGGCTGGAATTGTCGGTTTGTCCGCTTCGTGTTTTTCGTCTTTTTTGCGGAAATAGGTGGCGACAATCGGTCCAGAAATGTTGTGCCATACGCTGAAAATGGCGCTCGGAACGGCGGCAAGCGGCGAAAAATGGGCCGTTGCTAGCGCCGCGCCAAGGCCGGAGTTTTGCATGCCGACTTCGATCGAAATCGCTTTTTGTTTTGGCAATGACAAGCGAAACAATTTCGCAAACCAATAGCCAAGCAACAATCCAAGTCCGTTGTGGGCGACGACAATTAAGAAAATCGCGATTCCGCTTTTCGCGATCGCTTGCTGGTTTTGCCCGACAACTGCCGCGACAATGGCGACAATCGCAATCACGGAAACAAGCGGGAGCATTTGGGCGCATGCTTTTACTTGTTTTCGGAAAAGCGATTGGGCAATTAGTCCAAGAATAATCGGGACAAGAACAACTTTCACAATCGACCAAAATAAGGAGGCAGCGGAAACGGATAACCATTTTCCAGCAAGCAGCAAAATAAGCGATGGCGTTAAAATCGGCGCAAGTATTGTCGAAACGGATGTCACGGCGACAGAAAGCGCCGTATCCCCTTTTGCCAAATATGTCATGACGTTAGACGCCGTTCCGCCCGGACAGCAACCGACAAGGATGATGCCGAGCGCCACTTCCCGCGACACTGGCAAATAATGAGCAAGCAAAAAGGCGAGAAGCGGCATGATCAAAAATTGGACGACGACGCCGATCAGCACCTCTTTTGGCCGCTTCAACACTTCTTTAAAATCATTGACCGACAGTGTAAGCCCCATGCCAAACATAACGATGCCAAGCAATGGCACAATGTACGGCGCGATCCATGTAAAAGTTTTCGGAGAATAAAAAGCCAAAGCGGCAAATAATAGCACCCATATGGCAAACGTGTTTCCGACAAAGTTGCTGATTTTCGCCAATTTTTCCATATTCTTTTTCCTCCTGCTGAATAATATACGTAAAAGATATTATAGTGATTATTCAGAAAAATTCAACTATATGAAGTGAACATTTTATAAAAGTAAAGATGGAGGTTAAGTTAAGCCTCAATTATTGTGAAAAATTCCATTACCAGCGCAGTAAACTTAGATTATGGGAAAATAAAATCGCTTTTTACCGTTTTGTTTTTACACAATTTTGTGGACTTAATCATGGAGATTTTGTGAATGAATTATTGAAATTATATGATGGGTGTGAAAAAAATCACTTCCAAAACTTCAAAGTATGGTATGATATTCATTGAGAAAAATAATCATTATTGTTTTTAGTTATGCAAATTGTGAAAAGAATTACTTCTAAAATTTAATTGATAAAAAGAATCATTGTTATTTGGAGGATTTTAAAATGGTTCTTGCCGATCTTCAACAAGGACAACAAGCTGTGATTACCCATTTAGCAGTAGCAAATGAAGTAGTAAAACAGCGCCTGATTCATATGGGCATGCATGAAGGGGAAAAAGTTTGTGTCAAATGCGTAATGCCATTTGGCGGCCCGCTAATGGTAGAAGTAGATGGACAGTATATTTGTCTTCGACGCAAAGAGGCGGCTTGTATTGGGGTGAAATAATCGGTGCCATCATATATTGCGTTATTTGGTAATCCAAATACGGGGAAAACCTCATTATTTAATAATTTAACGGGATCGTACGAATATGTCGGAAATTGGAGCGGAGTAACGGTAGAAAAAAAGATTGGCATATTGCGGCAACACGATGTTCCAATCGTTGATCTTCCGGGAATTTATTCGCTACAGCCGCTTTCTCGCGATGAAGGAGTGGCGACCGAATTTTTATTGACGGAGTCTTTTTCTGCGATTGTCAATATTGTAGACGCTTCCCAATTAAAACGAAATTTGCATTTGACCGTTCAGCTGCTTGAGTTTGGAAAACCGCTGATCATAGCATTAAATATGATTGACGTGGCAGAGAAACGCGGAGTAAAAGTAGATGCGGAAAAGCTTTCGCAATGTATTGGCGTTCCTGTGATTCCGGTTATCGCGCGGACGGGAAAAGGAACAGAAGAGCTCGTTCGCACCATTTTGTCTCTAACAGAACAAAGCGGGCCTTCTTTTTCGATCGATTACGGACGGGCTGTGGAAGCAGCTGTGCAAAAAATAGGTGAACAACTCCCAGATGATGTACCAGTGTCAAAACGATGGCTCGCATTGCAATTTTTGGAAGGAAATGAACGGGTTCATGCATATTTACAAACATATGTAGATGTTGCTCCGCTTCGATCGATTCGCGACAATGCGCGACAGACGCTCGGTCACTCTTTAGCAGAGCATATGTATGAAGTGCGCGATCAATGGATTGCGAATGTCGTCGAAACATCAACGGTTGCGATGAAGCAAAAGCCGCTCACGTTAACGGAAAAAATTGATGCAATTGTAACCAATAAATATTTGGGCTTGCCGATTTTCTTATTATTTATGTATATCATGTTTATGTTAACGTTTGACTGGCTTGGCTCACCGCTTGCCGATTTGCTCGACCAGTTTTTTTCCGGTCCATTAACGGATTGGCTGTCCAAATTGTTGTCGCTTATAGGTGCATCTCCATTCATTAAAGAGCTTGTCCTTAGCGGAATTGTCTCTGGCGTTGGCGGGGTGCTTGTATTTGTACCGCAAATTTTCATTTTGTTCTTTTTCATTTCTCTGTTAGAAGATTCCGGATATATGGCGCGCGTCGCAATGGTCATGGACCGGTTTATGGAGGCGATTGGTTTAAATGGAAAAGCGTTTATTCCGATGATTATCGGATTTGGCTGCAACGTTCCGGGTGTCATGGCAACACGGACGATTGAACAGCCAAAAGAACGGTTGCTGACGATTTTATTGCTGCCGTTTATGTCATGTTCGGCTCGTTTGCCGGTATATGCGCTGTTTGCTGGTACATTTTTTGCAAAAAATCAAGCAATTGTTGTTTTTTTCTTATATGTGTTAGGAATTGTTGTTGCACTTGGCCTTGCCAAACTGTTTTCGGCTACTTTATTAAAAGATGAAAGCTCAGTTTTCGTCATCGAGCTGCCGCCGTACCGCATGCCACAAGCATTAACGTTGTGGCGCAGTACATGGGATAAAGGAAAAGGGTTTGTGCGAAAAGCGGGCACGTTTATTTTCGGTGGGTCTGTTGCGATTTGGTTATTGACATATGTTGGGCCAAAAGGAATCGGTGTTTCCATGGATGACAGTTTTCTTGCGGTCATCGGCAGTGTGCTCGCGCCGATTTTAGCGCCGCTCGGCTTTGGCACTTGGCAAGCCGGTGCGTCGCTCATCACTGGTTTTTTAGCAAAAGAAGTCGTTGTTTCCACGATGAATATCATTTATCATGCAAAAGATATGGACGTGCTGCAAGGGGCAATAGTGCAACATTTTACACCGCTATCTGCGCTTAGCTTTATGGCGTTTGTGCTTTTATATACTCCTTGCTTAGCGACGGTTGCAACCATACGCAAAGAGACAGGGGCGCGAAAGTGGATGTTTGTTTCCATCGGTTGCGCCTTAACAGTTGCGTATACCATTTCATTTCTTATTTATGAAGGCGGAAAGCTGCTCGGATACTAAGGGAGGGAAGAAAATCGTGGTTGCAAATATTTTAATTGGCGGAGCCATTTTCGCCTATGCCGGCTGGACGCTCGTTCGCCATATGAAAAAAAGCTCCAAAGGAATGTGTGCTAGCTGCTCTCTATCTGACGACTGTCATGGATCGTGTTCGGCCAAAAAATCGTGAAGATGCGTTTGTGGAAAACGGGGTTCCCTATCGTTACAGGGAATCCCGTTTTTTTGTCCTAGTTCAATAGTCTGTAATTTTGTGAATTTGTAAAATGGACATAATTTGGCAAAGTTTAGGGGATGGTAAAAATGTAATCGTATGTTCGTGAAAATCGGGGGTTCGAGTGATGAGAATGGCGAGATCGATTATGAAAAGGTGGCTTAAACGGCAAAAAGCAGTATATGAACAGCCGCTGCCGCCTCCTTCTGAGAAACAGCCGCTGTCGATTGACATAAACGAAAATGTTCGTATCATCCAGCGGGTAATTGGGGAAAGTTCTGATATCGTCATGCGGACCATCCGCAGCAAAAAAGATGGAGGACGCCAGCTGAGCGTGATTTATACGGATGGGCTTGTCGATAAAGAAACGATCCAACACTTTATTTTACAGCCGCTTCTAACAGATTGGCGTGAACAATGGGAAGACATGCCTAGGGAGGAAGCCGCTTCCTTTCTTAAAGACTGTGTATTGCATGCCAGTGAAGTCAAAGAAATTACAACATTTGATGATGTGTATTTTCACGTTCTTTCTGGCGATACGGTCATGATCATCGACGGAACGGCGACAGCGTTGGCAATCGGGACGCGCGGCTGGCAGGAACGAAACGTCATGCAGCGCTTGCCAAGCTGGCAAGTGTTTTTTTATTGCAGTTATATCAATGTTTTGATTGTTTTTGAATGATTTTTTGATTGAAATTGATTATTTTTAAATGATTTTGGTTGATTTTTCGTTTGTTTTCGTTTATGATAGTAGTGAAAACAGGAAACATCCCTTTATAGGGAGGTGAGGAGTTTGTTAACAGAGGAACGTCACCGCATCATTTTAGAGCTTCTCGCTGAAAAAGGAGTAGTAAAGCTGCAAGAATTAGTCGAGGCGACCAATTCGTCGGAGTCAACGATCCGCCGCGATTTAACGCAGCTAGAAAAAGAAAAAAAATTGCGTCGTATTCACGGTGGCGCAACAGTGCTGCAAAAGAAGCGGGAAGAATTAAGCGTCTTGGAAAAATCAACAAAACATAGGCAAGAAAAGAAACAGATTGCCGAGTATGCGGCAAGTCTTGTGCAAAACGGTGATTGCATTTATTTGGATGCCGGGACGACGACGTTGGAAATGATTCCACATCTATATGACAAAGATATCGTTGTGGTGACAAACGGTATTATGCATCTAGATATGCTTTTAGAATACGACATTCCGACATATTTGCTCGGCGGTTTTGTGAAAAAGAAAACGAAAGCGCTTATTGGCCGCGGCGCGCTGCAGGCATTGCAAAGCTACAGCTTTGATAAATGTTTTATCGGCGCAAACGGCGTTCACTACGAATATGGATATACAACACCTGATCCGGAAGAAGCGATGGTAAAACATACGGCGATACAGCTATCCCAAAAGGCGTATGTGCTTGCCGACCATTCCAAACTTAATGAAAGCGCATTCTCAAAAATTGCTGAACTTCATGAAGCGGTGTTGATTACAGATGACTTAGCGGAAGAATGGCTAGAACCATACAAAGCAAAAACAACAGTAGAGGTTGTGACAAAATGATTTATACATGTACGTTAAACCCATCCGTTGATTATATCGTTCATGTTGACGAACTTCGCCTTGGTGAATTAAACCGTGCGGTGAAAACGTTGACATTTCCCGGTGGAAAAGGAATCAACGTCTCCCGTGTGCTGAAGCGCCTTGGCGTGGAAAGCACGGCGCTAGGATTTATCGGCGGATTTACCGGCTCGTTCATTATCGAACAGTTGCAAAACGAAAACATTGCTTGCGATTTTGTCGAGGTGCCGGGGAATACGCGCATTAATGTGAAGCTAAAATCGGGAACAGAGACGGAAATTAACGGTCAAGGACCAATGATGGAGCCGGAACATGAAGAAGCGTTAATCAAAAAATTGCAAGCTTTAACCGAAAACGACGTGGTCGTCCTTGCGGGAAGCGTGCCGTCTTCTTTGTCACCGGACGTTTACGAAAAAATCATCGATGAAGCAAAAAAAGCAAAAGCAAAGGTCGTCGTCGATACGAGCGGCCCAGTGTTAAAACAGTTGCTTGCGCGGAAGCCATTTTTGGCAAAACCAAACCATAAAGAATTAGCGGAACTATTTGAGACAAGCTTTCATTCGCAAGACGAGATCATGGTTTATGGCCGCCGGTTAGCGGAATTGGGAGTGGAAAATGTCATCGTATCGATGGCAGGGAACGGCGCTTTCTATTTTAACAAAGAAATAACGCTGTTTGCCGAGGCGCCGAAAGGAACGGTGAAAAATTCCGTTGGAGCTGGCGATTCGATGGTGGCGGGATTTCTCGCCGCATATACAAGCGGCAAAAGCTTGGAAGAAGCATTCGCTTATAGCGTCGCATCCGGAAGCGCAACGGCGTTTTCCGAAGATTTATGCACGAAAGACTATGTCGAACAGCTGATACGTGAAGTAAATGTTATATGTTTTTAATGGCGTGTGAAAAAGGAGGATCATGTCGATGAAAATTACTGATTTGCTTACAAAAGAGACGATTATTCTTCATCTTCGAGCGAAAACAAAAGAAGAAGTGATTGACGAGCTTGTCGCGAAGTTGCAAGAAGCAGGGATATTAAGCGATGTGCAAGCGTTTAAAGAAGCGATTTTGGCACGAGAAGCGCAAAGCACGACAGGTGTCGGCGATGGAATTGCCATTCCGCATGCGAAAACGTCCGCGGTAAAGAAAGCGGCAGTAGCGTTTGGCCGTTCGAAAAGTGGCATTGATTATGATGCGCTTGATGGAAAACCAAGCCGTTTGTTTTTTATGATCGCGGCACCGGAAGGAGCGGACAATACGCATTTGGAAGCGCTTGCCCGCTTATCGTCGATGTTAATGGATCCGTCTTTCCGCGCACAAATTGAAAGCGCTTCAAGCGAAGAAGAAATTATTCGCTTGATTGCAGAAAAGGAAGGAGAAAGAGTGGGAGAAAATACGCTTGTTTCGTCGGCGAAACGTCCAAAAGTTATCGCCGTTACCGCCTGCCCGACAGGAATCGCCCATACGTATATGGCGGCGGACGCCTTAAAGGCGAAAGCGGCGGAAATGGATGTAGAAATGAAAGTGGAAACAAACGGTTCTAGCGGTGTAAAAAATAAGTTGACGAAACAAGATATCGAAGATGCGGTTGCCGTCATCGTTGCAGCAGATAAGCAAGTGGAAATGGAACGGTTTAAAGGAAAACATGTTATTCAAGTGCCGGTTGCGCAAGCGATTCGTAACCCGAAAGAGTTAATTGAGCAAGCTCTCAAGCAAGATGCGCCAATTTATCAAGGAAGCGGCACGAAAGAAGCAACAATGGCAGGAAAAGCGCGCACAGGATTTTATAAACATTTAATGAACGGGGTTTCCAACATGCTTCCGTTTGTTGTCGGCGGCGGCATTTTAATTGCGATATCGTTTATTTTCGGCATTAAGGCGTTTGATCCGAAAGACCCGTCTTATCATCCAATCGCGAAAGCGCTCATGGACATCGGTGGCGGAAACGCCTTTGCATTGATGATTCCAGTGCTTGCCGGTTTCATTGCGATGAGCATCGCTGATCGTCCAGGTTTTGCGCCGGGAATGGTAGGCGGTTTCATGGCGGCAAACGGCGGTGCCGGCTTTTTAGGAGGATTAATCGCCGGATTTCTTGCTGGGTATTTAGTCGTTGGCTTGAAGAAGCTATTCAGCCGTCTGCCGCAGTCGCTTGAGGGAATCAAACCGGTGTTGCTTTATCCACTGTTTGGCATTTTCATTACAGGGATGATCATGATGTATGTCGTTATTGATCCAGTGAAGGCGTTAAACGAAGCGCTAAAGCATTGGCTTGAAAATATGGGGACGGCAAACTTAGTTTTGCTTGGCGCGATTCTTGGCGGCATGATGGCGGTCGATATGGGCGGACCGATTAACAAAGCGGCGTTTACGTTTGGGATTGCTATGATTGACGCTGGTAACTATGCTCCGCATGCGGCGATCATGGCTGGAGGAATGGTGCCGCCGCTAGGGTTGGCGCTTGCGACGACCTTTTTTAAAAAGAAATTTACCAAAGCGGAGCGTGAAGCTGGAAAGACATGTTATATCATGGGGGCGACGTTTATTACAGAAGGGGCGATTCCGTTCGCGGCAGCCGATCCGGTGCGCGTCATTCCATCGATCATTGTCGGTTCTGCGGTGAGCGGGGCGCTGACGATGTTGTTTAAAATTGGACTTCCAGCTCCGCACGGCGGGATTTTCGTTATTCCGATTGTCAAAGGAAATCCTTTATTATACGTATTAGCGATTTTAATCGGTGCTATTATTACTGCCTTGATGGTTGGTTTATGGAAAAAAGAAGTAGAAGAATAATAGAAAAAGCTGAGCGTGATTTGGCGCTCAGCTTTTTTTATAAAAATGAAGATGCTCATGAAATTTTCATGGATAAATATCCGTTATTCTTCCTTGTCGTTGTCGCCATTTTCGTATTTTTGACCATTGTTCAGCTTATTTCGCCAAGAAGCATGAACATTGTCGTGATGATTCATGTTGCCGCCATCATAAGGTGCAAGCGCGATGGAAACGGGTCGCCAATTATATGATATTTATTTTTCCAATTGTATCCGCGTTGCTTTTTCCAGTAGTGACGCTTGATTCAAATATGGTGAAAGCGAAAGGCTTTCATATACGCGGGTTCGCAACAAACAGCGACGACCCGTTTGTCCAACGGCAATTTTTACGTCCAGATACAAGCATTTATTACGGAGCCGATGACTACGACGACTTGATGAGAAAGGAACTGAAAAAATTTTCAAAAACATCACACCTCGTATTGAATGCGGAGAATTATTTAAGTGCGATGGAAACGATCTATCAATTCCCGGGTCAGTTTGATGATCGAGACATCGAATTTGACGGGTTTGTCTATCATGATGAGACGACGAAAAAAACACAGCTATTTGTTCTTCGCTTTGGCATTATCCACTGTGTGGCCGATTCGGGGGTGTACGGGCTTTTAACGGAGTTTCCCGACAATCCTCATTTAGCGAATGATGAGTGGATTCATGTGAAAGGAAAGCTCTCCACCATTTATTATCAGCCGTATAATGCGACAATTCCTTATGTGAAGGTCAAATCGTGGCATAAAATCGGTGAACCGAAAGAACCGTACGTATTTCGAAAGTATGACCAATAGGAAAAAAGGGGCCAATGGTAAGGCTCCTTTTTTAACGTATATCACAATCAAGCACTTCGCCAAGCTTTAGGCATTTTAACTTGCTTTCGTCCAAACCGCGCCGCTTCCATTCGGCAAGCAAGCGATCGAGCGCTTCTTTTGGAGTGTCATCAGCGAGGCGAAATGCGCCATAATGCATGGGAACGAAGTAGTCTGCCTGACAATCAAAAAAGGCTTGTACCGCTTCTTCCGGAGTGACGTGCTGTGGCCCCATAAACCATTCTGGCTCATACGCACCGATCGGCAAAAGCGCGTAATCAATCGAAAAGCGTTTGCCAATCTCGCGGAATCCGCGGAAATAGCCGCTATCGCCGGCAAAGTAGATCGTCGGTTTTTCCTTCGCCTCTATAACCCAGCCTCCCCAGTGGGACGTATTCATATCCCACAGTGTTCGTCTTGTCCAATGCTGCGCAGGAACAAACGTAAAGGTGACACCGTTAAATGATTGTTCTTCCCACCATTCGAATTCCGTCACTTGTTTATATCCTTTTCGCCGGAATAAACGGCCAAGCCCGATGGGAACGAACATGTGCGGCGTTCCTTTCAATTGGCGGATGCTCGGAAAATGCAAATGATCATAGTGTCCATGAGAAATAAGAACGACATCGACTTCAGGCATTTCCTTCGGCGCAATGCCAGGTTTCGTAAGCCGTTTTGCCGTTCCCATGCGCGTCGCCCATACCGGATCGGTGATGATCGTGATGCCGTTTAGTTGGATGACAAACGTGGAATGCCCGATCCAAGAAAGCAATGTGCGCTCACGGTTTGCGTGAAGAAGCGGATATTGCGGCGGGTCGGCATGGGGAACTTGATACGACAAATCTTTCTTTTTGCTTCTCCGTTCCTTTTGCCAGCGGCGGAAATCGGCAAACGTTTTTTTCGTCGAAACACCGTCTAAGTTTTCGTATCTTTTCATCTGTTTTCACCCTTTTTGTATGCGCTATAATATAAGGTAGCAAATTTTTGATTGGTGGTGAAGGGAATATGTTGCAATCATTTACGATTCAAACAACAAAGCGCGATGAGATGGTCGACATCACTTCGTTCGTCGAACAGGCGGTTCGTCAATCGGGAGTGAAAGAAGGTATCGCCATTGTTTATTGTCCGCATACAACCGCGGGAATTACGATCAACGAAAACGCCGATCCTGATGTGAAGCGGGATATGATGCGCCGTTTTGATGAAACATATCCGTGGGAACATCCGCTTGATCGCCATATGGAAGGGAATACAGCGGCGCATATGAAGGCAAGCACGGTCGGTGCGTCGCAGCATGTCATTATTACGAACGGCAAGCTTCTTTTGGGAACATGGCAAGGAGTTTATTTTTGCGAATACGACGGCCCGCGCCGACGGACGTTTTATGTAAAAGTCGTCGAAGGGTAAAAAAAGACGGACTATTGAAGATAAAAGCAGTCGAGAAATCGCAGGCTCTTTTCGCAGCGGCATAGCAGCAAATGGACGACATATTTGTAATGCCGAACGTGCAGAAGTTTTTGTTTCTGTGAAATAAACCGCTGTTACCGTTAGTGAGATGGAAAACAACGATGAAATCAAGCGAACAATAATGGTATTTTTGTACTATCATAGAAACATAAATAACATTATGTAAACTATATATAAACTATAAAAAGACTAGCCAAAGCGGCGGCTAGTCTTTTTCGATTAGGAAAGCGTCGTCAAAATAAGCGGACCATTTTTTGTAATCGCGATCGTATGTTCATATTGCGCGGAATAAGAACCGTCGACCGTTCTTGCTGTCCAGCCGTTATTGTCCATTTTGCTTTGCCATGCGCCGACGTTTACCATCGGTTCAATCGTAATAACCATTCCTTCTTTGAGCCGCAACCCTTTTCCTTTTTCACCGAAGTGTGGAATATACGGTTCTTCGTGAATCGTCGGTCCAATTCCGTGTCCGGTAAAATCGCGGACGACAGAAAAGCCGTTTGCTTCGACGTACGTTTGAATCGCATGGCCGATATCCCCGATGCGATTGCCAATCACTGCTTGTTCAATCCCTTTATATAAGGATTGTTCCGTCACATAAAGCAATTTTTTCACTTCTTCGCTTACATCTCCGACCGCATATGTCCATGCGGAGTCGGCAAGCGCTCCACGCAAGTTCACAACAAAATCGATCGTGACGATATCCCCGCTTTTTAGCGGCTCATTGCGAGGAAATCCGTGGCAAATTTCATCGTTGATGGAAGCGCACGTTGCGTAAGGATAGCCCCGATATCCTTTTTGTTCTGGCTTGGCCCCATGTTTTGCCAAAAATGTTTCCACAAAACGGTCAATCTCCATCGTGGTAATTCCCGGTTTGATGAGCCGGGCGATTTCTTGATGGCAAGCTGCTAATAACTTTCCCGCTTCGTGCATTAGTTTTATTTCTCTTTCTGTTTTCACATGAATCATGGAAAATCTCCTTTTCATCTTATATAAAACCCATATTTATGCCGTGATGCGACGAATCTATTGTGTATTGTAACAAAAAATATCGTGAAGATAAATGAAAGAAAATCTTGGTGATTTTATTCGTATTTTTTTAAATTTTTTGACAAAACAACAAACAAAAGAGTTAACAGGCTATAAACTGGTTTGCTGCTGGCCGTTTTTTCCGCACGAAACGCGAAGCAAGTAAAGCTTGAAGGTTCAACTAAGCATGCTACGATCGTTTTGGGCTGCTGGTGGGTAAGTACATTGTCTTCTACGGAGGAAAAAACGATTTCTATATATACGTTGAATATAGGTTTTATAGTGCCATAAATAACTTTTTTTCCTCGTTTGTCAAATTGTGAAAATTGGATGAAAGCGGAAGATAAATCGACACTTCCGTCCCTTTATGTATTTCACTTTCAATATGAATCGTTCCATTCATCGATTCGATAATACGATAGACGACCATCATCCCAAGGCCAGTGCCTTTAATGCCTTTTGTTGTAAAGTACGGTTCTCCTAGACGTTCGATTTGTTCCTTCGTCATGCCGATTCCCGTGTCGGAAATGCGAATGAGCACGTGCTGTTTTTCAATAGAAACGTAAATTTGCAGCACGCCGCCGTTTGGCATTGCTTCGATAGCGTTTTTCATAATATTAAGCAAACATTGACGGAATTTTTCGCGCTCTCCCGTTATCGTAAACGGAGCTAACGTTGTTTTCACTTCTACGCTGTTCATGTTGGCAAGCGGGCGCAAAAGGTCGATCACACGTTCAATTTCCGTTTTGACGTTCAGTTTTTCTACCGATTCCGGCGCTGGTTTCGCAAACGTTAAATAATCGGTGATGATCGCTTCTGCTCTATCCAACTCTTCAATCGCAATTCGCACATATTGCTTCCGCTTTTCGGGAGAAAGGTGGTGTTGCTCCAACAGTTGCATAAAGCCGCGCGCGGCGGTGAGCGGATTTCGTATTTCATGGGAAATGGATGCGGCCAAGTGGCTTACCGCTTCCATCTTTTCCGCACGGATGATTCGTTTCCGCAACGCCATGTTTTTATATATCATTTCTTTTAATGAACAAGTAATGAGCATACATATCGGTTGAACGGACAAGTATGCAAGAGAAATGTCAGAGGATGATGATGGAATGCGGTGGAACGTTTGCGCAAGGACGACAGATAAAGTGCCGGAAAAAGCGCACAGTGCAGCGGCGAGCAATACGCGATGTTTAGATGACAGCGTGAGAAATTTTTTTGCCAGTGCAATGCTTGTCACCATAATGAACAATGAAGTAATAGCAGTAACGAGAAAACCGGTTCCCCCAAATAAAGAGCGATAGCCGATTGTCACAAAACATAAAAACACGCTCGTTGCTGCTCCTTTATATAAACTTCCTAACCAAAGCGGTATTTGCCGCAAGTCGAAAATGAATTCCTGATCTGAACTGACAGGAATGGTAATGCATAAAACGATGACGAGTGCGAAACAAACAGTAAGCAAATGGCGCTTGATATGTTTAGGAATATTCTTTTCTTCTATCCATATTGGAACGATGAAAATCGGAATAAGAATAAAAAATAAATTAAGCAAAAAATCTTTTAAAATACTAAGCATAGCAGCACCTCTTTCGCGTAATGCGGTACAATGTAGAAGCAAATTCAACAATTACTGCTAATATATTACATTGTAAACAAAAAACGTGTCGGATGTTAAGAGTGAATTCATAGTGTTTTTTTGACATAAATCTTCGTTTTTCAACACCATTGCCGCTGTTTGATGACAGCAGCTCTTACGAAAATAAAGGGGTTGTCGATGCGGGACGAAACATTCCAAACTATGGATTGAAAATCCGCGTCATTGGCGAAAGTGCCGACCGTTCGGTAGCGCGCATCTTGTTGTATCGTTAAGTTAGAATATATGGGCGCAGGATAATCTCCTGCGTCTTTTTTATCGACATATTTTCGCAAACAAGTATAATAATTTGTTGATTTTTTTTCATTCCTTCTCTTGTCATTTGTTTTTATAATTAAAGCAAATGATGTGTCAAGGAGGATTTCCCTATCATGTCAGAACTGTATAAGCAGTTAATCGTTTGGATCGAGGAAAAACAGCCGGTAAAAATTAAAACAGATCGCGGGGAAGCTACGTTTCTGCCTGTCAAATTGTATAAAGATGCCCGTAAGTTGTTTGTGTATAACCGGAAAATGAGGCTTATCAATATCTGCTTAGATCACGTCATTTCCATTGAGCCGGCGCGTATTTACGGGTCGTTTGATATAAGGGAAGAACAGATGGTACATACGCATTGAGTGATGAAGCGAGGGGACTTCTTTAAGAAGGACCGCTCGCTTTTTATATATTGCATAGTGGCAAGATCGTATTTTACAATGAAAATATTCGCAATTGATCAAGTCCGCGAATTGTGTAACAAACAAAACGGCATACAATCGCAATTGGTAGAGGGGGATGAATATGCGCGGGAAGCGTATCGTTTTATGTGCGTCAAGAAAGCTGGAGGAAATGACGACACTAATTGAGAAACAGGGCGGAATTGCGCTTGTGCGTTCGGCGCAAGGAACGGTATTCTCTAAAGAAAGAGAACTGGAAGATGAAATTCGTGCTGTGATTGCAATGCGCCCTGACTGGTTTATTTTCACGACCGGCGTGGGAGTAGAGGCGTTGCTTCAGGCCTCCGAGCGAGGCGGGATCAAAGAGGAATGGATGGAAACGATCCAACAAGCGAACGTAGCGGCTCGTGGATACAAAACGGTTGCGGCGTTAAAAAAGATAGGCATTTCTCCGATAGCTGTTAGCGACGATGGCACAACAAAAGGGCTGATTCGCTCGCTTAAGGAGCATTCCTTTGCCAAAAAGCAAGTGGTCGTCCAATTGCATGGAGATACGGCTCCGACGTTAAAGAAATTCCTTGAAGAAAACGGTGCGGCATATACTGAACTACTTCCGTACCGTCATGTTGCTCCGGATAGGGAAGTGCTCGAAAAGCTGTATGAGGAAGTCATTCATCGGAAAGTGGATGCCGTTTGTTTTACGGCGGCGATCCAAGTTCGCTTTTTGTTTTCTTTTGTAAAAGAACAAAAGGATATTGAATTGTTCTGTCAAGCGTTGAATGAAGATGTGATCGCGTGCGCGGTCGGAAAAGTAACGGCGGAAGCGCTCCAAGAGGAAGGGGTTACCCGCGTTGTTGTCCCAGAACTAGAGCGAATGGGGGCAATGATTGTGACATTATCGCAATATTTCGAACGCCAATTGCAGGGATAAAACATTTTGCTTCCAGCTTATATATCGCTTTTACATAAACAGCGCTTAAGGACATGGTTCCTTAAGCGTTTTTCTGTCTAAACATTCATGATTGATGAAAAAATGCGGAACGATCACGCAGGCGACTTTTTTGCGTGATCATTTTTTGTGGGTGTGTGATATCGCTCACAACGTGTTTGTGAAAAACAAGGTACAATCATGGCAAAGAAACAATAGGAGGGATGGAGGATGCATTCATTTTGCTGTCATATGGGTGGACAGGAAGAAGTGGAGCTATGCGCAGGTTTGCGGCGTTTGAAACAGGAACATGGACCGTTGCGTGAACAAAAACAGCGTCTGTTTGAACAGGCACAAGCAATCGTCGGCGACAAGGAAGAACAAAATTGGAAGGAACGGTTGCATGCATTGCGGGAAAGTGTGCAGGCATTTGTCAATGAACTTGATCCACACTCCGAGCGGGAAGAAGGCGTGCTGTTTCCGATGATGGCGCAGTATATCGGAAGAACATCTGGCCCGATTGCCGTCATGGAGTATGAACATGATCAAGCGAAGCAGCGGCTTGCTTCTTTTTTAGAGAAAACTGCGGAGCTTCCGGAAACGGTCGACCGCGACAGTGCGGCGGCGCTCGCCAATGTGGTGATCGACGCTTATCATATTTTAGCGGAACACTTTATGAAAGAAGAAAACGTGTTATTTCCGATGGCCGAACGTCTGCTATCCGACGAGGAAAAAGAAACATTGACGAAAAAAATAAGCCAAATATAAGAAAAAAACGGGATGTCTCCTTCGCAACAGGACGCATCCCGTTTTTGCATACGCTCCAAACAATCTCCCGCCTCTGTAAAAAAGAGGAGGGAGTGATGGAATATATGTGAAAGGGGGATTCAGACATGTTTTGATCAATGAATCTGATGCGGCTGTTCCGCTTGCTTCGGCATGCGTTTGCGGTACACGACATAGCTTCGGCGCAAGTAGCGAAGCGGAAAGCTAAACACATGCACGAGCCGTGTAAACGGCCAAACGGCAAAAATGCCAAACGCTGCAATCACATGAATTTGAAACCAGATTGGAACTTGTTCCATATAAGCTGGATTTGGCCGGAACGTTAGGACGCTGCGGAACCATGGGCCGATTGTTGTGCGGTAATCAAAGCCGTTCGAATCGATATTAAGAAGCGTAGAAGAAAGGCCGGTCAGGATGACAACCGCAAGGAAAAAGAGAGCGACCCAGTCGCTGCGGCTGCTTGTTGCCCGCACTCGTTTTACTGTTATGCGGCGGCGAATGAGGATGATAAGCCCGATGAAAGCGAGCAGTCCCGCTGGAATGCCGCCGACAAGAGCAATGAGATGATATGTTTCTTCCGATATGCCAAGCGTTTGGTAAACTGGTTCAGGAATCAAAATTCCCATGACATGTCCTATGAAGACAAACAGTATTCCCCAATGAAAGAGAAGGCTGCCGAGACGTAGCTGCTTTTTTTCCAATACTTCGCTCGATTTCGAGGTCCAGCCGAATTGGTCGTATTGGTAACGCCAAATATGCCCGCCGATAAAAATGGTTAAGGAAATATAAGGTAAAATTACCCAAAGAAATTGTTTGAGCACGGGTTACACACTTCCTTTCGCGATTAGCTTTACGCCGAGTTCTTCAAGTGCTAGAAAAATGGCGTCGAAAATGGCGGTGTAAGGACTTCGATTGGCAGCAAGCTGTTTTCTGATTTCGCTGATATTGTCCGCGTATGTTTCAAAGAGCGGAACAACATGATGTTGTTCCGCATAGGCGGCAAACTCAAGCATGAGCGGCAAATAATCGGGAAGCTCTTGCTCAGTCGTATCAAAGCCAGCTGCTTTGTAGCGCTGTTTCAGCTGCAAAAGTTCCATTCCCCGCTCACGCTGTTCGCCGGTATTCATGTAGGTGACGTACAAATTCGTTTTTTTGCCGAAATCAAATGTTTCGACGTATTGTTCCATGCGCTGCCGGGCAGGGATGGTTTGGATTTCATGGATAAAAGCGGTGATTTTATCGATAATCGCCTCATTTTGCACGGTGCGGATCGCTTCTAAGCAATCGTCCAACGAATTTGCCCATGCATCATCGGGATATGATAATAAATAGGAAGTACACAAAAATACTGTTTTCATTTGTTCTCTGTTCATCATTCATCACCCCGCATTAAGAAAGCGTGCCGCAGGAGCCAGGGCCGCCGGCGAACGCCAAGCCGCAGCTTCCTTGTTCCGCATATAATTCCGCGACTTCTTCGCGGTGGGAGGAAGGAATGACGAAGCGGTCATGGTATTTGGCGATCGCGAGCAGGCGATACATTTCTTCGATATCTTGTTCGCTTAGCCCAAGTTCTTCGATAATGTGGATATTCGGCTGTTTGTTCGTTTGTTTTGCGCGCATATAAGAACGCATCGCCGCCATTTTTTTCAACGTAATGCGGATATGTGCTTCATCACCGGCTGTTAGCAAGTTCGCCAAATATTCGATCGGGATGCGCATTTCATCAATCGCCGGGAAAATGTCTTCCGCGTTCGCTTTGCTTCCTTTTCCTTCGAACATGTTCATGATCGGGCTTAATGGCGGAATGTACCATACCATTGGCAATGTCCGGTATTCTGGATGAAGCGGAAGCGCGATTTTCCAGTCGACAATCATTTTATAAATCGGCGAACGCTGCGCCGCTTCAATCCATTCATCCGGAATGCCTTCTTCTTTTGCTTTTGCGATCACTTCCGGATCATGCGGATCGAGGAAAATGCCAAGCTGGGCGTGGTACAGCGCTTTTTCATCTTCCACGCTTGCCGCTTCTTTCACTTTGTCGGCATCGTAAAGCATGACGCCGATATAGCGGATGCGGCCAACGCACGTTTCCGCGCAAATCGTCGGCATGCCCGCTTCAATGCGCGGGAAGCAGAGCGTGCATTTTTCCGCTTTATTTGTTTGCCAGTTGAAATATACTTTTTTATACGGACAGCTCGTTACGCAATAGCGCCAAGCGCGGCAGGCGTTTTGGTCGACGAGGACAATGCCGTCCTCGTCGCGTTTGTACATCGCACCCGACGGGCAGCTTGACACGCACGCCGGATTGATGCAATGCTCGCAAATGCGTGGCAAATACATCATAAAGACGTTTTCGAACTCCGCCCGGATCGATTGTTCCATTTTGACGACGTTTGGGTCTTTTAGACCGGTAATATGGGCGCCGGCAAGGTCGTCTTCCCAGTTCGGTCCCCATGACAGTTCCATGAATTCGCCGGTAATCGCTGATTTCGGACGGGCGACCGGCTGATGGCGTTTTTCGGGACTATTTGTCAATGTTTCGTAATCGTAATTCCACGGTTCGTAATAATCATCAATCGTTGGCTGGTATGGGTTGTAAAACAAGTTGACAAGACGCATCGCTTTCGAACCGGATTTGAGCTGAAGCTCGCCGTTTTTGAGCTCCCAGCCGCCTTTATATTTGTCTTGGTCTTCCCATTGTTTCGGATAACCGATTCCCGGTTTCGTTTCTACGTTGTTGAAATACATGTATTCCGCGCCGGGACGGTTTGTCCATGTGTTTTTGCAAGTGACGCTGCACGTATGGCAGCCGATGCATTTATCCAAGTTCATCACCATGCCGACTTGCGCTTTAATCTTCAAGCCAATCGACCTCCTCTAATTTGCGAATAATGACGTACAAGTCGCGTTGGTTTCCCGTTGGTCCGTAATAGTTGAAGCCGTAGCTTAATTGCGCGTATCCGCCGATCATATGCGTCGGCTTTACATGGATGCGCGTCGGGCTGTTGTGCGTGCCGCCGCGGTTGTTCGTCAGCTTCGTGCCCGGAACGTTAATGTGCCGGTCTTGCGCATGATGCATAAAGGCCATGCCGCGCGGCAAGCGATGGGAAACAACAGCGCGGGCAACGACGACTCCGTTTCGGTTGAAACATTCAATCCAGTCGTTATCGCGAATGCCTGCTTCTTCAGCGTCATCTTTGTTGATCCAAACGGTCGGGCCGCCGCGGAAAAGGGTGAGCATTGGCAGAGCATCGAAGTACATGCTGTGAATCGACCATTTGTTATGTGGCGTTAAATAGTTTAGAATAATTTCTTTTCCTTTGGCGTCTGGACGCTTTTTCGAGAACGGACGGTGCTGCAACATCGGCTTAAACGTCGCCATCGCTTCGCCAAATTCGTGCATAAGCTCATGGTCGAGATAGAATGATTGCCGCCCTGTCAATGTGCGCCAAGGAATGAGCCGCTCGACGTTCGTCGTAAACGGCGAATAACGCCGTCCTCCTTTTTCTGAGCCGCTGAATGCCGGCGAGGTGATCACTGTTTTCGGCTGCGCTGTGATTTGTTCAAACGTAAAACATTCTTCTTCGCGTTCTTTTGCCAAATCAGCGAGCGATAAATCCGTTTTTTTCTCAAGCGCTTCCCACGCTTTTACCGCCACTTTGCCGTTCGTCGTCGAGGATAATGTGAGAATCGCTTCCGCCACGTTTTTCGCAGCGCTGATGTCCGGACAGCCAGCGGCAACCGACGCTCCTTTAATTGTTCCTAACGTTTTTTTCAATTTTTCATATTCGTCTTTAGCTGACCAAGCGATGCCTTTTATGCCCATTGGCTGTTTGGCTACGTTCGGTCCAAGTGCGATCATTTTCTCGTAAATGAGCGTATAATCGCGTTCAACGACGTGAATGTTCGGCATCGTTTTTCCCGGAATCGGTTCGCACTCGCCTTTGCTCCAGTCGAGGACTTTGCCGAACGGCTGCGCCAGTTCTTGTGCTGTATCGTGCATAAGCGGAGTGGCAACGACTTCTTTGACCGGCTTCATGCCGATTTGTTTGGCGACGTCGGAAACGGCTTTCGCCAGCGATTTGAAGATATCCCAATCCGAACGTGCTTCCCATGGTGCGGAAATCGCCGGATTGAACGGATGAATAAATGGATGCATATCGGTGCTGCTTAAATCGTGTTTTTCATACCATGTCGCCGCCGGAAGAACGACATCAGAGTAAAGCGCCGTTCCCGCCATGCGGAAGTCAAGGTTCACTAACAAGTCGAGTTTTCCTTCTGGTGCCTTGTCGCGCCATTTGATTTCTTGCGGCCGCAGGCTGTCCTTATCATCGTTTAACAAGCCGTGCGTCGTGCCAAGCAAGTGTTTTAAGAAATATTCATGGCCTTTGCCGGAGCTCGAAATTAAGTTCGCGCGCCAGACGATTAAGTTTCTTGGAAAATTGACTTCATTGTCCGGGTCTTCGATCGCAAACTGCAATTGCTTCGTTTTGAGCTGTTCGGCCACGTAATTTCCGATTTGTTCCGGAGTTGTTGCGCCATTGGCAATCGCTTCTTTGTAAAGATCAATGCCGTTTTTGTTAAACGTCGGATAAGACGGAAGCCAGCCAAGCCGAGCAGCGAGCACGTTATAATCCGCGTAATGCGAATAGCGCGCTTTTTTCACAAGCGGTGATACGAGTTCATCGACCGGCGTTTCTTCATAGCGCCATTGATCGGTCGCAAAGTAGAAGAACGATGTACCGTTTTGCAATTTCGGCGGCGCTGTCCAATCACGTGCTGTCATAATTATTTGCCATCCTTCTGCCGGACGAAGTTTTTCTTGCCCGACATAGTGCGCCCAGCCGCCGCCATTGACGCCTTGCGCGCCGACGAACAAGACGAGGTTTAATACGGCGCGGTAAATCGTATCGGAGTTAAACCAATGGTTAATGCCAGCGCCGACAATAATCATCGAGCGTCCATTCGTGTCGATCGCGTTTTGCGCAAACTCGCGCGCGATTTTTATGACAAGCTCCCGTTTCACTCCTGTAATCGCTTCTTGCCACGCCGGCGTAAACGGAACAAGGTCGTCATATGTTCGGGCAACGTTTCCGCCAATGCCGCGGTCAATGCCATAATTGGCAAGAACGAGATCATAAACGGTTGTGACATATGTTTCGCCGTCTGCAGTTTGCACTTTTTTTGCCGGGACAACGCGTTCGATCGTTTTGCTTCCTTCATCGGAGAAGTAAGGAATATGAATCGTGATAAGCTCATTTTCGATGCCTAAAAAAGACAGACGTGGTTCAATCGGCTGTTCTGTTTCCTCATCGACCATATGCAAATTCCATTTTCCTTGGCCGTCCCAGCGTGAGCCGATCGTTCCGTTTGGGATCACAAACGAGTTTGTGCTGTCATCGTAAACGATCGGTTTCCATTCGGCGTTGGTGACGTTGCGGCCGAGATCTTTTGCTTGCAAGAAGCGGCCGGCCACCCATTTGTCGCCATCTTTTTTTAAGGTGACGACGAACGGAAAATCGGTATATGTTTTCGCGTATTGCTGAAAGTAAGGAATTTGCTGATCGACGTAATATTCTTTTAAAATGACATGCCCCATTGCCATCGCGAGTGCGCCGTCGGTTCCTTGTTTGACGCTGAGCCAATCGTCGGCAAATTTTGTGGATTCGGCATAATCCGGACTGACGGAAACAACTTTTGCGCCACGGTAACGGGCTTCTGCTAAAAAGTGGGCGTCCGGTGTCCTTGTGAGCGGCACGTTCGAGCCCCATGTAATAATGTAGCCGGAGTTATACCAGTCGCTCGATTCGGGAACGTCGGTTTGATCGCCCCAAATTTGCGGCGATGCCGGCGGTAAGTCCGCATACCAGTCGTAAAAGCTGAGCATCGGTCCGCCTATGAGCTGCATAAAGCGCGAACCAGCTGCATGGCTGACCATTGACATCGCGGGAATTGGCGAAAAGCCGACATTGCGATCCGGGCCGTATTTGATGACGGTATATAATAAGGAGGTAGCGACTAGCGTTAACGCTTCATCCCAGCTGACGCGGACAAATCCGCCTTTTCCGCGCGCTTGTTTATACTGTTTTGCTTTTTCCGGATTTTCGACGATGCTTTTCCAAGCGTCAAGCGGATTTTTATGTTCTTTTAACGCTTCCCGCCACATATCCATCAAGACGCCGCGCACGTATGGATATTTAACGCGGAGCGGGCTGTAAATGTACCATGAAAAACTTGCGCCGCGGGGGCAGCCGCGCGGTTCAAAATCTGGCATATCCGGTCCGGTCGACGGATAATCGATTTGTTGTCCTTCCCATGTGACAATGCCGTCTTTGACGAAGATGTTCCAGCTGCACGAACCAGTGCAGTTAACTCCATGGGTCGAACGAACGACTTTATCGTGCTGCCAGCGGCGGCGGTAAACATTTTCCCAATCGCGGTCGCCGTACGTCATTTCACTATGATCATTGGCGTACCGTTCAATCGGTTTTATATATTTGAAACGGTTCAATAATGGAGATCGTTTTCGTTTCATTTTGTTTCACTCCTTCAACAATTTGTGTAATTTACTATAGCCATAATGGAAATAAAGAGATGTGAACTTTGTCACATTTGTCTCGATTGTCACAAATCTGTCAAACGGTGACGAAAAATAGAAATATACAAAAAACGAACAAACATTCTTTTTATGTGCTATAATTAAGGAAAAATTTTTTTATATGCAGGAGGTCACATTGCGATATCATAGTCATATTGTTACGTCATTACTATTGGGAGCAACAGCAGCGGCGCAAACATCGCTTTCGTTTACGGTAAGCTATACGGCGGGAATTGTCGTCGGCAGCTTGCTTCCGGACATTGACGAGCCGACATCGTACGTCGGGCGGCGTTCGTTTGGGGTATCGAATAAAGTAAAAGAAGCGTTCGGCCATCGCGGCATGACCCACTCGCTTTTCGTATGGGGAATGATCGCGCTTGTTGTGATGTGGGAATCCTCTTCGCTATTTGCGGCTGGCTTTGCGCTCGGCTATTTGTTTCATATTCTCGAAGACTTTTTCTCTGTTCAAGGTGTGCCTCTCTGTTGGCCGTTCACTACAAAGCGGTTTAAAATTCCGCTCTATCGCACAGGTAATATTGTAGAAAAGGCGCTGTTTTACGCGGCGTTTGTTTTGCTTATCTATCTCGGCACAAAAGAACAGCTGTTTTCCGAATGGTGGCGGTCGCTCACTTTGTTTTGGTGAGGAAAAAGGAAAAGTGTGATCGCGGCGAATGATAGATAAAAGGAAGTAAATTTTCTAAAGAGGGGGAGAGGCGATGAAAGAGAAATATCCTGTGCTGCCGGGGGCGGAGCCGTTTTATTTTGAAGGCAGCCAAGCGTGAACTGGCACTTTTGTTGAGGATGAAAAAGAAGATTTTGCCAAATGGGATATGGCGCCAATGCAGCGTCTGTCGGCGGAAAAATAACGGTGCACATGTTTCGGAAATCTTTTTCTTTTCTTTTTTCGATCAGTTTGCTATGTTATGTAAGGAAACGTTTTTCGTGGATCCAAGTCTTGATTATTGTGTTAATTAGTGAACTTAGGTTTCGAAAAAATCAAACTGCTTTTGTTGCTTCTTGTTACATAAATTTTCGAACTTGATCTTTTTTGTGAATCGAAAAGAGGTGGGAGAATGGAAGCTCCCTTTGATTTGCTGACGTATGTGTCGCTTGTTGGCGCACTGCTTGTTGTTGTGAAATACTATATCGGCGAATGCCACAAAACAAAAGCTTTTTTATATGACGTTGCGTTTGCGCATGCGGAGCAGAAGGAAGATGGTGCATGCAGTGCTTGTGTTGTCGTCCCTTTCCGCCGTTTTTTTGCATTGCAAAAGCGGAAAATTCCTGTGTGCGAACGTTCACATCCATCTGATGAAGAAGGAAGGAGACCTCTTGCGTTTCTGTATATGAATGATACGATACACGAGGAGGTCTCTTATGAAAAAGTGGCTGTTTGCATTATTGGGAACGGTTGTTTTATTGAGCGGCTGCAACCGCAACGCGCCGATTGATGAGCATAGTCAAGGGATATGGGATCATTATTTTGTCTATCCGATGTCGAAATTGCTTTTAATCCTTGGTCATTTTTTTGGTAATAACTATGGCATTGCGATCATCGTGTTAACGTTGATCGTTCGCGTTTGCTTGCTTCCGCTTATTATAAAGCAGTTTAAAACGTCGATTGCCATGCAAAAGCTTCGCCCGGAACTGCAAAAGCTTCAGGAGAAATATAAAGGTACCGATCTCGAAACGCAGCGTAAGCTTCAGCAGGAAATGATGCAACTCTATCAAAAGCACGGCGTCAACCCAGCGAGCGGCTGCCTGCCGGTGCTGATTCAAATGCCAATTTTTATGGCGCTTTATTACGCGATTTTGCGCACTCAGGAAATTAAGCTTCATTCGTTTTTATGGGTGCAGCTCGGCCATCGCGATCCGTACTTCATTTTGCCGATTTTGGCCAGCCTCACGACATTCATTTCGCTGCGCTTGTCGCCGTCGATGACGGAAGAGCAAATGCCGCAAATCGCGATGATGTCGTATATCATGCCGATCATGATTTTTATCGGGGCAAGTTCCGTTCCGTCCGCCTTGTCGCTTTACTGGGTTGTCGGCGGCTGTTTCTCGATCGCCCAATCGCTAATTTTGCGCGTGCAACTAAAAGCGGTTAAAGCTGCAGAAAACAGACGGGCATAACAATTCCCCCGCTTTCCATTTAACGGAAAGCGGGACTGCTTTTATTTATGATCACTCACGAGACATCACCGTTTTTTAACTTTAGTGGTAAAGAACACGAGAAAATAGATCATTGAAAAGCAGTATCGCTTAGTAAATGAGTAGAACATCCCACACTGGAGAAAATCCGTTTCTTTTTCATGAGGAATTGGGATGAACTAGAATCCAGAAAACAAAGATCAAGTCCTGATTATTGTATAAAAATGCGCTTTCGGTCTAGCAAATTTAGGTCTTGGCAAAATCAAACTACTTTTTTCCGTTTCTTTTTACACCTTAACCGAAAACAAATCACATGGAAAAAGGGACTCTTTTCCTGTATCATAATAGTTGTACAAACAATGAAAAACAGGAGATAAGATTAGCTCCTGTCTAAAAATAATATATTGCTTCGCCGGTTGCTAAGGTAATCATTTGCAAGAAAAGCGGTTTCGGATACTGTCAAGGTGTTTTATGTATTCATTAGGCAGCGAGCAAAAATGATCAAATAGCGGCGAAGCAAACGGATTCTACCTTTGCTCGATCGAATGGTTAGGAGGAGATGCGGATGAAAAGAGCGTTAATCAATATTGATTATACGGTCGATTTTATCGCCGATCACGGTGCGCTTACGTGCGGAAAGCCCGGCCAGCAGATTGAGTCGGAACTTGTGCAAATTACGAAACAGTTTATCGAAAACGGCGATTATGTCGTATTTGCGATCGACCTTCATAAAGTTGGCGACACGTATCATCCGGAAACGAAGCTGTTTCCACCGCATAATATCGAAGGCACGGACGGCCGGAGATTGTATGGAGAATTGGAAGCGGTTTATCAGGCGAACAAACATAGAGACAATGTGTATTGGATGGATAAGACGAGATATAGCGCATTTGCCGGTACGGATTTAGAAATAAAGCTGAGAGAACGAGGAATTGCGGAAGTTCATTTAGTCGGCTGCTGTACCGACATATGTGTGCTTCATACAGCGGTCGATGCGTATAATAAGGGGTTCCGCATTGTCGTACATAAAAAAGCAGTCGCAAGCTTCAATCCTGTTGGGCATGAATGGGCGCTCGAACACTTTAAACATTCATTAGGTGCAGAAGTAGTGGAATAATAGAATAAAAGTGGTAGAATAAACGGAGGATATGCTTTTTTTGTCAAATCGAATCGTTGTTTTGGAGGTAGCACAATGAACGAAAAGTACGCGGATGATAGCTTTACTCTTCATACGGACTTATATCAAATCAATATGGTAGAGACGTATTGGGAAGACGGCATTCATCAACGTAAAGCAGTATTTGAAGTCTTTTTCCGAAAACTTCCTTTTGGAAACGGATATGCCGTATTTGCCGGATTGGAAAGAGTAATTCAATATTTGCAAAATTTCCGTTTTTCTGAAAGTGATATTGAATATTTGCGCTCGGAGTTAGGCTATCAGGAAGATTTTTTAGAGTATTTGAAAACCGTGCGTTTCACAGGGACGTTGCGTTCGATGAAGGAAGGGGAAATCGTTTTTGGCAACGAACCGATTTTGCGCATTGAGGCGCCGCTAGCGGAAGCGCAGCTCGTGGAAACGGCGATTTTAAACATTGTTAACTTTCAAACGTTAATCGCGACGAAAGCGTCCCGGATTAAACATATTCTTGGCGATGAGCCGGCGATGGAATTCGGCAGCCGGCGAGCGCACGAGTTGGACGCTGCGTTGTGGGGGGCGCGCGCCGCGTATATCGGTGGCTTTGATGCGACTTCCAACGTGCGGGCGGGTAAGCTTTTTGGGATTCCTGTCGTGGGTACGCATGCGCATGCGATGATCCAAGCGTATCAAGACGAATACACCGCCTTTCATAAATATGCGCGCCGCCATAAAGATTGCGTCTTTCTTGTCGACACGTATGATACGTTGAAATCGGGCGTGCCAAATGCGATTCGTGTCGCGAAAGAGCTGGGCGATCAAATTAATTTTATTGGCATCCGCATCGACAGCGGCGATCTTGCCTATTTGTCGAAAGAAGCGAGAAAAATGCTTGATGAGGCGGGATTTACGAATGCGAAAATTTTTGCTTCCAACGATTTAGACGAAGAGACGATCATTAATTTAAAATCCCAAGGCGCGAAAATCGACGTATGGGGAATCGGCACGAAATTAATTACGGCATACGATCAGCCGGCGTTGGGCGCCGTTTATAAAATGGTCGCCATCGAAGACGAAAACGGAAACATGGTCGATACGATCAAAATCAGCGGAAACCCGGAAAAAGTCACAACCCCTGGGTTGAAGCGGGTGTACCGCATTGTCAATAAAATCAACCAAAAAGCGGAAGGCGATTATATTGCGCTAGAAAATGAAAATCCGCAACAAGAAGAACGGCTGAAAATGTTTCATCCTGTTTACACGTTTATCAGCAAATTTGTTACGAATTTTGAGGCGAGAGATTTGCATGAAACGATTTTTGAAAACGGTAAGCTGGTGTACACTTCCCCGCCGTTGAAGGAAATCCAAGATTTCGTTAAGGAAAATTTGAAATTGTTTTGGGATGAGTATAAACGGACAATGAATCCCGAACAATATCCCGTCGATTTAAGCCAAGCCTGTTGGGACAATAAAATGGAGAACATAAGGAAAGTGAAGGAGAAAATTGACAAATTGGGAGAATATTAAGATAGGTTAGTGTAACTGTTTTTTATAAACATGAAAAAAGATCATCGACGCGCGATGATCTTTTTTGTTTTCTGGTGGTTTTCGGGCATTGGTTGTAAGTGAATAACTGACTTAAGGTTAGTTGAAATTAATTGATTCACTGCGGGAACATTTATCTTTCAAGCGCCGTCTAATAAGGAAAAGGCATAAGGAGAAGCGGTAGCCATGAAAAAATGTGTTGCCGTGTTGCTGATCGCAAGTTTATGCAGTTTAGGGGCATACTTTTTGGCGACTGCCAGCCCCAAGCCTCCTGTGCCGGATGTATCAGCGGCGGGTAAAAAAGTTCCGGTTATACAAGGTTCTTACTGTTGGAAAGCATTTTTCTCGACAAAATGTGTCGATTGGGCTTATGCGCCTCCGTTGAAAATAGGAAACAGACAAGAACCGGTTGAGGTCGCGCCTTCTTCACCAATAAAAATACATTTTGAAAAAGAACCCGTTTCCTTATCGGTAAAGCGTAAGATTAACGAAGAAAAAGAAATAAATGTAAAAATGATGAATCAAAAAATTAATGCACCAAGTGAAAGCGGGACATATGTTTATCATCTTATCGTGAACTGGAGACAAGGAGACGGCAGCTATGTTTTTCGGATTAAAGTCAAATAATACTGTTTATTGATTGGATGAAAAAGCGCTGGCTCGAAAAGGCCCGGAAAGCGACCTTTTGGAGCCAGTTCCGTTTTCAGTTACAGTTTTCTTTGCTTTTTCAACAGCTGTTCCATTTCGCGAACGAGCGAATCGAAATAAGAAAGCAGGTTCTCAAGCGGCTCCGGCGATGTCATGTCCACTCCCGCTTTTTGCAAAAGGCGGATCGGGTCGTCAGATGCGCCGGCGCTTAAAAATTGCAAATAGCGTTTCGTCGCTTCTTTGGTTTTGTCCGCTTTCATTTGCTTGACAAGTTCGAAAGAGGCGGCGAGGGATGTCGCGTATTTGTAGACATAAAACGCGTCATAAAAATGCGGGATGCGCAGCCATCCGCTTGCAGCTTCTGGATCGGCGGCGTAAGCAGGGCCGTGGTATTTTTTCAATAAACGAAGCCAAAGAGCGTTCAGTTCGCCAGCGGTTAAGCTCCCGCCTTGCCGCACTTTGTCATGGATGGCCTGTTCGAACTCGGAATACATCACTTGCGTGTATAGTGTGCCGCGAATTTGCTCGAGTTGTTGATTGAGCAAATACAGCTTTTCTTCGTCTGTTTTCGCCCGCTTCATCAAGTAATCCATCATCAGCCATTCGTTGGCGGTGGAGGCGACTTCTGCGGTGAAAATCGATTGCCCGGAATAATGGTACGGCTGCGTTTTGTTTGTGTAAACGGAATTCATCGCATGGCCGATTTCATGGGCGATCGTCAGCATTGCGTTAAGCGACCCGTCATAGTTGAGCAAAATAAACGGATGGGTGTCATACGCTCCGGTATTATAGCCGCCCGTATATTTTTTCGGGCGCGGATATGCGTCAAGCCAGCGCTGTTCGAAAGCGAGCTGCACGTGTTTGATGTAGTCGTCGCCGAGCGGTTTCAACCCTTCAATAAGGAACGTCTGTGCCGTTTCAATCGGAAACTTCATTTTTTTTGCGACCGCCTCGTCGCTGAGCGGAACGTACATATCGTAGCTATGGACGCGGTCGACGCCGAGCGCTTTTTTGCGCAATTCGACATAGCGGTGCAGCGATGGCAGATGATCGTTCACGGTTGAGATAAGATTCGTGAACACTTGTTTTGGCACATCATCGGCTGACAGTGCCGCCTCGAGGCCGGAGCGATATTTTCGCGCTTTCGCGTGCAATTCGTCCGCTTTCACCGAAGCGTATAGCGTGGCGGCAGAGGTGTTTTCGATCGTTTCATAGCTTTGAAAACGCGTTTGAAACGCCCGCTTGCGGTAGCTGCGGTCTGGGTGTTCAAGCGCTTTCGTATAGTTTTCATCCGTCAGCGGAACCGTTTTCCCGTCCGGCGTGCGGATGGAAGGAGGCTCATAATCGCTGCGCGCGGCATGGTTATAAATGTTTTCCGGATCGCTCATGATGGGGGAGAGCTTGGCAAGCAGCTGTTCCTCCCGTTTGGAAAGCGTATGTTTTTTTTGTTCGCGCAATTCTTGAAAATAATAGCGGTACGGCTGAAGCGGCTTGCTTTTTTGCAGCTTGGCAAGCGTCTGCTCGGAAAGCGACAGCAGTTCCGGCTCGATAAACGCCGTTTTTGCTGCATATTTGGCCGCGAGCGTCTCCACTTTCGCTTTCAGCTGCGCCGCGGTCTCGTCTTCCATATTTAAATCTTGTTTTAAGTGAGCATAAAGCGACAATTTTTCAAGCTTTCGTGCTATCCTTTCATTAAGGGCAAACAGCTTGGCGACATTGGCGGCGCGCTGGAGCGTTCCTTCATAGTGGGAAAGTTTTGGCAGCGCATCGGCGGCCGCTTGATAGTCCCGCTCAAAATCGGCTTCCGATGCGTAAATGTCGGCAAGGTTCCATTGATATTTTGTTTTCGCTGCCAAAGCGTGCGATGGCGCAAGCAACAGTACGATCATCAGCCATACATATAGCTGTTTTTTCATCATCTTCCCATTCCTTTCCTGTTTTTCCGTTGTTACGTAGTATGTGCAAAAAGGGATGGATTACTCGAACGAGAAAGAATGGAAATTGATGAGGAATGGATAAAGTGCAAAAATGAAGAGGAGGACGAGCAGTGGAACGAATTCGTTTAGCAGAAGATTTAACATTTTCCCGCATCATTCACGGATTATGGAGGCTAGCGGAGTGGAACTATTCGAAAGAACAGATATTGGCGCTTATTGAATTTTGTCTCGAACAAGGGATTACGACATTTGATCATGCCGATATTTACGGAAAATATACGTGCGAGTCGCTGTTTGGCGAAGCGCTGGCGTTAAAGCCAAGCTTGCGCAGGCAAATCGAAATTGTGACGAAATGCGGGATTAAGCTTGCGTCAAAATACGGCTTGAAGCATTATGATACGAGCAAAGAACACATTATCGCATCCGTCCATCAGTCGCTAAAAAATTTCCGCACCGATTACATCGATGTGCTGCTTATTCACCGTCCGGATCCGTTTATGAATCCGGAAGAAGTGGCTGAGGCGTTCACGAAGCTGAAAAAAGAGGGGAAAGTGCGCCATTTTGGCGTGTCCAACTTTAAACGTTCACAGTTTAACATGCTGCAGTCGTATTTAGATTTTCCGCTCGTGACCAATCAAATAGAAGTGTCGGCATATCGCTTGGAAAATATGGAAGACGGTACGGTCGATTTATGTTTGGAAAAGCGGATCCCACCGATGGTGTGGTCCCCGCTTGCCGGCGGAAAACTATTTACTGCGACGGACGACAAAGCGGTGCGCCTGCGCGCGACGCTTGAGAAAATTAGAGACGAACTTGGCGCGGAAACGATCGACGAAGTATTATACGCATGGCTGCTTGTGCATCCGGCGCGGATGATGCCGATTGTCGGCTCCGGCAAAAAAGAGCGCATTATTCGTGCGGTGCGCGCGCTTGCGCTGCCGCTTCGCCGCGAGCAATGGTTTGAAATTTTGCAAAGCTCAATGGGGCATGAAGTGCCATAATCCGTAAAAACAGCAAGGGGAAGTCTGCCATGAAAGTGATCATCGCCGAAAAACCGGACCAAGGCGCGACGCTCGCGTCGATTTTTCAAACGAAAAAGCGTCAAGGCTATATCGAGATTTATCCGAACGAATTGTTTCCAAAAGGAGCGTATATGACGTGGGCGATCGGGCACCTTTTTCAGCTCGTTCCGCCCGAACGGTATCGCCCGGAGTGGAAACAATGGAAGTTGGAGACGCTGCCGATCATTCCGGAGCGTTTTCAATATGAGGTAGAAAAAGCGAAAGCGAAGCAGTTCGCGATTGTGAAAGAACTGCTTCGCAAACCGGAAGTGACGGAAATTATCCATGCCGGCGACGCCGGAAGGGAAGGGGAGCTGATTGTCCGCAACATTATTCATATGAGCGGCGTGAAAAAGCCAATGAAGCGGCTTTGGCTTTCATCATTGACACCGAAAGCGATTTACGAAGGATTCCGCCGTCTGCTAGATGAAGCAGAAACAAGAAATTTATATGAAGAGGCGTACGCGCGCGCTTGCGCCGATTGGCTCGTCGGGATGAACGCCTCGCGCGTGTACAGCATTTTGTTGAAGCAAAAAGGGATGGATGACGTTTTTTCAGTTGGAAGGGTACAAACGCCGACGCTCGCGCTCATCGTGAAACGGGAAAAAGAAATTGAACAGTTTCGCCCCGAACCGTTTTGGGAAGTGGTGGCGACATTTGCCATTGGCGGCAGGCAGTATGAAGGAAAATGGGCGAACGAAAAAGGAGAAACGCGGATCAAGGAAAAGCAGCTGGCGCAACAAATCGCCCAGTTTTGCCGAAACAAGCCCGCGATCGTGGGCGAAGTGAAAACGGAGCGAAAAACGTTTTTACCGCCGCTATTATTCAATTTGTCCTCCTTGCAGGCGACGGCAAACAAAGTGTATCAATTTTCCCCGAAAAAAACGCTCGATATTTTGCAAAAATTATACCAAAAAGGAATCGTGTCATATCCGCGTTCCGATTCCAATTATGTGACAAAAGGCGAGGCGGAAACGTTCCCGGATATTTTGCAAAAATTGCGGGCGTTTCCGGAGTACCAGCCATTTTTTCCGCTGCCGAACGCATCAATTTTACATAATAAACGTTATGTAAATGAAAAGAAAGTAACCGACCATTATGCGATCATCCCGACGGAGCAGGTGGTTGATCCAGCGAAGTTGTCGGTGGATGAGCGGAAAATTTACGATTTGGTCGTGTGCCGCCTCATTGCCGCTCATTACGAGGCGGCGGTGTTTGACTACACGACCGTCACGACGCTTGTCGATGGGCGCGCCCGCTTTATTTCGAAAGGCAAGCAGCAAATCGAGGAAGGATGGCGGAAAGTCATCAGCCAGCGCGAAGACGATGATGCCGTGCTTCTTCCTTCGCTCCATGAAGGCGAACGTGGCGATGTGTTGAACGTTCGCATCAAAGAAGGAAAGACGCAGCCGCCGAAACGGTATACAGAAGGGCAGCTCATTACTTTGATGAAAACAGCGGGGAAATTTTTAGATAACGAAGAATTAGAAAAAGTGCTTACCAAAACGGAAGGGCTCGGCACGGAAGCGACGCGCGCGGCGATCATTACAACGCTGAAAGAGCGCCATTACATCGAAGTAAAGAAAAATCAAGTGTATGCGACCGACAAAGCGAAAGTGCTGATCGAAGCGATTGGCGATCAAATTTTGGCATCTCCGGAAATGACGGCGAAATGGGAGCAGCGCTTAAGCGAAATCGGTGAAGGAAAAGCGTCGGCGGCGCAGTTTATGGAGCAAGTAAAAAAGCTCTCCGCAAAAATTGTCGAAGACGCCGTGGAAATGTCGGAAACATGGGACTTTGCCGGACTCGATACGGCGTCGATTCAACGGACAAAATCGAAAACGACGCTTGGAAAGCCGGTCGGCACTTGCAAGCTGTGCGGCGGCACGGTCATCGATAAAGGAACGTTTTACGGCTGCGCCAATTATGCCAAGACGAAATGCTCGTTTGCGATTTCGAAAAAAATTCTCGGCAAAACGATTTCGCAAGCGAATGTGAAAAAGCTGCTCGAGCGCGGCCAAACGAACGTCATTAAAGGATTTAAAAAAGGGGGAAAAACGTTTGATGCGGCGTTAGCGTGGGATGAAAAAGAGAAAAAAATAACGTTTTTGTTTGCGAAAAAATAATCTCCTTCCTCATGTCGAGGGGGAGATTATTTTTTCCATCAGCTGTTCCGGATGTCGCGGCGACTGAAAGCCAAACTGTTTGTATAGTCCGTGGGCGTCTTTTGTTGCGAGCAAAACGCGCTTTACAGAAGCGACGTCCGGATGCTACAATATACATTTCACTAGCCATTTGCCAAGCCCTTGTCCGCGAAATTCCTCATCAATAAAGACATCGCACAAATAGGCAAACGTCGCCCCATCAGTAACAACCCGCGCCAATCCGATTTGCGTCTGTTCATGAAACAATGAAAAGCATAAGGAATGTTCCAAAGATTTGATAATTGTCGCGCGGTCTCTCGTATTCGCCCAATAAGAGCGGGCGAGAAATTCGCAGACGCGGTCAACTTGCACAAGCGCTGGATCGGTGGAAAGCGTAAACGGGCCGTTTTTGTATTGGACGATTTGCAGCAAGTTTGTTGCTCCTTTCGCGTTTTTCCTCATTATATCGATAAAGTTAGAAAATGACAATGAGAATTTTACGAATAGAGCCAAAAATGATTTAATGATGCTTATAATGTTGAAAAGTAGTGCATATATTATTCTAAAAAATCATAAGAAAATTATTTTTCGCTAGTAAGGCGCTGTTTGCCGGCGGGTGTGCCTTCGAGTGCATGAATGATGAATACGGCAGAGCTATTTCTTGTTCAAGCTTACTAACCGATCAGGATAGTTTGTAAACATTCCATCCACGCCTAACGATAATTGTTTTTGCATTTCTTCTTTTGTGTTTATCGTATATGGATGAACAATGAGATGGCGTTCGTGCGCTTTTTGTACAAATTCCGGAGTAACGAGCGATTGCTCCGGCCCGACTCCTTCGGCGTATTCGGCGGCTTGATCGAGAACGTCATCGAGGTTGCGTCCTTGTATCATGGCGGGACTATACAGTTGAATAAGCGGAATGCCTTTAGGAATGATTTCCCGCAATTTTCGCAAACTCGCCTCGCTAAATGATTGAAAAATCACTTTTCCTTGTTGCAAATATCCGTTCTTTTTTAAAATATCCACCAGTTTTCCTTCCATGCCTGGATAGACGTTTGGAGCTTTCGTTTCAATGTATAGAGCGGCTTTCGCGTCTTTTTGTTTCATCACATCCATCACTTCTTGCAAAGTAGGAATTTTTTCTTTAGCATATTGTTTTTTCGCGTATTCCGGGTAAGCGTCGTTAAACCAAGAACCGGCATCGAGCTGTTTCATTTCTGAAAGCGTGAAATCTTTTACCCGCCAAGGGGCGCGATCGGGATATACTTCTTCTGCATTGGTAGTTCTCGCTAGCGTCGCGTCATGAATAGCGACTAATTCTCCGTCTTTCGTCATATGCAAATCTAATTCCACATAGTTCGCTTTCATTTGAATTGCTTTTTTGTATGCCGATAACGTATGTTCTGGCGCATATCCAGATGCACCGCGATGGGCGATGACATCGATGTCGCCTACAATCGAGCGCGTCGTGAACGGTTGCATATCCAATTTATCAGCAGCTGCGGCATTGAAGGCGTATGGCGCGAGAAAACCGAATAGTGCGGAAAGCGGCCAGCCAATGATCGTTGATTTTTTCATTTTTCCTTCACTCTCCCTATGACGATTTTCGCTTCCATTGTAGGAAGTGAATGTAAAGCTCAAATGAATGAATATTTAAATTTTTGTGATTTATGTATAGAAAATGTTTGTTGTTTTTTAAAATAGTATTATTAAAATAATATTTTCTATAAACAAAAAATGTTAGTATTTTAAAATATTTTTTTGAAAAAGTGTATGGGGTGAATGGATGGAGGAAATACTACAAACGAATTGAATTTATTTGTTTTCCGTTAATTCAAGTTCGCTGAATGACAAGTGAGATTTTGCGCTGGCTTCTAAATGCAGACCATTTTGAAATTTTCCCATGTTGACTCGTCGATCAAAGAAGAATTTCGTTGGGCTATAGCCAAACGGTAAGGCAACGGACTTTGACTCCGCGATGCGCTGGTTCGAATCCAGCTAGCTCAGTTTATAAGCAGGCAAGCAACGCTTGTCTGTTTTTTTTGTTGAAAAAAGAAGGAATTTTGCCAAATGCGTCAAATAAGGACATAACGTGGGGAGGGAATGATAGTGAAAACAGCTGATTTATGCGATGAATTTTTAAATGAATTGCAAGTTTGTCGGTTGCCGATGCAATCATATGGCGGCAAAGCGGAATTTTCCGGACCGATCGCGACGGTCGATGTGTTGGAGGATAATGTGCTCGTGCGCGAGGCGTTAGAAACCGTTCCGGCTGGCACCGTATTGGTCGTTGACGGGAAAGGTTCGCGAAATTGCGCGCTACTTGGAGATCGTTTGGCGCAAATCGCCTGTGATCGCGGACTTGCCGGCGTGATTATTCACGGCTGCATTCGCGATTCCGCGGAGATTGCCAATATGCCGATCGGGGTGATGGCGATCGGCACATGCCCGGTAAAAAGCAAAAAAGAAGGAAAGGGAAAACGGGACGTCGCGCTTGAGTTTGGCGGTGTGCTTTGGGAGCCGGGCGCCTATGTATATGCCGATCGCGACGGGATTGTATTGGCAAAAACAGATTTGTTGAAAAAAAAAGTGATTGACGGCGTTTGAAAATTTGTACTACTATGAATAACGAAAATGTTCCATGAAAAATTAATATCTATGCCAAGCAAATAAGGTGCCTTTTCTCATTAAGAGAACAGGCTTAAAAGGGAAGTACGGTGAAAATCCGTCACGGTACCCGCCACTGTGATGGGGAGCTTTGTTGCATGATGTCACTGAAGGAAACTTCGGGAAGGCGCAGCAAAGCGATGATCCTAAGTCAGGAGACCTGCCTTATTTGTTCGGACGGATACCTACGGGATTATAGGTAGACGTGCGGGAGAATGGCATACTTTTTTGGCTATATTTGTATGCATTTTTCTGCACCTCTGCGTATAGAGGTGCTTTTTATTTTGCAAAAAAGGAGAGATTGAACATGACAACATGGAACTTAACCGGAACGAAACATCATGTGCTGATTTGCAACGGAGGCAGCTGCATGCGTAAAGGGGGCGAAGAAGTAACACGTGCCATCCGTGAAGAAATCGCGAGTCTCGAGTTAGATGGCATCGTACATACGACGCGGACGCGCTGCAACGGCCGCTGCCAAGACGCATGCGTCGTCATCGTTTACCCTGAAGGTGTATGGTACCACGGGATGACGCCGGAAAAAGCAAGGGAGCTTGTGCGAAGGCATTTACGGGACGGGGAATGGCTGGAAGAAACGATGACGTACCGTTATGAAAAGATGAAGGGATTCATGATGCCAAAACAATCAACGTCCCCTCTAGGAATTTCGAAATGATGCAGAACAACGGGAGGAACGGAAGCATGAAAAAATGGAAATACGCCCTTTTCCTTTGCGGTTTAGTTGTCTATTTTACTTTTTCTGAAAGTTCATCGGCATTTGCGATGCATATTATGGAAGGATTTTTGCCTGTTGGATGGGTGATTTTTTGGTGGCTCGCGTTTTTGCCATTTTTGATCATCGGTATGCGTTCACTCATCCGGATTACGCGTGAGCATCCGGAACTAAAGCTGCTCATTGCGCTGTCCGGGGCATTTACGTTTGTGCTGTCTGCTTTAAAAATTCCATCCGTTACTGGAAGCAGCTCACATCCAACGGGGGTAGGGCTCGGTGCGGTGCTGTTTGGTCCATGGACGATGGTAGTGATGGGGAGCATCGTATTGCTGTTTCAAGCATTACTGCTGGCACATGGCGGATTGACGACATTAGGTGCGAATGCCATGTCCATGGCAGTCGCCGGCCCGCTTGTGGCGTACGGCATTTATCGTTTCGGGAAAAAGTGGAATATATCGCGGCGTTGGACGATATTTTTCGCTGCATTTTTTTCTGATTTAGCCACATATGTTGTCACCTCATTGCAATTAGCGTTGGCGTTTCCGGATGCGACAGGCGGGATTTTCGCTTCGTTTGTCAAATTTGCCGGCATTTTTGCGATCACGCAAATACCACTGGCGATTACAGAAGGGCTGCTTACGGTTGTCGTTTGGAATTTCTTATCGACTTACAGCAGCCGGGAACTGACTCAATTAGAGAGGGGAGTGTAAATTATGAAGCGAAGTCTTTTTCTCCTTGTTTTTGCTGTTTTATTAGTAGTGGCACCGTTATTGTTTATTCATCACTCTGATTTTGGCGGCACGGATGACCAGGCGGAAAAAACGATTCAGGTGATCGCTCCTCATTATAAGCCTTGGGCGCAAACCATATTTGAGCCGCCGGGCGGAGAGGTGGAAACGTTGCTGTTTTCTGTGCAAGCGGCGGTCGGAGCCGGAATTATTGGCTATATTATCGGCGTCTATAAAGGCCGGGCGAACCAAAGAGATGAAGCAAAATGATCCGGCAGTTGGACACCGTCGCTTACGATAACCGCCTGCGGACAATACGTCCCGAACAAAAAATGATATTTGCGATTCTATTATTGATAATGGCCATGATAGGTAGTTGGAAAATGCAAGTAATGATAACGATTTGGCTTGCCGTATGGATTATCGGGTATGCACGTGTTTCGTGGAAGGTGTACGCCAAAGCACTCGGAGTGGTGGCATTGTTTCTGATTATGAGTTTGCCAGCTTTGTTGGTTTCGCTCGACAAGTCTTTTCATGTTTCCATTGATCGTTCGCAAATTTTCACCGTGATGTCTTTGTTATCTCGTTCGGCCGCGGCATGGTCTTGTTTATTTTTCCTGCTGGTGACTACTCCGTTTCCAGAGATGTTGCATGTGCTCAAGCGCATGAAAGTGCCATCCATCATCATTGAGTTGTTGTTTTTTACGTATCGGTTTGTATTTGTTTTTGAGAAAGCGGCAGAAGAGCTATACGTAGCTATGAAAGCAAGAAATGGAGGAAACCATTGGCGGCATGGCGGGATGTTGGTGTTCCAGCTTTTTCAAAAAATATGGCATTCCTATGAAGCGTTGCGCCTTGCTTTATGGGCCCGCGGAGTTTCCGATGAAATGGTCTATGTTCATGTGGGCACATACAATGAAAAAAGTAAACGTTATCTGTGGGAAGCGGCCATCGGCATAAGTTTGCTTCTATGGCTTGGATGATAGGAGGGCAGCAGACGATGCTGAAAATGGACGAAGTATATTATACGTATCCGAACGGACCGTGTGTGTTGAAGGGATTAAGCCTTCATGTTCCCGATGGAAAGAAGTGCGCGCTCATCGGTCGTAACGGATGCGGCAAGACCACGTTATTTTTACATGCGAACGGGCTGTTGCGCCCCGATTCCGGCGATATCTATTGGAATGGCGAGAAGGTGGATTACCGGCGTCCAACATTGCAAAAATGGCGGCGAGAAGTCGGCATCGTTTTTCAAAATCCAGAACACCAGCTTGTGGCGCCGCTGGTGCGTGATGAACTGGCGTTTAGCCTGCACCATTTAGGAATGAAAAAAAGTGAAATGGACGAGCTCATTGAAAAAGCGCTCGACGAGTTTGGATTGCGTTCATGGTTGGACAAGCCTGTTCATCATTTAAGTCTCGGCCAAAAAAAATGGCTGACGCTTGCCGCCGTAATGGTGACGAACCCGAAATTATTAGTGCTCGATGAGCCGACAGCCTATTTAGACCGCTTGCAGATCGATCGATTTATCGAAAAGATAAACGATATTCATCGAGCCGGCACGACCGTTTTGATTGCCACTCATGATTTTGATTTTGTCTTAGAGTGGGCGGATATCGTGTTTGTTATGCATGATGGACGAATTGTCATGCAAGGAGCACCACAGGATATATTTGCTAGGCAGCATCAATTGAAAAAATGGCATCTTGGTGTTCCGCTGCTCGCTTCTGTATGGAAAATGTTGTTTCCGCACGAGACGCGAATCCCGCGGAATGTGGAAGAAATGAAACAATGGATGAACGCCCAAGCTCCGTATTAGTGAGACAGTGATATAGAGTTCCAGTTTTTTAGGCAAATATGCCCAGTTAACATGAACAAGAAAGATGGAAATTGGGGTGAAACGATGAAAGGGAAATTGCTGATCGTTGGATTTGGTCCAGGCAGCGAAGAACATATGACAAAGCGGGCGCGGGAGGCGATTGAAGAAAGCGACATCGTCATCGGTTATAAAACGTACATTGACCTCGTCGCCGATGTAATCGGTGATAAGCAAGTGATTAGCACGGGCATGACGGAAGAAGTCAGCCGCGCACAAGAGGCGGTGAAATGGGCGGAACGCGGAAAAACGGTCGCCGTCATTTCCAGCGGAGACGCGGGCGTATATGGAATGGCAGGGCTTGTGTATGAGGTGCTTATCGAAAAGGGATGGACGCGGGAAAGCGATATCGAAGTGGAAGTCATTCCAGGCATTTCTGCCATTCACTCATGCGCCGCGCTTTTAGGGGCGCCGATTATGCACGACGCGTGCACGATTAGCTTAAGCGACCACTTAACGCCGTGGGCGCTGATTGAAAAACGCATCGAAGCGGCAGCCGCTGCCGATTTTGTCATCGCACTATATAATCCGAAAAGTGGGCGGCGCACGCGGCAAATTGTCGAAGCGCAGCGGATTCTTTTGCGCTATCGCTCGCCAAGCACTCCAGTAGGATTGGTGAAAAGCGCTTATCGCGCGCGGCAGCATATCGTATTGACGGATTTGGCGCACATGCTCGATCACGAGATCGGCATGCTTACGACCGTCATTATCGGCAATTCTTCGACGTTTGTATACGACGGGTTGATGATTACGCCGCGCGGATACCAGCGGAAATATACGTTAAGTGCCGCGGAACAGCCGCTGAAACCACACGAACGTCTCCGCAAAGAAGCGGAACCGTGGGCGCTTGATCAAACGGAATCGACATCGGCAAAAGAAATCGCCGAAGACGCGTTGAAAAAATTAGAAATTCGCCAGCGTGACACCGCGGCATTTGCGACTGACATTTTCGAAATCGCGGTTAGCCCAGGAGTAGCGAACAAAAATTTTACGCCAAAACAGATGATGTTGCTTGCCGAAATCGTCGGCGAAGGCGGAACGATGATGTATACGCCGGATCATTATTTGAAGATCGAAGTGCCTACTTCTGACCCGGACGGCATCGTCGCGAGACTGAAAGAAGCGGGGCTTGCCGTCGCTCCTGTCGGTGACGTGCTGACGGTGAAGGCGTGCGATTTTTGCGACGGCGAGAAAAAAGACGCGATTCCGTATGCGGAGGAACTGTACGAACGGCTTGGCGGAATGGCGCTTCCGAAAGAATTGAAGCTAGGTATAAACGGCTGCGGCATGGCATGTTACGGAGCGGTACGGGAAGATATCGGCATCGTTTATCGGAAAGGGGCATTCGACTTATTTTTAGGAGGAAAAACAGTCGGAAGAAACGCGCACCCTGGACAGCTTGTCGCTGAAGGGATTCCGCCTAGCGAGATTGTATCTGTTGTCACTCGCATTATTCAAGAATATAAGGAAAACGCCTATCCGAACGAACGGTTTCATAAGTTTTTCAAGCGAGTGAAACAAGTCGGCGGATTTGCGTACCAAGAAGAAAAGCAGGCGGAAAAAATCGAAGTGCCCGTCTGCGGTGAATAAGGGGGGAAGAATCAATGAAAGCTGTATTATTTGTCGGGCACGGCAGCCGCGACCCGGAAGGAAACGACCAAGTCAGGCAGTTTGTCGAACAATTAAAGCCAAACATCGAGGCATCCATGCATGTTGAAACAAGCTTTTTAGAGTTTGGACTGCCGACGATTCGCGAAGGGATCGACCGTTGCGTCGCCGCCGGGGCTCGCGAAATTATCGTGATCCCGATCATTTTGCTGGCAGCGGGACATTCAAAGCTGCATATTCCGGCGGAGATCGATGAAGCGAAAAAACATTATCCGCACGTGACGTTCATCTATGGCCGACCAATTGGCATTCACGAGCAAACATTTTCGATCTTAAAAACGAGATTGCAAGAAGTCGGCGAAAATATCGAAAATCCCGATCCGGAAACAGCGGTGGTCCTGCTTGGGCGCGGGGGGAGCGACCCTGATGCGAACAGCGATTTATACAAAATTTCCCGCTTATTTTGGGAACAAACGAACTATTTCCTCGTCGAACCGGCGTTTATGGGGGTAACAACGCCATCGCTAGACGATGCGGTGGAACGCTGCGTCAAGCTAGGGGCGCGAAAAGTGGTAGTTTTACCGTACTTTTTGTTTACCGGCGTGCTTATTAAGCGACTTGAAGACAAAGTAAAGCAATATCGTTTCCAATATGCTAACGTCGATTTTGCTCTAGCCGGCTACTTTGGGTTTCATCCGAAGCTGAAAACGATTGTGCTGGACAGATTGGAAGAGGCGCTCGGCAAGACGGTTGTGATGAACTGCGATATGTGCCAATATCGGCTTCACGCAACGGAGCATCATCACCATCACCACCACCATCATCATTAAGGGGGAACGTACATGGTTATCGTATTAGCGGGAACGAGCGATGCCCGAGAGCTGGCGCTTTGCATCCAACAGGCGGGCTATGATGTGCTGGCGACCGTCGTTACGGAACACGCGGCGGACCAGCTGCGCGCTTCCGGCTTAGCGGTGCATCTTGGAAGGCTGGCGGCGGAGCAATTGGCGGAGTTGATCCGCGCAAAGAAAGCGAAAGCGGTGGTGGACGCAAGCCATCCGTTTGCCGAAGAAGCGTCGAAAAACGCGATGCAGGCGGCGGATGCAGCCGGCGTTCCGTACATCCGCTATGAACGCCAAGCCGCCGAGTTAAGCAGCCAGCTTGTCACCTTTGTTGACAGCTATGAAGAGGCGGCCGAATTGGCGGCGCAAAAGCGTGGAGTGATTATGCTGACGACGGGGAGCAAAACGCTGCACATTTTTGCCGCCAAGCTGCTTGGCCTTCCCGATACGCGCGTGATCGCGCGCATGCTGCCGCGCAAAGACAATATGGAGAAATGTGAACAACTAAAGTTTCCGCAAGAAAATATCGTTGCGATGCAAGGCCCGTTTTCGAAAGAATTGGATAAGGCGCTTTTCCGTCATTTTGGCGTTACGTTGCTCATTACGAAAGAAAGCGGCAAAGTTGGGTTTGTCGATGAAAAAATCGCCGCCGCGCAAGAACTAGGGATTGAGACGATCGTCATCCGCCGCCCGTCGATTGAATATGGCACGGTGTTTTCACAGTTTTCCGACGTCATTGCGGCGCTGCGAGAAATGATCCAGTCTTGAAAAAGAAAGGGGTTTTTACGATGGATTTCCGCACGGAATTTCGTCCGGTTACGGTCCAACCGCAACAAATTGAAGCAAGAAGCTTTCAAATTATTGATGAAGAAATCGGCGAACACCATTTTACAGAAGAACAATATCCGATTGTACAGCGCGTCATTCATGCTTCTGCCGATTTTGAACTTGGAAAAAGTTTGCTATTTCATCCTGAGGCCGTTCGCGCGGGAATAAAAGCAATACGCAGCGGCAAGACGGTCGTCGCCGATGTGCAAATGGTTCAAGTTGGAGTGAACAAAACACGCATTGAAAAATTCGGCGGAACCGTGAAGGTATATATTTCCGATGAGGATGTCATTGCCGAGGCGAAACGGCTCAATACGACAAGAGCGATCGTCGCGATGCGAAAAGCGGCGAAAGAAGCGGAAGGCGGGATTTTTGCGATCGGAAACGCACCAACGGCACTGCTTGAGTTGATTCGTTTAATTAAAGAAGGAGAAGCGCGCCCGGGATTAGTGATCGGCTTGCCGGTCGGGTTTGTATCGGCGGCGGAAGCGAAGGAGGAATTGGCGAAATTAGATATTCCGTTTATTACGAATGTCGGCCGAAAAGGAGGAAGCACCGTTACAGTGGCGGCGCTAAACGCGCTGTCATTGTTGGCAGAGCGAGGGTAATAATATGGAAGCGAAAAAAACGCTGCGAGAAGGGTATACAACGGGAGCGTGCGCCACAGCGGCGACGAAAGCAGCATTAACGGCGCTTATTACCGGCATCCGGCAAATGGAAGCAACCATTTATTTGCCGGTTGGACGCTGGGTGACGTTTGCGATTGAAGCGTGCGAGATCAGCGAGGAATCAGCGTCAGCAACGGTGATCAAAGACGGGGGAGATGACCCTGACGCGACGCACGGAGCCGCGATTGTATCGACCGTTTCATGGGCGGAGCAGCCCGGCGTCCATTTAGATGGCGGAAAAGGGGTAGGGCGCGTCACGAAACCGGGTTTGCCGGTTCCGGTGGGCGAAGCCGCGATTAATCCTGTCCCGCGGAAAATGATTCGCGAAACGGCGAGCGAAGTATTGGAACAATACGGCGTTTCCCGGGGGGTGAACGTCATTATTTCCGTTCCCGACGGGGAAGAAATCGCCAAAAAAACGTTAAACGCGCGCTTAGGCATTATCGGCGGCATTTCGATTTTGGGGACGCGCGGCATTGTCGTTCCTTTTTCGACGTCCGCGTATCGGGCAAGCATCGTTCAGGCGATTCAAGTGGCGAAAGCAAACGGATGCGACCATGTCGTGGTCACGACGGGGGGGCGAAGCGAAAAATTTGCGATGCAGCAATATTCTCATCTTCCCGAGGAAGCGTTTATTGAAATGGGCGATTTTGTCGGCTTTACGCTGAAACAGTGCAAAAGATTAGGAATCAAAACCGTTTCGATGGTCGGGATGATGGGAAAATTTTCGAAAGTGGCGCAAGGCGTCATGATGGTCCATTCGAAAGGGGCGCCTGTCGATTTCTCATTTTTAGCGGCGATTGCCGAGCAAGCAGGTGCTTCGCCGGAACTTGTCGCGGCAGTGCGCGATGCCAATACGGCGTCGCAAGTCGGCGAGATGATGCTGAAAGCAGAAAATAGGCGTTTTTTTGAAATATTATGCGATTGTTGTTGTTTGTCGGCATTGCGGGAAGTCGGAGGAGGCATTACGGTCGAAACGTCGCTGTACACGATGAGCGGTCAATTATTAGGAAAGGCGGTGCGAAACGATGCAGGCGATTAAACTGATTGGCATTGGCGCAGATGGGAAAGCAAGCCTTCCGCGCCTTTATGAACGTTGGATTTATGAAAGTGAATTATTGGTAGGCGGCGAGCGCCACTTAGCCTTTTTCCCGGATTTTCAAGGGGAAAAGCTCGTGATTCAAGGCGGTCTGTCCGAGCTTGTCGAAAGATTGAAGCGCGAAACGAAGCGAACCGTCATTATTTCTTCTGGCGACCCGATGTTTTACGGAATCGGCAGCTATTTATCGAACAAGCTGCCGATCGAGGTGTATCCGACGGTCAGCTCGATTCAATGGGCGTTTGCGAAAATGGGGGAAAAGTGGCAGGACGCCGAGTTTATCAGCGTCCACGGCCGCGGCATGAAAGGGCTCGCGCAGCGAATCGACGGATGCGAAAAAGTGGCGATATTAACGGATGAAATGAATTCTCCTAATGCCATTGCGAAATATTTGCTTTCGTACGGAATGACCGAATACCGCGCGTTTGTCGGGGAAAATCTTGGCGGACGGGATGAACGGTGCCGCTTTTTTGAATTGGAAGAGATGGCGGATGCGGAGTTTTCTCCATTAAATGTCGTTATTTTGCAAAAAACAAAAGCGGGACCGACATGGTCATTCGGGATTGATGATGATGAATTTTTGCAGCGCAAGCCGGAAAAAGGGCTTATTACGAAAAAAGAAATTCGCGTGCTAAGCATTAGCGCGCTTCGCCTTCATGAAAAAAGCGTCGTTTGGGACATCGGCACATGCACCGGCTCGGTGGCGATTGAAGCGGCGAAAATCGCCCGCGAAGGCGCGGTGTTTGCGATTGAAAAAAACGCCCATGATATCGAGATTTGCAAGGAAAACTTAAAAAAATTCCGCGTCGACCTGACGCTTGTGCACGGCAAAGCGCCTGAGCATTTAGACGAATTTGCCGACCCGGATGCGGTGTTTATCGGGGGAACGTCAGGAGAAATGGGGCCGCTGCTTGACGTGTGCTGCCGGCGCTTGAAACGGAACGGACGCATCGTTATTAATGCGGTTACGATCGAAACGCTGGCGCAGGCGGTGGAAGGATTAAAACAGCGCGGCTTTCAAGCAGATATTACGCTCGCGCAAATCTCGAGAAGCAAGCCGATTTTGGATTTGACGCGGTTTGACGCGCTGAATCCGATTTATATCATTACGGCAAAGAGGGAGGGAGACGAATGAGCGGAACGTTGTATGGCATCGGCGTCGGTCCGGGCGACCCTGAACTGTTGACGGTGAAGGCGTTTCGCCGCCTGAAAGAAGCGCATGTCATTGCTTATCCGAAAAAACAGCGCGGCAGCAAAAGCTACGCCCAGCAAATTGTTGAAGCATATTTTTCTGCGGGAGAAAAAGAAATGCTTGGGCTCGTCTTTCCAATGACGAAAAATATAGATGTGTTGACAGAAAAATGGAACGAAACGGCGGAAGCGATATGGGAACAGCTCAGTGCGGGAAAAGATGTCGCGTTTGTGACGGAAGGAGATCCGCTTTTATATAGCACGTTTATCCATCTGATGAACGTCATGAAAGAGCGTTATCCAAATGTCGCGATTGAAATTGTTCCGGGAGTTTCCTCCGTCAACGCGGCGGCGGCGAGACTGCAAATGCCGCTTGCCGACGGAGATGAGCATGTGGCGATTATTCCGGCGCGCGACGACTACGAAGCGATGAAAAAGGCGCTTGAAGACCATGATTGCGTCGTGTTTTTGAAAGTGGCGAAAGTGATGGATATGATGATCCGCCTCCTTCGCGAACAAAACTTGCTGCAAAACGCCGCCGTGGTGACAAAAGTGACATCGAAAGAAGAAGTGATTTGGAATATTGAACAGCTCGAAGGCGCGGAGCTTGAATATTTGACATTATTGGTGGTGAGAAAGTGAAGCTGTATATAATTGGCGCGGGACCCGGGGATCCGGACTTGATTACAGTGAAAGGCGCGCAGCTGCTCAAAGAAGCGGATGCGATTTTTTACACTGATTCGCTCGTCAACGACGAACTGATCGAGCGCTATCGAAAGCCGGAAGCCGAAGTGTTTCATACGGCGGGCATGCATTTAGAAGAAATGGTCGAGGCAATGTTGGAAAAACTGAAGCAAGGCAAAAAAGTCGTGCGCATCCATACGGGGGATCCGTCGATTTACGGAGCGACACTCGAACAAATAGCGCTCTTAAAAAAACAGGGAGTCGAAATCGAAATGGTCCCTGGCGTCAGTTCGGTATTTGCGGCAGCTGCCGCTGTCCAAGCGGAACTGACCGTTCCGGATTTGACACAGACGGTCATTTTAACGCGAGCGGAAGGGCGGACGCCGGTTCCGGAAAAGGAAAAGCTGGAAGAACTGGCGAAACATCATTGCACTTTGGCGCTGTTTTTAAGCGCAACATTAACGAAAAAAGTGACAAAGGCGCTGAAGGAGGCCGGCTGGAGCGACGATACCCCCGTTGTCGTCGTGTATAAAGCGACATGGCCGGACGAAAAAATCGTTTATTCTACCGTCGGCACGCTCGATGAGGATATGCGGGAGAATGGCATCCGCAAACATGCGCTCATTTTGGCGGGATGGGCGTTAGATCCAGCGGTCATCGAGCGCGAGTATCGCTCGAAATTGTATGATAAAACGTTTACGCACGGATATCGGCGGGGGGTGTGAGAAGATGTATGCGATCGTTGCGATTACGAAGCACGGCGTGGACATTGCCCGCCGCGTCGGCGAAAAGCTCCCGAATGCCGATGTGTATTATACGAATAAGTTCGCGATGGGAGACGAAACGGAAAAAAATATTCGGTTGTTTGAAGGGAGCGTGCGGTTGTTGTTGCCGTCGCTCTTTCAAACGTACCGCGGGCTCATTCTCATTATTTCGCTCGGCGCGGTCGTGCGGATGATTGCGCCGCTATTAAAGGATAAAAAAACTGATCCGGCGGTCGTCGTTATCGACGATAAAGGGCAGTACGTCATTAGCGTGCTTTCCGGGCATCTTGGCGGAGCGAACGAACTGACGCGGCAAGTTGCGGAAATTTTACACGCCCAACCGGTCATTACGACTGCCTCTGACGTACAAAAAACGATTGCCGTGGATTTGTTTGGCCGTTCTTTTGGCTGGGAGTGGGAATCCGACGAAAAGCTGACGCCTGTTAGCGCCGCTGTCGTGAATGAACAGCGCGTTGCCGTGGTGCAGGAATCAGGAGAGCGAAATTGGTGGAACTACGATACGCCGCTGCCGAACAATATCCGCGTTTATGATTCGATTGCGGAGGCGCTAGCGGCAAAACCGGACGCCGCCCTTGTCGTGACCCATCGCCTGTTGACGAAAGAGGAAGAAGCGATATTGCAAAACGGCGTTTTGTACCGTCCAAAAGTGATCGTGCTTGGCATCGGCTGCAACCGCGGCACAACAGCAGAAGAAATTGAAACGGTCATTCGCGAAACGTTGGACGAACTTCGTTTTTCGCTGAAAAGCGTGAAGGCGGTATGTACGATTGCATTAAAAAAAGACGAGCGGGGGCTGCTTGAAGTTGTCCGGAAATACGGATGGGAATTTGTTTACTATACTCCGGAAGAATTAAATAAGGTAAAAATCGAACAACCTTCGGAAACGGTGTACCGCTACACGGGCGCCTACGGTGTGAGCGAGCCGGCGGCGAAGCTGTACAGCGGCGCAGAGAAATTGGAAATAGTGAAGAAAAAGTCAGGCAATGTCACGATTTCGGTGGCACTTTTGAAACATTAAGGAGGAACACAACATGCGAAGAATCGTGGTCGCCGGGACGGGAAGCGGCGTCGGCAAAACGACTGTAACCATTGGGCTGATGGCGGCGCTAAAGCAAAAAGGCTATATCGTGCAAGGGTTTAAATGCGGCCCGGATTATATTGACCCGACTTATCATGCTGCCGTTACGGGAAGAAGATCGCGCAATTTGGACAGCTGGATGGTCGGCCATGAAGCCGTGCAAGCGATATGCGCGAAAGGCTGCGAAGGAGCGGACATCGCGATTATCGAAGGGGTCATGGGACTGTTTGACGGGAAAAGGCCGACGACAAACGAAGGAACGACGGCGGAAATTAGCATTTTGACGAAAAGCCCGGTGCTGCTCGTCATCGACTGTTCCGGCATGGCACGGAGCGCGGCGGCGGTTGTCCGCGGCTTCCAAACGTTTGATAAACGCGTGCGCATCTCGGGAGTGATTGCCAACCGCGTTGGCAGCGAGGGCCACTTTCGCCTTGTGAAAACAGCGATTGAACAAGAATGCGGCATCCCGGTGATCGGTTATTTACAAAAAGATGATGTACTTCACATTCCGGAACGGCATTTAGGCCTCATTCCATCGATTGAGCGCGGAGAGTTAGATGGCTTTTTTGCGGAATTAGGCAAGCGCGTCGCCGAGACGGTAGACCTTGATGCGTTGCTTAAGCTGGCGGAAGCGCCGGCATTAGATGTCCCGTGGCCGTATTTCCATGTGAGCCAATCGTATCATGTGAAGATCGCGGTCGCCAAAGACGCGGCGTTTCATTTTTACTATCCGGAAAATTTAGAGCTGTTACAAGCGTATGGAGCCGAGTTGGTCTTTTTCTCCCCGCTTGCCGGCGAGCCGCTGCCGGACGATGTCGACGGATTGTATATTGGCGGCGGATTTCCCGAAGAATTCGCAAAACAGCTGTCCGAACAGCAAAGCGTCAAACAGTCGATCAAAGCCGCGATTGAAAGTGGGCTTCCGACATTGGCGGAATGCGGGGGATTTATGTTTTTAACCGAAGCGATTGAAACGACGGATGGTTCGCGGTATGGCATGGTCGGCGTCATTCCAGGGCGCGTCGTCATGCATCCGAAGCTCGTTGCGCTCGGCTACCGCGAAGTCAAGGGAGAGCCAGGGAATTTCTTGCTTCCGGAAGGATTGCAGGCGCGGGGGCATGAGTTTCATTATTCTACGTACGAAGCGCGCGGCGAAATTCCGTTTGCGTATGAAACAACGGGATTGCGCGGCGTGAAAAAAGACGGCTACCAGCGGAAAAATTTAGTCGCAGGCTATGTCCATTTTCATTTTGCTTCTTGCCCGCAAATGGTCGAAAATTGGCTGAAGCAATGCAAGAAGGTGAAAGAACGTGGCTAAAGCGTTGCCGATTATGTTTCAAGGGACGCATTCCGATGCAGGAAAAAGCATTATCGCCACGGCGTTTTGCCGCATTTTCGCGCAAAACGGCTGGAAAACGGCGCCGTTTAAATCGCAAAACATGTCTTTGAATTCATATGTGACAGTCGATGGAAAAGAAATCGGGCGGGCGCAAGGAATTCAGGCGGAGGCGGCCGGCGTTGTCGCGACGACGGATATGAACCCGATTTTAATTAAGCCGAGCCGCGAACATGAATCGCAAATCGTCGTGCACGGAAAACCGTATAAGAATATGCAGGCGTTCGCGTACCGCAGCGAATTTTTCGAACAAGGATTAAGCATTATCCGCCAGTCGCTGGATGTATTGATGAATCAATATGACCGGCTTGTGATCGAAGGGGCGGGAAGCCCGGCGGAAATTAATTTAAACGACCGTGAACTTGTCAACATGCGCGTCGCCCGCATGGCGAACGCGCCGGTAGTATTGATCGGCGATATTGAACGCGGCGGCGTGTTTGCCAGTTTAGTAGGGACGTTGCAATTGCTTGAAAAAGAAGATCGCAAGCGGATCATTGGCGTGATTATTAATAAGTTTCGCGGCGATGTGGCGCTGTTGAAGCCGGGGCTCGACTGGTTTGAGCAATATACGGGCGTTCCTGTGTTAGGCGTCGTCCCATATTTGGAAAATTTGCATATTGACGCGGAAGATTCCGTCCGTTTAGAACAAATGCCGACGACCGTCAATTCGGACAAAGATATCGATATCGCGGTGATTCGCTACCCGAAAATATCTAACTTCACGGATGTCGATCCGTTTTTGGCGGAACCGGACTGCCACGTCCGGTTTGTGACAACCGCCGCGCAGCTTGGAAAACCTGATCTGCTTATTTTGCCGGGAAGCAAAAATACGATAGAAGACTTGCTATATATGAAGAAACAAGGCATCGCCGAGCAAATGGTAAAACTTTATAAACATCATTCTACGACGATTGTCGGCATATGCGGCGGCTATCAAATGTTAGGCGCTCGCATTCGCGATCCATTCGGTGTGGAAACGCCGCTAGAGGAAATTTCCGGATTGAATCTTCTTTCAATGGAAACGACGCTGGAGCGTGAAAAAACAACGGTTCTTTCGGAAGGAATATTGACATTTGCCGGTGAGCGCTTTTTCGTAAAAGGATACGAGATTCATATGGGGCGTTCACAGCCGCTTGGCGGAGACCATATCCCTCTTATCGATGTCGAAGGGCGTGCGGAGGGTGCGAAAAGCAACGATGAACGGGTGTTGGGCACGTATTTTCACGATCTTTTTCATAATGATGCGTTTCGCGAGGCGCTATTGAACAACATTCGCCGCCGGAAAGGATTAGCGCCCATTTATGGACGCCAGTCGTTCCGCACCATCAGAGAGAGGGCTTTTGACCGCCTCGCCGACCATGTGAAGCGGCACGTCCGCATTGACGAAATCGAAGAAAAAATGCATGCGTTTCAAAAGGGGGATGTGTAATGTTGTTTTCGATTCCAAAGCTTGATAAAGAAATAGGAAAAGAAGTGAGCGCATACGTCGACCAATTGACAAAACCGGTTGGCAGCCTCGGCCGTTTAGAGAAATTGGCGATCGAACTGGCGGAAATGACAGGGAACAAATTTCCTGATGTTTCCCCGCCTGGCGTGCTTGTGTTTGCCGCGGACCATGGTGTGGCGAAAGAAGGGGTGTCGGCGTTTCCGCCGGAAGTGACGGCACAAATGGTGTGGAATTTTGTGCAAGGCGGCGCGGCGATTAATGCATTCAGCCGGCAAATCGGCGCTTTATTTGCCGTTGTTGACGTTGGGGTCGCTGCGCCAATCGAACATAAAGATGTAATCGCAAAAAAAGTGCGGTATGGCACCAACAATTTTTGCGAAACGGAAGCGATGAGCAGCGCGGAAGCGGAACAAGCGCTAATCGTTGGTTACGAACAAGCGAAGGAAATCATCGATAAGGGTGCGCGTACGCTTATTGTCGGCGAAATGGGCATCGGCAACACGACTACCGCAAGCGCGATTTTAACGGCGGTGAGCGGCAAGCCGATCGAACAACTCGTTGGGAGGGGGACGGGCATTTCCGAAGAGAAGCTTGCCCATAAAGCTAGCGTCATTCGCCGCGCTCTGTCCCTTCATCAACCTGATCCGTCCAAACCGATGGAGTTATTATCGAAAATCGGCGGATTGGAAATCGCTGCGATGGCAGGGGCGATGTTGGCGGCGGCGGAGCGGCGCGTTCCGATTTTATTGGACGGGTTCATCTGTACGGTCGCCGCGCTTGTCGCTAAGCTTTTTGCTCCCGCTGTTGCCGATTATATGATTGCCGGCCATCGTTCTTCGGAAATGGGGCATCAAGTGGCGCTCGAATTATTGGGAAAAGAGCCGCTCATCGATTTAAACATGCGCCTTGGCGAAGGCAGCGGCGCGGCGGTTGCGTTTCCGCTGCTAATATTTGCGACGGCGATGGTCAAAGAAATGGCGACATTTGCTTCCGCCCGTATTTCCAATTCGGTAGAAGGAGAAGAAAAACAATGACGGCATGTGGAAAAGTATATATCGTCGGAGCCGGCCCCGGTGATGAAAAGCTGATTACCGTCTATGGGTTGGAGTGCATTCAAAAAGCCGACGTCATTATTTACGACCGGCTGATTAACCATAATTTATTGAAATATGCCAAAGATGGCGCCGAGCTCATTTACTGCGGAAAAGAACCAGGAAAGCACGCGCGCATTCAAGAACAAATTCATGAATGGTTAGTCGAAAAAGCGAGACAAGGAAAAATCGTCACTCGGCTAAAAGGAGGAGATCCTTGCGTTTTCGGGCGTGCCGGTGAAGAAGCGGAAGTGCTCGCACGAAACGGCATTCCGTTTGAAATCGTTCCTGGCGTGACGGCGGGAATTGCCGCGCCGGCGTATGCCGGCATTCCGGTCACGCATCGGAAATATGCCGCTTCATTTACCATTGTCACTGGCCACGGCCGTCCGGAAAAAGGCGAAGACCGCCTTCATTGGGAAGGATTGGCGAAAGGAAGCGATACGATAGCGTTTTATATGGGCGTTGGCAACTTGCCGTATATTTGCCGAAAATTGATCGAACATGGAAAGCCGGCGCATACCCCTGTGGCGGTGATCGAATGGGGGACGACACAGCGGCAGCGGACGGCTGTCGGCACGCTGCAGACGATTGCCGATATCGTCAAAAAAGCCGGCCTTTCTCACCCGGCGATGATCGTTGTCGGGGAGGTCGTGCGCCTTCGGGAGACGATTCAATGGTTTGCCGAGATGGATGGTGATGCGATTGCCAACACATAAAACGAAAGGGCGCGTCATCGTTTATACGGGGGACGGAAAAGGGAAAACGACCGCTGCTCTCGGATTGGCGATACGGGCGGCGGGAAGAGGCAAGAAAGCCGCCGTCATTCAGTTTATCAAGTCGCCCGAACGAACGTATGGCGAACAGCTTATTTTTCAAAAACTCGGCATCGAAATGCATCAAATGGGCGCTGGATTTACATGGACGAAAACGCCGGAAGTGCACCGGGAAGCGTTGAAGCGGGCATGGGAGTTTGCGAAAGAAAAAGTGATGTCAGGCATGTATGACTTGATTGTTTTAGATGAATTGAACAACGCGCTTGCGATTGACCGGTTTCCGGTCGATGATATCGTTTCTGTTCAAGATGTGCTGCAACTCATTCGAACACGTCCTCCCGCACTTCATTTAGTCATTACCGGCCGTTCGGCGAAGCGGGAATTAATGGAGGCAGCCGACATTGTTACAGAGATGAAGCTGGTCAAACACGATTATGAGCAAGGCATTACGGCGATGAAAGGGATTGAGTTTTAGCTCATCCCTTTCTATTCATCAAGATCTGTTTTGTCGTTTTGCGCTTTGTTTCGTTTATTGCCTTTGCTGTTGTCGCCCGCGATGGTCCCGTTTAAGAGCGACATGGCATCTTGTATCGGTGCATTCTGATTTTTGCTGCCTTTATTAGTTTTTTTTGCCATACACTTACATCCTTTCTAACTCAGAAGTTTAGCACAATTATTTTTGGCAAAAAGGCAATTTTTATAACGAACAATGAAAAAACCTTGGTGCTGCACCAAGTTTTTTTAGCTCGCTGTATATTTTTCTTCCCATTTTTGCCGCCATTTATTGCGCCGTTCTTTGCGCGCTCCTTTATATAAATGTTTGTATTTGCGCCAGTGCATTTTCCATTGCTTTCGTCGTTCCGCTCTCACGCATGCTCATCCCTTTCTCTCGTTGTTTCTTTATGATGTGTATTCGCTGAGAAAGCGGCCGAATCCTTTGCCAAGTTTTGTCGAGGGGTAGGAAGTTTCTGCGAACAATCGCGAATTAGGATAGTTCTTTTTTGGATATTTGTCAATAGGAAAAAAAGAGCACACCGCGAAACGATGTGGTGCGCTCTTTTTGGATATGGGACGTGGCAAAGATGCGTCCATGCGTTTTTTGTTTTGGTTGCATAAATCAGACGAACTGTATGCGGCTATGCGGAAACAGTCACATGCAATATGCTTATTCCCATTCATACGGCGTTTCTTGGTACACGTAATAGTTCAGCCAGTTGACAAACAATAAATTTGCATGAGAGCGCCAAGTATTGAGCGGCTGTTTCGTCGGATCGTCATTTGGAAAATACGATTCCGGCATTTGAATCGGGAGCCCTTTCGCTAAGTCGCGCTCATATTCTTCCTTTAATGTCGTCGCATCATATTCCGGATGGCCGGTTAAAAAAATTTGCTTTCCATCGTTCGACGCGACTAAACATACCCCCGCCTTTTCGGAGACAGATAAAATCGTCAATTCCGGGACTTTCTCGATATCCTCGCGCTTTACGTCGGTATGGCGCGAGTGCGGTACACGAAATACGTCGTCAAATCCGCGCAATAGTTTGACGTTTTTCACTTCGAGCGTATGTTCAAAAATGCCGAAACATTTTTGCGGAAGCAGGTATTTTGGAATGCCGTAATGATAATAAAGGCCCGCTTGCGCCCCCCAGCAAATATGTAAAGTGGACGTAACATGCGTTTTTGTCCATTCCATGATTTCGGTAAGTTCGTCCCAATACGTTACTTCTTCAAACGGTAGTTGTTCGACAGGGGCGCCGGTGATAATCATTCCGTCGAATTTTCGATGGCGGATTTGCGAAAAGACGGTATAAAACTGCTCAAGATGGTGTTTGCTTGTCGTTTTCGGCTCGTGTGTCGCCGGGCGCAAAAACGTCACATTGACTTGAAGCGGCGAATTGCCGAGAAGGCGCAATAGCTGTGTTTCCGCTTTTTCTTTTTGCGGCATCAAATTTAAAATGACTATATTTAACGGACGAATGTCTTGAGAATACGCCCGCTCCTCATCCATTACGAAAATATTTTCTTGTTCCAATATTTCTTTTGCTGGCAAATCTTTTGGAATGTTAATTGGCAACAGTCTCACCCTCCATTCTTTTTGCTGTTTCATGTTTCAAATAACTTAATTATAAAAACATTATAAATTTTATTCAATGAATTTTTTTCGAATTGCGCAAATGATAAAATATATATGTTTATTTCCAATTTGAACGATGGGGGAACGGATTATGGCAGTAATGGCAAATCAGATGACCGACTTGGAGATCGCGCAACAGACGAAGCTAAAGCGCATTCGCGATATTGCTGAAAGCTTAGGCCTTCAAGAAGACGAATGGGAACCGTATGGTCACTATAAAGCAAAACTTTCTTTAAATATTATGAATCGGCTCTCGACGAAACCGGATGGAAAAGTGATTTTAGTTACATCGATTAACCCAACGCCGGCCGGGGAAGGAAAATCAACTGTAACCGTCGGGTTGGGGCAAGCGCTGCAACGGCTTGGCAAAAAAGCGATTGTTGCGATGCGCGAACCTTCGCTTGGACCGACGATGGGAATCAAAGGCGGGGCGACGGGCGGCGGTTACTCGCAAGTGCTGCCGATGGATGAGATTAATCTTCATTTTACCGGGGATTTTCATGCAATTACAACGGCGAATAACGCGTTGGCCGCTTTCATCGATAACCATCTTCACCATGGAAATGGGCTGCGCATCGATCCGCGCCGCATCGTCTGGAAACGGGCCGTTGATTTAAACGACAGGGCGCTTCGCCACGTCGTTGTCGGCTTAGGAGGACCGGCGCAAGGAGTGCCGCGGGAAGATGGATTTGATATTACCGTTGCCTCGGAAATGATGGCGGTGTTTTGTTTAGCGACGGACTTGCATGATTTAAAGCAGCGTCTTGCTCGTATCGTCGTCGCGTACAATATGGACAAACAGCCGGTGACGGTCGGCGATTTAGGAGTGGAAGGGGCGCTGACGCTTTTGTTAAAGGACGCGTTTAAGCCAAATTTAGTGCAAACGGTGGAACACACTCCGGCGCTGGTGCATGGCGGACCATTTGCAAATATAGCGCACGGATGCAACAGCGTCATTGCGACGAAGATGGCGCAAAAGCTCGCCGATTATGTCGTAACGGAAGCTGGATTTGGCGCGGATTTAGGGGCGGAGAAATTTTTGCATATTAAATCGCGCCTTGCTCATATTCGGCCGGAAGCGGTCGTGATTGTTGCGACGATTCGCGCGTTAAAAATGCATGGCGGAATGGCGAAAGACGAGTTGCATACGGAAAATATCGCGGCATTGCAAGCCGGTTTAGCGAATTTGCAAAAGCATGTCGAAACGATACAGGCGTTTGGCTTACCGTTTGTCATTGCCATTAACCGCTTTGTGACCGATACCGACCGTGAAATAAAAACGCTTATTGATTTTTGCGATATGCAAGGATATCCCGTATCATTAACGGAAGTGTGGGAAAAAGGCGGCGAAGGAGGCATCGATTTAGCGGAAAAAGTGCTTCATGTGATCGAAAACGAAACGAATCATTTCGCGCCTTTGTATGACGTGAACGAACCAATTCCAGAGAAAATTCGTAAAATTGCCCGAATTGTTTATGGTGCGAAAGATGTCGAGTTTTCTGCAAAAGCCCAACAACAAATAAAACAGTTTGCCGAGTTTGGCTGGGACAAGCTGCCGATTTGCGTGGCGAAAACGCAATATTCGCTTTCGGACGATCCGGCAAAACTTGGAAGACCGAAAGACTTCACGATTACGGTACGCGAATGGAAACCGGCGATTGGAGCAGGTTTTCTTGTGGCGTTGACGGGCGATGTGATGACGATGCCAGGCTTGCCGAAACAGCCGGCAGCGCTGCGCATGGACGTTGATGAAAACGGAAATGCTGTCGGTTTATTTTAAAAGGGGAGATTGAATGTTTGATCCAACTGTGTTCGATAATTTGAAAACGGTGCTCGAAGGTGCGGTATATGACCTTGATTTAGCAGGGGAGATCGTTGTAACAGACCGACGCGATATGGTCGATTTGGCGAGATTTTCGCGGACGTATACAATTACGTTTTGTCTGTCGTCTGACAAAGAACGAACGATATCTTGCTCCGTTCAGCTGGCGATGGACTTGGAACAAATCGCGCAAGAACTGCTTCAGCGCGCCGCACGCCCCGGCTGTGAGCTTGCTGTTATGTTTTCCTTGCCGATCCGGCGGTACGCAACGTGCTCTCTCATTGAGAGTGAGTTGCATCGCATTTGGGGCGAAAAGCGCATCATTCGCCAAACGTTGCGACACGACTTTCATCATGAACAACCTGCATACTACACGAACGAAATTACGATCGAATTTGGACGCCCTATTTATGAAGACAACATCGATGATTTGCAGGCGATGGTCCCGTATATGCTCGATTCGCTTGAGCAGTTGCAGCGGTTTTACCAAATGTGAAGGCACGGAAGTGGAAAAACGCCGGAAAATCCAATATGATGAAAAGAGAGGTGAAAAGCGATGAGCATTTATGATTTTACAGCGAAAACGATTCGCGGCGAAGAACAGTCGTTAGCGGATTACAAAGGAAAAGTGCTTCTTATCGTAAATACGGCAAGCAAATGCGGCTTTACCCCTCAATATAAAGAATTGCAGGAACTGTATGAACAGTATCGCAACCGTGGATTTGTTGTCCTTGGTTTCCCGTGCAATCAATTTGGAAATCAAGAGCCGGGAACGGAAGAAGAGATCGAACAGTTTTGCCAAGTCAATTACGGCGTGACTTTCCCAATGTTTGCAAAAGTTGACGTCAACGGTGAACAAGCCCATCCTCTTTTCCGCTATTTAACGGAAAAAGCGCCGGGAGTGTTCGGGACGAAAGCGATTAAGTGGAATTTCACGAAGTTTTTAATTGATCGCAACGGAAATGTCGTTGCCCGTTTTGCTCCACAGACGAAGCCGAGCGAGCTAAAAAGCGAAATTGAAAAATTGTTGTAGCGAACGAAAAACTGTCTTTCCGAAACGAAGGAAGGGCGGTTTTTTGTCAATGGATCATCCGTTTTGCAGTGTAACAATGATGACAATGCGGGCTAAATTTTATGATGGCTAGTGCTGGCTTCACCGATCAACGCCTAAATGATTATATGCATTCCGCCCAATCATGCACAAATTCTGAGGTTTCATCATCGGAAACTGAAGATAGGCCATTAGGAAGGCGTTTGCTGGATACATGGAACGGCGAGCGTGCACGTGTAGGAAAAGCGGTTTTGCGCGTTATCCTGCTGTGCTGTACAAAATTAAACGAGGAGGGAAACGTGTTGAAAATTAAATCGATTGAGCCAACCCCAAGCCCGAACACGATGAAAGTATTGCTAGATGAAGAATTGCCGTTTGGCACGAGCCATAACTATAAGCCGGATAATGTCGATGCGGCGCCGCCTCTCATTCAGCAGCTGATGAAAATCGAAGGGGTAAAAGGAATTTACCATGTCGCCGACTTTTTGGCGATTGAGCGCAATCCGAAATACGACTGGAAAGAGATTTTAACGAAAGTGCGCGAAGTGTTTGGCGAAGAAGTCGAAGAAGAGCAAGAAAAAACGGAAAAGCCGAACGAACACTTTGGGGAAGTAAAAGTATATGTACAAATGCTGTATGGGCTGCCGATGCAAGTGAAATTAACGGATGGGGAACGGGAGCACCGCGTCGGACTTCCGCAACCATTTATCGATGCGGTCATTGAAGCGCAAAAATATGCGGACAATGTCGTGCTAGAGCGGAAATGGGTCGAAAAAGGCGTGCGCTACGGCACGTTTGAAGAAATCGGCAATGAAGTAGTCGAAGAGCTTTCTGCAGCATACCCGCCGGAACGATTAGAGCGAATCGTGCAAATGTTCCGCCGCGGCGAACAGGCAAAAACGGCGCAAAAACGTCCGAGCGTCAAAGTAACGGAAGAAATGCTCGATGATCCGGATTGGCAAAAACGGTATGCGGCGCTAGAGCAAATGGCGGATCCAAGTGAAGACGATATACCGGTGCTTGCAAAAGCGCTGAAAGATGAAAAAGTAGCGATTCGCCGTTTGGCGACCGCGTATTTAGGGATGGTCGGCGGCAAAAAGGTGTTGCCGTATTTGTATGAAGCACTAAAAGATAAGTCGGTGTCCGTCCGCCGTACCGCCGGTGACTGCTTGTCGGACATTGGCGATCCGGAAGCGATTCCGGTGATGATCGAGGCGTTGAAAGACCCAAGCAAGCTTGTCCGTTGGCGCGCTGCCATGTTTTTATACGAAGTCGGCGACGCATCGGCGCTTCCGGCGTTAAAAGCGGCGGAAAACGATCCGGAATTTGAAGTAAGTATGCAAGTCAAAATGGCGATTGAGCGCATTGAAGGCGGCGAAGAAGCGAAAGGGTCGGTATGGAAACAGATGACGGAGAGTCGGAAAAAAGAAAAATAACGACGTGCTTCCTGCTTCGCCTTCGAAAATGTGGGCGAAACGGGAAGTTTTATTTTTCAAAAACAAATTGGACCATCCAACCGGGAAAGGAAAAGAAGTGGATGTTTATGTTTTATTTCTAGAAAACTGTAATCGATACACTTGCATGCTAATAGAAAAGGCACGACGGATTTCGTCGCGCCTTTTCTGTTAATGTAAAGTCCTTTTTATATTATGTTGTAACAGTCGTTGTAGATGACGGGGCAAATTGCACAATTTCTAGCACAATTGGGGTATTTGCCGGGATTGGATCTCCGCCGGCAGGCACGTTAATGGCAAGTGACCCGACGCCTGTGGCACCCGGTGTATATGTGGTGATGCCTTCCATTTGCAAAACGCCGTTAATATAAACATTATAGTAACTGTTGTTTGTCGCTAATGCTGGCAGCTCTGTAGCCGGGTTTCCGTCGTCTTGCAAAAAGCTTGCCGCATCAATGGTCAACGTCGCGCCTGCGGCTGTTTCTGTTGTTGTAATATAGAAAAATCTTGTATCGGTTGGCACCGCATCTGTTGTAGTGGTAGCGGAAACAAACAGTTTGATTAATTGAAGAGCCATACATAGATCCCCCTCACTTTACATGATGGTAAGGTGATCAATGGAGAACCACACCAGAAAGCGTTAATGGTTGCTCTTATGGAAGCAAAAGCGTGGTTCTTCGACGTATACGCTGATGTAGTTCGTTTTATTGATCACCAGCAATATTTGCAATTCATTATATGTCTTATTTGCATCAATGGACTTGGCAGTTGTCACAACAACGATGAAATAAGGAATCTGCCCTATAAAATGAGGCGAGTGCTAACCAACATTCTTAAACTCACTTTATTGACGGATTTTGAATATGATAATGCTGAACCATTTCATTGAATTAACGCATGGTTTGCCGAATTTTTTATTTGGGTGGTATCAGCAATGAAGAGAATTTCCAAATACGAAAAACATGTTATTGCCGTTCCAAAAGTTTATGATTGGATCAACAACGTATCAACCATTCAGCTTCGCGTGACTTTGAATATTCCATCCCGGATTTTACAAGTGGATACTTATCAATATAACGCCATATCCGATGGCGTTAAAACCGTTTATACTAATGAAGATGAATTAAAAGAATACGGAAATCGGGGGATTTTGGACCCAAAACAAGTGTCGTTTATTAACTTGTTTATCAATGGGGTTTTGCAGCCTGAAACGTTATATGAGGTTCAAGAAGGAAAGCTGATTTTAAAAACTGCTGACGCTCCAACTAAAGGGGCTCCCATCGTTCTTCAGTTTATTACAATCAAGGTGTAACTTTTAAATGAACGAAGCGCTTTTGAGGTTCAGTGGTTGCGACAGTTTTACCGGTTTGCAACGTAAGTATGATCATTTTGATTGATTTTTCAAAAATAAAATAGTATGCTGATGGCATTGAATATCGTTGGGAGGGATTGCTGTTATGTCCATGGCTTATGAGGAGTATATGCGCCAGCTTGTGCAGCCGATGCGCGACGAACTTGTGCGCGCTGGATTCCGCGAGCTTCGCACAAGCGAGGAAGTCGAACAGTTTATGGAAAACGCCGAAGGAACGACATTTGTAGTGGTGAACTCTGTTTGCGGATGCGCGGCAGGATTGGCGCGACCAGCGGCAACGCAGGCTGTACTGCGCAGCGAGAAAAAGCCGGATCATTTAGTGACGGTGTTTGCCGGCCAAGATCGAGAAGCGACCGCGAAAATGCGCGAATATTTTGTTGGCTATGCCCCTTCGTCGCCATCCATGGCGCTGTTAAAAGGAAAAGAAGTCGTTCATTTTATTCCGCGCGAGGAAATTGAATTTCAATCGATGGAAACGGTAATGGAAAACATTATGAATGCATTTGCAAAATATTGTGAATAGGATGCTTATTAGGCATCCTTTTTTTTATGTCGTTAGGACCGCTTGCTTAAAAGAACTTAACTTTGGTGAACGAAAAGGAATAAAAGGAAAATCACAAGGGGACGTTAAAGGCGGAGGTGACATGCGATGACGAAACGGAAGAAAGATCCGTCGAAAACCGGGATAAGTGCGCCAAACGTGAAAGGACAAGGAACAACGCAAACGGAAACGGGAGCGTACGAACTTGACTCCGCCCGCAAGAAAACAAAAGTCGATTAACGGAGGATGTCCCAAAAGTGTTCGCATAGCGTTCGCTTTTGGGACAATTTTTTTGGGCAAAAAAAGAAGAAAACCGTTCCTTCTTTGGTATAATAGAGTCACCACAACCCTACCAAGAAAGGACGGTTTTCTTATGTACATTTATTATAACCGAGATCAACTCATTTTGCCAATGGATCTTGAAATTCTCATTCCCAAACATCATCTTTGCCGGATCGTGGATCTAGCCGTGGAAAAAATGGATCCGGCTCTGTTCGCTTCCCTCTATCCTGGCGGAGGCCGCCCAGCCTATCATCCGAAAATGATGTTGAAAGTCATCCTGTATGCCTACGTCAATCGGATCTATTCCTCTCGCCAAATCGCCAAGCAATTGAAAGAAAACATTTATTTTATGTGGCTATCCGGCCATCAAACACCGGATTTCCGCACCATCAACCGATTTCGGTCGGAACGGATGAAGGACATCATTTACGAAACGTTTTTCTCCATTGTCGATCTTCTGCGTCAAGAAGGGTTGGTCAAACTAGAGGATTACTTTCTGGATGGAACGAAAATCGAGGCCAACGCCAACAAGTACACGTTCGTTTGGCGCAAATCAACGGAAAAGTACGATCAGAAGTTGGAGGAGAAATTCCGGCAAATCGTTGCCTCATGGTAAGAAAAAGAAACAGAGGCTGTCCTCAAAAGGTCGTTTTACCGACCTTTTGGGACAGCCTCTTATGCATTCGCAATACAGCTATAAATGAAATAAAGAATCGTAATGATGCTTGCCGCAAAAAAGATCGCACTCATGTTGTTTCCCGCCTTTCTTTCGTATGTTTTGTTTCAAAAAGTATGATACACTATTTATATATTCATAGTATATATCATTTAAAGCGGAAAAAGAAAGCGTTTTTCCATGTATAAGCCAATGGGGTGAGCGTATGTATGAAAATGTGGCCAAGCCCGATGATATTTTTATTTCGATCAACTAGAAGCGCTAAGAAAACGCAGTCGTTTTTTGCCGCCCTTCACTTCATCAAAAGCTTTTTTTCATACCGAGTTTAGTAAATAAAAAAACGCAGCGAAAGCAGACAGCGGAAAAATACAATCGGGCAAGTGAGGTGAAATGGTATGAAACTTCCCAAATGGTTGAGAAAAGCGCTCGTTGTTGCGATCACGGTATGTACGTTTGGCCTAGTTACTCCGCCCGCTTCATTAATGGCAGCTGACGAACCAGCGACGGATGATTCACCATCTTCCGATTGGCAAAACAATCATGGCGGATCGCAAACGACGTCTGTTGCGAACGAGCTGGAAACGCAAGCACCGATTTTAACGCGGCGGCAATTTATTGAGCGAACGATGGAAAAGGCGGTAGCGCAATCGTATGAAAAGTTTGGCCGCAAAATCGCCCCGGTGATTGAAGAGGAGTTTCGCGATGTGATTTTGCCGCGCATCGAAGAAGTTATCGCGTCGATTGCCGAACAATATCCAGAGGAACAACTGCAATATTTAGCGGTCACGGAAAAACCATCGGGCGGGATGGGAGAGCGAATTTTCCATATTTATCGCATTGACACGGGGGAAGATATCATCCGCTTCCATGTCAGACGCGAACATCCGCCGCAAGATGGCTATTGGTTTCAGTTTCATTACCATACGTACCATGACCATTTTCAAACCCATTATGAACTTGGGAAAATTTATTGGGATAGAAACACGCCTCCGCAATGGCGGACGTAAACGGCTTTTAAGAATTTTTTCCATTTGCACCGTTTCATAAAGATTTTTTCCTTATTTTATGAATTTTCCCCCTGTTTTGGTGTGTGCTATAATTTTCGTTAGTAGAAAAAGAGATGATTAGATTTGCAGTAAAGAAGCGGGGGAAGGCTTCATGAAACGGTTTCTTTTTTTGATCGCGATGGTGATCGCGATCGTTCCACTTCTTTCGCTTTCACCGTATCCGGCGGCGCACGGCGTTTTGCTTGATGACAGCGATATAACCGTAAAGAACACCGCGCCGTACCGTATATTAAAAACGATGGTGATTGTTCCGGAAACGGATTATTCGCGCGAAGAGGCGAAAAAAATGATAGATACGCTCGCCCATGTCGATTTACCGCTGCTACAAAAAGCGGCGGATCATCATATTTACGTTCAATTGTTGAATGGAAAGCTTACCGACGAACCGTCTGCAAGGCATTTGCGCGGAAAAATACCGCGCGGATATTTGTCGTCATCGACCACGTGGGATGATGTTCCAGGGCTTGGCGGATCGCATTTAGTGCTTGTCCAAATTGGCCATAGCAAGAAAGGACAAGGACACGGTTCGGTGAATTTGGAATTGCATGAATTCGCCCATTCGCTTGATTATATTGTGTTTCACCATATACATGAAATGCCTGCTTTTCGAGCGATTTGGCAAGACGAGGCAGCGGACCTATTTCCGTATCATTACTATTTTCTTACGTATCCGGAAGAATATTTTGCGGAGGCATTTGCTTATTATTACTACAATGAGAATACGCGCAAACATTTGCAGTCTGCCGCTCCAAAAACGTATCAATTTATCCGCGATCTAAAACAAAGAGCTCGCTAATGAGCTCTTTTTTATTGTGTTCCGCTGCGATGTCCCTTATGATAGAAAATGAGGTGAGAACATTGCGTCAATATTTACAACTATTGGAAGATATTTTAGAAAATGGAATAGAAAAAGACGACCGCACCGGAGTCGGGACATTATCCGTTTTTGGCCGTCAACTTCGCTTTGATTTGCAAGAAGGCTTCCCGCTTTTAACAACGAAAAAATTACATATTCGCTCGATCATTTACGAATTATTATGGTTTCTAAAGGGAGATACGAACGTCCGTTATTTGCAGGAAAACGGGGTTACGATTTGGGACGAATGGGCCGATGAAAACGGCGATTTAGGCCCGATATACGGCGCGCAATGGCGTTCTTGGAAAGGGGCGGACGGGAAAACGGTGGATCAAATCAGCTGGGTGATTGAAGAAATTAAACGAAATCCGAATTCCCGCCGCTTATTAGTAAGCGCATGGAACGTGGCAGAATTAGATAACATGAAATTGCCGCCTTGCCATTACGCGTTTCAATTTTATGTCGCTGACGGAAAGCTCTCTTGCATGTGGCAGCAACGCTCCGTCGATACGTTTTTAGGATTGCCGTTTAATATTGCCAGCTACGCGCTGTTGACGCATATGATCGCCCAACAGTGCGATTTAGACGTCGGTGAATTGATTTTCAATGGCGGTGATGTCCATCTGTATAAAAATCATATTGAACAAGCGAAATTGCAGCTGACGAGAGAGCCGCGGCCGCTTCCAAAGCTGGTGATCAAACGGAAGCCCGCTTCGATTTTTGAATACAAGTTTGAGGATTTTGAAATTGTCGGCTATGACCCGCATCCGCATATTAAAGCACCGGTCGCCGTATAAAGGGGAGATACGATGATTTCACATATTGTCGCCATGGATCAAAACCGCGTCATCGGCAAAGACAATCGCCTGCCATGGCATTTGCCCGCCGATTTGGCGCATTTTAAAAAAGTAACGATGGGACACGCTATTATTATGGGACGCAAAACATTCGAATCGATCGGGCGGCCGCTTCCGGGAAGAGAAAATGTGGTTGTCACGCGGAATCGGTCGTTTCAAGCGGAAGGATGCACGGTGCTCCATTCGCTCGAAGAGGTTCATCAGTTTGTCGCCAAGCGCAACGATGAAGTGTTTGTCATTGGCGGTGCGGAATTGTTTCAAGCGACATTGCCGTTTGCCGAACGTCTTTATATTACAAAAATTGAGGCGAGTTTCCCTGGCGATACGTTTTATCCGGCTTTCGATGAGTCAAAGTGGCAGCTCGTTTCCTATACGAAAGGAATCAAAGATGAAAAAAATCGATATGATTACGCGTTTACCGTTTATGAACGCAAACATTAACGTGTTTCGCTATTGGCGGAGCACGTTTTTCGTTTCTAATCGAATAGAAACGGCGCCAAAATGGAACGATAACCGTAAACGGTGAATGGAAATGGAGGAATATGATGAAACACGTCGTTTCATTGGCGCTTAAATTTGTCGCATGGAGTGTAGTTCTACTTTCAATTTTCACCATTTTTGATGCTCCACTGCTTCCGATATTCATTATGACGGCAGGAACCGCTGCTGTTGCTTATATTATCGGCGATTTATTGATTTTGCCGCGCTTTGGCAATTTAGCAGCAGCGGTCGCCGATATGCCGCTTGCATTTTTGTTGATTTGGCTTGCCAGTTCCATGTTGTTCGAGCCGACGGTGTATATGGCGTACGCTTCGTTCTTTTGCGCGCTGGCGATTGGCGCGATCGAAGCGTTTTTTCACCTGTTGATGGAAGACCGTGTGCTTGATAAGGCAAGAGAAGCACAAGCATATCAGTGGCATGGCGAAGGAAGCTGGGCAACGGAGTTTGCCGAGGAATATGAAAACGATCAAGACAAAGACGACCGCACATAAGAGGTCGTCTTTTCATGTGATGCGCAAAAACGCGGGGCATGTATCGCCATATTGCCGTGAAACATAAATGTTTTCACAAACTTTTCGAAAATTCCCTTTCTTTTTTTAAAATTTGTGCTATAATTTACAAATTAAAAAGACAACTTAGAAAGAAAGGGAAAGAAAGCATGGAACAACAACTGAAACGAAAACAAGGAACCGTTTATGTTGAAGATATTTTAATCGCTCATCATACGTTAAAAGATGTTGTACACCATACTCCGCTACAAAAAAACCCATTATTGTCGGAACGTTACGAATGTAACGTATATTTGAAGCGGGAAGATTTGCAAGTGGTTCGCTCTTTTAAAATTCGCGGCGCGTACAACCGGATGAAACATTTAAGCGAAGAAGAACGGAAAAACGGCATCGTCTGTGCCAGCGCAGGAAATCATGCGCAGGGGGTGGCATATTCGTGTCGCGCGTTAGGCGTGCACGGAAAGGTGTACATGCCGGCGACAACGCCGAGACAAAAAGTGTCACAAGTAGAACTGTTCGGAAAAGAGATGGTCGATATCGTTTTAGTAGGCGATACGTTTGACGATTCGTTTAACGAAGCAATGGAATGCGCCAAAAAAGAAGGGCGTACGTTTATCCATCCGTTTGACGATGAATATGTCATCGCCGGGCAAGGAACGATCGGTGTGGAAATGTTGAACGATTGCGAAGAGCCGATCGATTTTGTGTTTGCGAGCATCGGTGGCGGCGGATTGATTGCTGGACTTGGTACATATGTGAAAAGCATTTCTCCAGCGACAAAAATCATCGGTGTCGAACCAGAAGGAGCGCCATCGATGAAAGCCGCCCTCGAACAAGGGCATGTTGTGACATTGGAAGAGATTGATAAATTTGTGGACGGGGCGGCGGTCAAAACGGTTGGCGAAAAAACGTACGCGCTTTGTAAAGAAATCATTGACGATATTGTTGTCGTGCCGGAAGGAAAAGTATGCACAACGATTTTAGAACTATATAACGAAAACGCGATCGTCGCTGAACCGGCGGGGGCGCTTCCGATTGCGGCACTTGATTTTTACAAAGACAAAATCCGCGGAAAAACGGTTGTCTGTGTCGTCAGCGGAGGAAACAACGACATTGACCGAATGCAGGAAATTAAAGAGCGTTCGATGATTTACGAAGGGCTGCAGCATTATTTTATCGTCAATTTTCCGCAGCGTGCCGGTGCGCTCCGCGAATTTTTAGATGAAGTATTAGGGCCTACCGATGATATTACCCGATTTGAATACACGAAGAAAAATAACAAAGAAAACGGCCCGGCGTTGGTCGGCATCGAATTAAAACGCCGTGAAGATTACGCTCCGCTCATCGAGCGCATGAAGAAAAAAGGATTTCCGTTCCAAGAAGTCAATAAAGACCCAAATTTATTCCATTTGCTCATTTAGCAAAGCGCGAAAAAAGTCGCAAATATTTTGTGCATTTCCGACATGCTTTTTCGCCGATTTCGTGTATAATAAAAGTAAATCGGTGAAAAAAGAGGATTGATATTTTGCTATTCAAAAGCCTAGAGTTTAAAAATGCTTATGGGCAGAAAGTGAAGATTATTGAAATTCCTGTATTGGAGGAAGATAACACATATCGGTTTATGATTCAGTTGCGTTTAGAAACGTTTATTGCCAAAGTATATCGATCCCGCGACGTTCGTACCGTTTACTCGTTTCGTGAATATTTAAAAAAAGTGTTAAAATGGTCTCTGTATGAGCAAATTTTTAAGACCGATGTTTTAAAACATAATGCCTAAAATCGGGAAAAGTTGTTTTGCTTCGGCAAAACAACTTTTTATTTTTCCATTTTTGTCAGTAATGAGGATAGATGTTATCCGTTTTCCAAAACGTTGTTTAATGAGTTCATTTGTCTTTCAATATTTTTTCAAACATTCCACACAAATGATTGGTATGATAATTAATTAGATGATAGCGGCGAAAGAGATGATGTCCTAGAAATTGTGGAAAAAGAAGGCGCAAAAAGCGATTTCCAAGTTCACTGGACGGAGTGCGGAATTTTATACAATCACTTGATTCAAGCGCCTGTGTTGCGCAAATTCGTTGCAGCTGCCAATCGTGGAAATTTGCATCAAAAGAAACGTGGAAAACGCGGTATTTTACATTTGCAGAATTACGCAATATTAAGTGCTTGACCAATAAAAATGGCTGATTCTCTAGATTTTTATAGGAATTTTCCTCGTTTCGTTGTATAATGGTATGGTAGTTATGAACGGTTCACCAATTTGCATTGTTGAAACAACGTCGTTGAACTGGAAACCGCAAGAATGGAAAAAACGGGTGAAGAAAAAGATGAAGCGAATGATCATTCTTCTCGCAGTTGTTCTTCTTGCTGCGTGCGGAAAAACGATTCCTGATGCAAAAAATTGGCCAATTAGCGATTTTACATTTACGGATCAAAACGGAAAACCGTTTGGTTTAAACGATTTAAAAGGAAAAGTATGGGTCGCTGATTTTATTTTTACCAACTGTGAAACCGTCTGTCCGCCAATGACAGCGAATATGGCCAAGTTGCAGGATATGGTGAAAGAGGAAGGACTTGATGTCGAATTTGTATCCTTTAGTGTTGATCCAGAAGTAGATACGCCGGAGAAGCTGAAAGAGTATGTGAAAAAATTTGACGGAGATTTAGCTAATTGGCATTTGCTTACAGGGTACAGCCAGCAAGAAATTGGACAATTCGCCGAGAAAAACTTTAAAACGATTGTGCAAAAACCGAAAAATCAGGATCAAGTGATCCACGGAACGAATTTTTATCTCGTTGACCAAAATGGCACGATCGTGCAAACGTATAGCGGGGCACAAGACGTTCCGTACGAACGAATTTTAGAACATATCGAAATTTTGCAGTCGTCATAGGGAGGCAAAAATGTAGGCGCATTTTTGCCTTTTCGCGTTTTTTTCGAGAGGACAGGTGTAGAAGAAAATGAAAAAATGGGGATTGCTTTTTTTATTATTGCTTTATTGCGCTGGATGTTCTTCTAGGCAGACCATTAACATTGAAAGCTTGCCTGAACGGGAAGTGAAGCTAGCGCCGCGGACGGTTGCCGATGATTTTTTTCCAAAAGATATTCGTCTGCTTGCTCTTGGCGATTCACTAACGGAAGGAGTAGGGGATCACGAACAAAAAGGCGGATATGTTTCACGGTTGCGCCAACGATTTTTACAGCATAAAGGGGTGCGGACGCTTTCGGTCATCAATTTAGGAAAGCGGGGATTACGGCTTTCCCAGCTCGATCCTATCGTAGCGAAAAATCTAGACGAAGTCCGGAAGGCGGATCTTATTTTTATTACCATCGGCGGAAATGATATCATGAAAATTGTTCGCTCCCATTTTTTTGATTTATCGTACACTTTATTTGCGAAGGAGCAAAAACGGTTTGCCAAGCGGCTAGATCACCTTTTGGCAACGATCCGCGCGACGAATCGCGACGCTACGATCGTCCTTGTTGGTTTATACAACCCATTTTCTAGCTCGCTTCCGAACATTCCGGAAATCGACGATGTGATTGAATTGTGGAATAATGGGAGCAAAGCGGTTTTGGCGCGCTATGACCGGACGATTTTTGTCAATGTGAAAGATTTATTTGATGGCCGCGATGATGTGTTATATAGCGACCAATTTCATCCGAATGAAGTCGGTTATGAATTAATCGCAAGACGTGTGTATGAACAATTGGAACAACACGAACAAATGTGGTTAGGGAGATTGGAAGAATGAATTGGAAAAAGTTGTTTTGGACGTTAGTCATCTTCGACATTGCCGTAGTTGCGCTGATTTGTGCTTGGCTGTTTCAGCCTTCGAAGCCGATATCGATACCGTCTCCAAAAAAAATAAACGGAGCTTCTTTTACGGTATATTCCAATAAGGAACATCTGAATATGGTGATCAATGACTATATACGCAAGAAAACGGACGGCCATCCGGCGCAATACCGCGTTTGGCTTGACGACCGTGTGTATGTAGCGAGCAAGCTTCCGGTATTTGGCCGCGATGTTGCGTTAACGGTTTCTTTTGTTCCGAAAGTCGTCAAAGGGGGAGACGTCGAACTCCAACATCCGGAAATATTATTGGGCGATTGGAAGCTGCCCGTCACTTATGTATTAAAATATTTAAGCAAACATGCGCCGCTTCCGGATGAAGTTATCATCGATCCAAGCGTGAACCGTGTTTATATAGCGCTCACCGACATCCGCTTTCGAAACGGCTATCAAATTGCCGCTAAAAAAATTGACTTAAAACGCGATGAAATCGTATTTACGCTGACGATACCCGTTCAGCATCCGTAAAACTGCGGCTGACTCAAACGTGTATAGTGTTTTTCATCGTTTGATACGTATAACGGCAGTAAATAAGGGTGTCCCGAAAGCGACGGGACACCCTTTCTATGCATACATTCGCAATCCTTTTGGGTAAAAATTTTTTAAAATTCCTTTCACTTCTTTCCCCCAGCCGAGCGGGTATCCGTCAACGGTCACAAGCAGCCAGCCGCGGTCTTCTCCCGTCAAAAGCGTTTCCCCGCGCAAATATTTGAAACATTCGCCGCTGTCGCTGGACAAATCAAGGGAGTAACGGACGTCTTGCGGCTTTAGCGATAAAGCGAGCGCGTGGTTCGGCACAAACCGCTGCTTTTTCGCTTCTCCGACGTGCAGTCCCGCCCGTACTATTTTTAGGCCATCGAGGCTTGGACAATGATCCGGTAAAGCAAAGAGATGGTGTTGAAAAGCATACATCGTTTTTTCGAGCGCTATTTGCAATACATCTTGTTCAAATTGCAAATATTCGCGAAGTATTTGTTTAGGAACATTTGGTTTGGCATAGCTGCCTTTCCAAGAAGGGGCAGGACCCGTTTTTTTTATTTTTGCGACAAAGTGTCCTTCCCCTTTCAAGCAATGCGGCCATAGCCGGGCTGTTCGTTCGATTTCCGCCAAGCCGGTGTTTGTCCATTCCCGCCTTCCCGGCTGGATGCCATGAATTTTTTCAATCGATAGCAATTCCAAATCATCATGTGTTTGCAAAAAAGCTTCGATGGTTTGTTCGTTTTCTTCGGGTGAAAACGTGCAGGTCGAATAAACGAGAACGCCGCCTTCTTTTAACATGTCGTAAGCGTAGTCTAAAATATACCGTTGTTTGTCGGCGTATTGTTCGACGTCCGCTTGGCTCCAAAATCGAACGGCTTTTTTATCCTTGCGAAACATGCCTTCCCCCGAACATGGAGCGTCGACTAAAATTTTATCAAAAAATCCTTGGAAATGTTTAACAAGTTTTTCTGGCGTTTCATTCGTAACAAGCGCGTTGGTGATGCCAAACCGCTCAATGTTTTCCGAGAGCGCTCTGGCACGTTTCGGATGAATTTCATTCGCTACAATCAGCCCTTGGTTTTTCATCATTGCTGCAAGCTGCGTCGTTTTTCCGCCGGGTGCGGCACAAAGGTCGAGCACCGTTTCTCCCGGATTCGGTTTTAACACCTCCGCCACAAACATCGCGCTCGGTTCTTGGATGTAATAGAGCCCTGCCGCATGATACGGATGTTTTCCGGGCTGTTCGTCTGCATCATAATAAAAGCCAGTCGGGCAAAACGGCACGGGGGAAAGCGCAAACGGGATGAGTGCTAAAAACGTTTCCCGGTCGATTTTCAACGGATTGAACCGCAATCCGTTCGCTTTTTCTTCATCATATGTCGAAAAAAAACGAGAAGCTTCGTCTTGCAAAAGCTTCTCCATTTTTGCGACGAATTCGCTTGGTAGTTTCAATGATCCAACTCCTTTCCTGTCTGATCAAATGGATTATTTTTATTATGCACTTGATCGCTTGTTCGATTTCCCACCTAACCATTTGACTTTTGGCTCCGTTTTGTTGATGATGCGTTTGATGTTCGCGCGGTGGCGGTAAAAAATAAACGCCGCTAATAATAATACCGCAATCATTAGCGGAATGTCATCAGTGAAGAAAACCGTGTAAACGACCGCATACGCTCCAGCTGACATCGAAGATAGTGAGACATATTTGGAAATATATAAAACGATGAAAAAAACAACGAGAAGGGAAACGAATAAAAACGGCGAATAAAACAGCATTACCCCGGCCGATGTTGCGACTGCTTTTCCGCCGCGAAATTTCGCAAAGACCGGGTAAATATGCCCAAGAACCGCGCACACTCCTGCCAACAGCGGGTGGACGTGAACAGAGAACAACATGGGCAGGCTTGCCGCCAATGTTCCTTTCAACATATCCCCGCATGTGACGATAAGCCCCGCTTTTACTCCGAGCACACGAAACGTGTTTGTCCCACCTAAATTGCCGCTTCCATGCTCGCGAATATCGATTCCGTATCCGATTTTTCCGACAAGGAGCGCGAACGGAATCGAGCCAAGAAGGTAAGCTGCGATTAAAATAAGCGCTTTTTCCATCAATATCCCGACACCCTTTACTTTTTATTAAATTCATGCATGTTTTTATTTTATCATGCATCAAAAAAAACGGTAGATAGGAAAATAAAACATAGCGGCGGCAAAGTATTTTTTTGCATTTATTGTTTTGACAAAGTAAACTTGATAATATCTTATGTTATTTTTTATCGCCTGAGCAGAAAGAGGAGGAAGAAAAGAAAATGAAAGCGAAAGTAACATGGAACGGGCAAATGTCGTTTACAGGGATGAGCGCATCAGGCGTGCAAATTCCAATTGACGCCTCCAAAGAAGCAGGGGGGCAAGATTCCGGAGCGAGGCCGATGGAATTGCTTTTGCACGGGCTTGCCGGATGTACGGGAATTGACATCATATCGATTTTGAAAAAAATGCGGCTTGAAGTTCGTTCGTTTTATATGGAAGTGGAGGGGACGCGCGCTAGCGATCATCCGAAACGGTTTACCGATATCCATATTCATTACGCGTTGGAAGGGGATTTGCCGGAAGATAAAGTGATTCGCGCTATTCAATTGTCTAAAGAGAAGTACTGCTCTGTAGCTCATTCGTTAAATGCCAACATTACGGCAAGCTACTCGATTAACGGTGTGAAAGGAAAAGAAAATTTATAAAATGCGAGGAGGTATTTCGATGAAAAAAGAAATGACATTTCATGTAACAGGAAGCGCAAAAGGAATGCAAACAGTAGTCCACTCTAGACAACATACGATCACGATCGACGAACCGCCGTCAATAGGCGGCCAAGATACAGGACCTGATCCGTTGACAACGTTGCTAAGCGCGCTTGCCGGTTGCGAAAATGTCGTGGCTAACTTGGTGGCGAAAGAATTAAATTTCGACTTGCAGGGAATCGAATTTGACATTCAAGGGACGATAGACACGCGGGGGTTGATGGGCGATCCGAACGTGAAGCCGTATTTCCAGCAAGTCACGATTCACGCCAAAGTAAAAACGAACGAGCCGCAAGAGCGGATCGAAGAATTATAGCGCATCACCGATTCGCGCTGCCCGGTGTATACGACATTGAAAGCCGCCGGCATTCCGCTGCAATCCAAGTGGACGAAAGCATAATGAATACCCCCTTGCTTCAAGGGGGTATTCCCATTTTAACAAAGGTCTTTAGGTGATGACGATGGCTCGACAATATGATTTTACCGAAGGCAACATTGCCAAACAGATGATCGTTTTTTCGTTGCCAATTATGTTTACGAATTTATTGCAAGTTTCTTACCAATTTATCGACAGCTTTTGGGTCGGCAATTTGCTTGGAGCGGATTCCCTTGCGGCGGTCGCGGTGGCGAGCACGGTCATTTATACGATTTTATCGTTTATTATCGGCATGAATAACGCCGCCTTAACCATTTTGTCGCAACAAAAAGGAAGAAATGACGATGAAGGATTAAAGAGGTATGTCAATGCGTTTATTGTGTTGTTGACGGGGTTGTCGCTTATCATGGGGATTTTCGGATTTTTTGCCTCTACGCCGATTTTGCGCTGGATCGGGACGCCAAAAGAAATTATCGACGAGGCAAGCGAATATTTGCGAATCAATTGTCTCGGCATCATATTTTTGTTTGGCTATAACTTTATCGGAACGATATTGCGGGCGCTTGGTGACAGTAAAACGCCGCTGGCATTTGTCGTCATGGCGGTTTTGTTAAACGCGGTGCTAGATCCGCTCTTTATTTCATGGCTGGATTTAGGGGTAAGCGGGGCCGCGTATGCGACGATTTTGTCGCAAGGATTGTCATTTGTATGCGGGATGTATGCCATTTTGCGCCGCGGCCTCGTACCGTTTTCGCTGCCAAAGCTGCCGACAAAAAAAGAAACAGGCCTGATTTTGAAGCTAGGCATTCCGTCAGGATTGCAAATGTCTGTCATTTCGGCGGGAATCGCTGCGATTATGAGCGTTGTCAATTCTTTTGGCGAAAGCGTCGTTGCCGGGTTCAGCGCGGCTCAGCGCCTTGACAGCATAATTATGCTGCCGGCGCATGCGCTTGGAACGGCTGTCAACAGCATGGCCGGACAAAACATTGGCAAAGGAAATTGGAAGCGGGTTTCTTCCATTGCGGCGTACGGAGTATTGTATAATATGGCAGTCACGGGTTTCATTATTATTTTGATTTACGCGTTTGCCGCGCCTGCTGTTCGCCTTTTCATTGAAGAGTCGGATGCGGTCCGTTTCGGCACGGAATATTTGCGGCTGATCGGCTGGTTTTATCCGTTTTTAGGCATTAATTTTGTGTTAAACGGCATTGTGCGGGCATCCGGAGCGATGTACCAAGTGCTTGTGTTGAACATTATTTCGTTTTGGGTGCTGCGTTATCCGCTTACGTTTCTTTGCTCTAAGTTTGCCGGAGAAAACGGCATTGCGCTTGGAATGGGGATTAGCTTTCTCATCAGCAGCGCGATCGCGTTTTCGTACTATCGTTTTGGCAATTGGAGAAATAAGAGGCTGTTTGGGCATTGAACACGATTGCTTGGAGAGAAACGGATATGGCCCCCTTTTTGCTTGCGCATTGTAAAACGGCCGGGCGTGCAAACAAAATGCAAAAAGGGCTGATCGGAAAGCGTTGCTGCTTTGCGGCCAGCCTTTTTCTTTTTTTGCTAAAACGGATAGCGGCGGTACTCTTTTTGAATCGACACCCATTTTGTCATCGTAAATTCTTCGACAACCCACGGGTTTCCAAAACGTCCGATTCCGCTCGCTTTCGTGCCGCCAAACGGAACGGTTGGGCTGTCATTCACCGTCTGGTCGTTAATATGTGTCATGCCGCTTTCCACTTGCAAGGCGAGTTGTTCGCCTTCGCTTACATCTTCGGTGAAAATCGCTGAACTTAAACCGTATTCGGTGTCGTTCGCCATCGCGATCGCCTCGTCGTCAGATGCGGCTTTAATGATGGTCGCGATCGGAGAGAACAATTCGGTTTGCGCGAGTTTGCTGTGATTATCGACATCGATGAATACCGTCGGTGTTAAAATGTTGCCGATCCGCTTTCCTTCAAGCGCCATTTTCGCTCCTTCTTTTTTCGCTTCTTCCATGATCGCCAATGCTTTTTCGATTTGTTTTTCGTTAATCAATGGGCCGATGACTGTTTTTGGATCGCGCGGGTCGCCATAGGGAAGCGCTTTCGCCCGTTCGACGAATTTTTCGACAAACTCGTCATAATGGTTTTGATGGACGATGATGCGGTTAATAATCATACAAATTTGCCCTTGGTGGATAAACTTGCCGAATATCGCCGCATCAACAGCGCGGTCGACGTTGGCATCAGCGAGAACGATAAACGGGTTGTTGCCGCCAAGTTCGAGTGCGACGCGTTTTAACATTCCGCCCGCAATCGCGCCGATATGTTTGCCGACGGCGGTCGAACCAGTAAAACTAATAAGCTGTGAATGCGGATTTGTTAGCATATCGTCGCCGATTTCATCGACATCGGTGAGAATGACGTTTAACACTCCTTTTTATATAATGTATTTTTGCATTCATGATTTTTTGTTATGCATGGTTAGGATAAAACAAGCGATGATTGGAAGCTACAACCGCTTATCATTGAATGAATGGATGAAGTGCGGGAATTTATGTAACAAGTAAACGCACGAAGCTTTTTTCCCCACTGGACTTAGGAGCCGGATTTGATACAACGTTAGGATTTGGACGAATGAATGTTGTATAAACTAGAAAAAAAGCTATACAAATTTATAAAAAATTTACAATATTTTCGCAGAAAATAAGCAGTTTGTCGCTATTATTTTTCATGATAGGTAGAAAAACAAGGAAAGGGGCAATAATGAAATGAGATTTTCCTCTAAATGGCTAAAAGTGGGTTTCCCTGCATTAATGTTATCGGCTACGCTCGCTTCCGGAACCGTTTTTGCGGATGGAAAAGCTGGCGGCGTAAAAACGGATGCGCATCCACATCGCTATATTGATGTGCAATTGCTAGGCATTAACGATTTTCACGGACAGCTTGATGTCACAAGAAACGTCGGGGGAAAAGCGGTCGGGCGCGCGGATTATTTAGCCGCTTATTTGAAGCAGCGGGAAGCGGAAAACAAAAATACGCTTCTTGTGCACGCGGGGGATGCGGTTGGGGCTAGCTCGCCCGTATCGGCGCTGCTGCAAGATGAGCCAACGATCGAATTTTTAAATAAACTAGGCTTTGATGTCGGAACGCTCGGGAACCATGAATTTGATGAAGGGGTCGACGAAATGCTTCGCCTCATTTACGGCGGGATACATCTAACAACCGGATATTTTCGTGGCGCGGATTTTCCATATGTGAGCGCGAACGTGGTCGACAAAAAGACAGGCAAACCGCTTCTTCCGCCTTATGTCATCAAAAGAGTAAACGGGATGCCGATTGGCTTTATCGGAGTCGTCTTGTCCGATACGCCAAGCATTGTAGATGCAAGCGGTGTGGCGGGGGTTTCGTTTACAGATGAAGCGAAAGCGATTAACGAAGCGGCAAAACAGCTAAAACGGCGCGGGGTGCGTGCGATCGTCGTCCTCGCCCATAATCCGGGGGTTTCCAATAAAGATGGTTCCAATGCGAATGGAGAAGTGGTAGACATTGCGAAAAAAGTCGATGATGAAGTAGACGTTATTTTTGCCGGCCATAATCATGCGTATTTAAATGCGGAAGTGGACGGCAAGTTGCTTGTGCAATCATATTCTTACGGGACCGCTTTTTCCGATGTGGATGTAAAAATTGACCCGCGAACAAAAGACATTGTTGCGAAAAAAGCGGAAATCGTGACTACTTATCAAGACGGCATCAAGCCGGATGCGGAGATTGCGAAGCTAATCGGCAAGTATGAAGAAAAGGTCGCGCCGATTGTTAACCAAGTCGTCGGCACAGCGCAAACGACGATTACCAGCAAACAAAATGCAAGCGGTGAGTCGGCATTAGGAAATTTGATTGCGGACGCGCAGCGGTCGGCGCTGAAAACCGACTTCGCCTTTATGAATCCTGGCGGCATTCGTGCTGATATTGAGCAAGGGGAAGTGACATGGGGAGAGCTGTATAACGTGCAGCCATTTGGCAATCAATTAGTAAAAATGACGCTTACGGGAGGACAAATCCGCAAACTGTTGAACCAACAATGGCAGCCGAATCAAACGCGCATGCTGCAAATTTCCGGCCTCACGTATACTTGGGACGCAAGCAAACCGATAGGGGACAAAGTTGTTGATATTTATTTGCCAAATGGTGCGAAACTCGATCCAAATGCGGAATATACCGTTGCGGTAAACAGCTTTCTCGCTGATGGAGGGGATCACTTTACGGTATTGACAGAAGGAAAAAACCGCGAGGCAGGACCGGTCGATTTGGATGCGCTCATCGCTGCTTATATTCAACAGCTTCCGCAGCCGTTTGCCGCTCGCATCGAAGGGCGCATACAAAAGTTGCGGTAAAGACGAAGCTGGTTCCAAAACGAAGTTGGAACCAGCTTTTCTGTTACGCTTTTTGCTCGAACAGCTTGATAATTTCAATAATCACGTTCGTCGCTTTGATCATGTTATCGACGGAAATATATTCATAGCGGCCATGGAAATTTTCGCCGCCGGTGAAAATGTTTGGCGTCGGCAGCCCCATGTAAGATAGCTGCGAACCGTCGGTGCCGCCGCGGATCGGCGTAATTTTCGGTTCAATATTTAAGTTTTTCATCGCCTCATAGGCGATATCGACGATTTCGCGGACCGGCTCGATTTTTTCGCGCATGTTATAATATTGGTCTTTGATCTCGATCACAATCCGCTCTTTTCCGTACGTTTTTTGCAAGTTTGCCGCGATTTCCTGCATTTTCGCTTTGCGCGCTTCGAATTGCTGGCGGTCAAAGTCGCGGATAATGTAATAAAGCGTTGTTTCTTCGACGTTTCCTTGGAAGGAAAGCAAATGGTAAAATCCTTCGTATCCTTCCGTATGCTCAGGAGCTTCGTTGGCAGGAAGCTGGCGATGAAATTCCATTGCGATTTTCATCGAGTTGATCATTTTGCCTTTGGCCGTCCCCGGATGGACGTTTTTCCCTTTGATCGTGATTTTCGCTTCTGCGGCGTTAAAGCTTTCGTATTCCAATTCGCCGAGCGGGCCGCCGTCGACCGTGTAGGCAAATTTAGCGCCAAATTTAGCGACATCAAACTTATGCGGGCCTCTGCCGATTTCTTCATCTGGCGTAAACGCGACGCGCACTTTGCCGTGTTTAATTTCCGGGTGCTGGATTAAGTAGGACATCGCCGTCATAATTTCCGAGATTCCCGCTTTATTATCCGCGCCAAGCAATGTCGTGCCGTCGGTAGTGATAAGTGTATGGCCTTTGTAGTTGGAAAGTTCAGGGAAATCTTTTGGAGAAAGGACAATATGTAACGCTTTGTTTAAAATGATATCGCCGCCGTCATAATTTTCGACGATTTGCGGCTTTACGTTGGCGCCAGTAAATTCGGTCGCCGTGTCCATATGTGCTAAAAAGCCGATCGTCGGCACCTCTTTCTCGGTATTTGCCGGCAATGTTGCCATCACATATCCGTTTTCGTCCATCGTCACTTCTTCCATGCCGATTGCTTTTAATTCTTCCACCAACATCTTGCCAAGATCGAGCTGTCCGGGAGTGGAAGGGCAAGTATCGCTGTTCGGATCAGACTGGGTATTGACTTGAACATACTTTGTGAAACGTTCAATAATTTCTTCCTTCATGATCGTCATCTCCTTACATTTGCTATCTTTTTCCTCTTTTATTTTATCATAAAAATGAAAAGCGATGTTGGCGATAGGAAATACAGTATGACAAAGATGAGTTTCCTGTTTGTGTAAGCTAGATGGTAGACGCAATGTCCATGAAAATGGTACAATGTTAAAAAAATAATGTGGATTCATCTTCGGGGCAGGGTGAAATTCCCGACCGGCGGTGATGAAGCGAATGTGCTTCTCAGCCCGCGAGCCGTATAGGCACGATCCGGTGCAAATCCGGAGCCGACAGTATAGTCTGGATGGGAGAAGATGAAGGTTTGCCGGCGTTCGAATGGTGCGCGTTCGAACGTCTGTTTGAGTTTGCCTTTTTCTCCCTTAAGTGTGAAACTTAAGGGTTTTTTATTTGATGCTCAAGCGGCAACCTTCTTCTTGTGAGGATGAATCACGAGAAGGGGAGGAGAATAGACATGAAAAAGCTGAATGTTCGCGCGTTTGTCTTGATTGGAGTATATAGCTCCGTCTCATATTTGCTGATGCTGTTAAACTTTCCGCTTCCGCCATTTCCAAACTTTTTATTGGTCGATTTCAGCGACGTTCCAGCATTGATCGCCGCGCTTCTGTACGGACCGCTGGCGGGAGTGTTCGTGGAATTGCTAAAAAACGTGCTAAATTATTTCATAGTCGGCAGCCCTACCGGCGTTCCAATCGGGCATATCGCTAACTTCATGGCCGGGATTACGTTTATTTTGCCGACGTATTATGTGTACCACAAAACAAAATCGAAAAAAGGCATGCTGCTTGGATTGGCCGCTGGCACTGCCGTAATGGCGCTGGTGATGAGCGTATTGAACTACTACGTGTTTCTGCCGGCATATACGATTTTTTTAGGCGCTCCGGCAATGAGCGCTCCGGAAACAAAAGCGCTCATCATTTCTGCCATCTTGCCGTTTAATGCGGTAAAAGGCTCCATGATTGCCATTGTCTTTATGCTTTTGTTTGTACGGCTCAGTCAGTGGCTGCAAAAACAAACAGCAGTCCATCATGTTTAGTCATAATAAGAGGACCCTTCCTGAGTGAAGTGGTCCTCGTTTTTCGTTCGGAAAGTTCTGTCACCACCACTTCAACGTGCCGGCTTGATCGGCAAACCGTTCTTCTTTAAATGGATTGGCGGTCATCGAATAGCCCCGTTGTTCCCAATATCCCGGCTCGTCTTTTTTCATAAACTGGATGCCCGACGCCCATTTTGCTCCTTTCCATAAATAAAAAGATGCAGGCGGAATAAAGCGGAGCGGGTAGCCATGTTTTGGGGAAATATCCTGCCAGTCATGATGTTTATCTTTCCAGCGGTACACAAACAACGCGTCATCGCCCATGAGCGCTTCAAGCGGCAGGTTCGCCGAATAGCCGAAGCGGTCTCCGTTTAAATAGCCGTGAATTTTCACGTACTTCACATCCGGCTCCAGTTCGACAAAGCGCAAAAATTCGCGAAAAGCGATCCCTTCAAACGTTGTATCAAACTTCGACCATGTCGTCACACAATGCATATCGATCGTCGCTATCGTTTTTGGCAGCTCCATCACTTGCTGATAGGAAAGAGAGACTTCTTCTTTCACATCCCCAAATAAGCGGAATTCCCATGTTGATTCATCAAATTGATAGACATCCCCCTCATGGAGAATCGGCCATTTTTCCGTTTCAAACTGGCCTGGCGGCAGTTGTTTTGCCATCCGTGTGCACCCTTTCTTTATGTATTTGTTTGTATAAAATAATACGGCGAGAAAGTAGTGTATGCAACTATTTGGCAGGAAACAACCGGATACGTATCGAATAAACGAATAGGTGCAAATGGCGCAGAAAATATCGTTCGCTGCATTTTGAAGTTTTATCATTGTTCATGACGGAACCATTTTTTTCAATAATATCTATTGTTTGGCAACGGATATTACAAACGTACCGCACAAAAGCAATGACGGCTGCAAATGTGCTTGAAAAAGAAATGATTTCAAAAATGGAGGGGGATCACGGTGAACTTTCGCATCTATAGAGATTTATCCAGAGCAAATTGGCAGGAGATGAAAGATGTGTACGAATCCATCGGCTGGACAAAACATACGGAAGAAGTCATCCAGCAGGTATTTCAAGCAAGCAATATCATTACACTTGCCTTTTGTGACGGCCGCATCGTCGGATTCGGCCGCGCGCTTTCCGATGGCGTGTTTAATGCGGCGATTTACGATGTCGTCGTTCACCGCGATTTTCAAGGATGCGGCATCGGAAAAGCAATTGTGGAAGATTTGCTTGATCAGCTGCAGCATATTTCCTGCGTTCATTTGATTGCGACGACGGGAAACGAGCCGTTTTACCAACAAGCAGAAAAGACATTTTTGAAACAGAAGAAAAAAATTTTGCGTTTGCTGCCGGAAGCGGACGTGCAGCATGTCGGAAGCACGACGATTCCCAACAGCCTTACCAAAGGAGACCTTGACATTCAAGTTCGGGTTCCTGCAGAATTGTTTACCACGGCTGTTGAGAAGCTATCCACTTTATATGAGATCAACGAAGGAAGCGTGCAGACGGATTATTTCCGCGCTTTTCAAGATGATACGCTCGACCCGCCATTAGGTGTCCAACTAACCGTCATTGGTTCCGAGCTCGACGTTTTTTGGAAATTTCGCGAGGTGCTGCTTGCAAATGACACGTACAGAGCGGAATACGACGAATTGAAAAAGGCATATGAAGGCAAAAGCATGGAAGCGTATCGGGAAGCAAAACAGCGATTTTTCGCGCGCCTGATGGAAACGCCGGAGTTTCAACGGCTGTAAGAGGAGAGGAAAAGTTTCTTGTTGCTTATCATTTTGAGGCAGTTATGGCAAATCGTTGAATGATGCAGATAAGTATATGGCCAGTTCGCAAATTTTTTCATGTTGGTCGGGGTCTACGGTACAATAATTTTGCAATTGAAAGCAGTGCCTGCCTTATATTAAAAATACGAATATATATTCGTGTTTTCTGGAATTTATGATATAATAAACATGCACAGCTGCATGCAGGGTGGGCAGTGGCTACTCCCTTGAAGAGAGGGGGTGCTGCTGATGATTACTGTTACAGATGCATTGACATTAATGATTTCTTTTGCATCTTTGATTGTAGCAGTAATCGCTGTTTCTAAAGATAAAAAGTAACCCACCCTGCTAGGCCCAAGTTAGGGTAGGTTACTCTCCCAAAATTTTCGGGCCACTGCACTTCTTGCAGTAAGCTGTGTATCGATGGGACATTGGTTGCCGCCAATGTCCGTTTTATTTTATGCCATCAATTTTATTATACTCATACTTCGTTTGTCATGACAAGAAAATTATCCGTTTTTCTGTGAGAGAGAAGAAAAGAAGCGAAAGATAGGTTCGGGTGCTTTTGGTGCGTACATATTGTTTATTTTTGCAAATGGCGGGAGAATGGAGATGCTGATAAAAATATTCCAAACTCCCAAGCTAGATCGTGTTTGTTGGCACCATTTCACTATATCGAGCATTGAGTAATAGTAAATTTCCAGAAATGTTTTATGTTGGTGCGAAAGTAATGACATTCAGTTTGTTGCAAGTGGTGCCGATTTTATGAGATGATAAAATTAACTAAATAAAAACAAATATGAGGAGGATATGGAAAAATGGCTTTTATGAAAAAATGGTTGGCATTTGGTCTCGGTTTGGCTGTGATAGGTAAGGAACAAGTAGAAAAGTTTGTCGATGAGTTGGTGAAAAAAGGGGAATTATCTTTGGAAGAGGCGAAGGATATTATGGATCAGTGGATTCGGCAAAAGGAAGAAAGAAAAGCGGAATTGCAGCGTATTGTGCACGAACAGCTCAAACAAATGGTGGACAAACTGGATTTGGCGACAAAAGAGGATATTCGAAAATTGGAACAGCGAATTGAGAATTTAGAAAAAAGTGACGAATAGACGAAGGAAGTTTAAAAAGGTTCTTGCCATTAAAGGAGGGCGGATGGATGGTTGGGAAAAGGATGCGCCATATGAGCCGTTACCGTGACATTGCCATTGCGTTGATTCGTCATGGATTTGGAATCGTAGTCGAAGAAATAGGATTCGCTCCGTTCCTCTCCCTCCCGCAAAAGATGTTTTTTGATGCGAAAGAAAAAGAGGCAAAAACCACTGGCGAACGAATTAGGCTTGTTCTGCAAGAATTAGGTCCGACCTTCGTGAAATTGGGGCAAATCGCAAGTACGCGCCCCGATTTGCTTCCGGAAGAGATTATCCGTGAATTGGAAAAATTACAAGATCAAGTTCCACCTTTTTCTTTTGAAGAAGTGCGCAACATCGTTCAGCAAGAATTAGGGGATGACTTAAATAAAATTTTTCGCCAGTTTGCGGATGTTCCACTCGCCGCCGCTTCGATCGGGCAAGTTCATCAGGCGATCTTGCATTCAGGTGAAAGAGTGGCTGTCAAAATTCAACGTCCGAACATCGCCAACATGATTGAGACAGACTTGGAAATTCTTCAAGATTTAGCTATTCTTGCTGAACGTCGGCTTGAATGGGCCGCACGGTATCAAATTCGCGATATGGTCGATGAATTTTCGCGTTCTCTGCGAGCAGAACTTGATTATACGATCGAAGCGCGCAACGCCGAGAAAATCTCGAATCAGTTCAAAAATGACCCGAACATCTATATTCCGAAAGTGTTTTGGGAGTATTCCACCAAAAAGGTATTAACGATGGAATATGTGGAAGGCGTCAAATTCAATGAACTAGAGCGACTGAAGCAAAATGGCTATAATCTGAAAAAGCTGGCGGAGCGTCTAGCGAAGGCGATCTTTCAGCAAATTTTTATCGAAGGCTTTTTCCATGGGGATCCCCACCCCGGAAATGTGTTGGTGCTGCCTAGAGAAGTGATCGCGTTTATCGATTTCGGAATGGTAGGGCGGCTGAATCCTGAGATGAAATATCATTTTTCTTCATTGGTTATTGCTCTAATGCAGCAAAGTACAGATGGGGTCATTAAATCGATTTGCCAAATGGGATTGGTGCCGGATGATGTGAATTTGATGCAGCTGCGCGATGATGTAGAACAGTTAAGAGAAAAATATTACCATGTTCCGTTAAGCAAAATCAGTCTTGGCGAAGCTGTCAACGACCTGTTCCGCGTAGCGTTTCGCCACTCCATCCGCATTCCTAGAGATTTAACGTTATTAGGAAAAACGTTGCTGACGGTGGAAGGAATGGTGGAAAAACTTGATCCTGATTTCAGCATCCTCGATATTGCCGAACCGTTCGGGCGTCAGCTGTTAAAAGAGCGATTGCGCCCGAAAAACGTAGCGGAAGTCGTATGGAAACGCGTTTCCGATTATGGAGAAATGCTGATTGGCTTTCCAAAGAACATGAAAGAATTAACTTCTTTAATCAAACAAGGAAAACTTCATCTTGAGATCGACGTCCCTGAGCTGGACCATTTTTTGAAAAAATTAGATCAAATCAGCAATCGCTTATCGTTTAGCATTGTTTTATTGTCTTTCAGCATTATTATGGTGGGGATTATTATCGGTTCTTCGATGGGAAGGCAATCTACATTGTTGTGGAAAATCCCGGCGATCGAGATTGGTTTTGGCGTAGCGACACTGATGTTTGTATGGCTGTTATATTCGATTTTCAAGTCGGGGAGATTTTAGCCGTTAAACCTTTGGCAGCAAGTTATCAAGCAGCCGCTACAAATGTGATTGAAAAGGAATCCGGACTTTTTTTGTTGAAACACACCTAGGAATCTCTTGCGGATAAAAAGCCTTGCTTCGTTGGTCGGGAAAATGAAGTCCCGGAATGGTAGCAAAAACAACACGCGATTTTATTTTCCACAATCTAGTTTACTGGACGGGATCGAAAATTACTTAGTAATCGATCGGGAATCGAGATGGAGATATTTCTGTTTACTGTGAGAGGGTCGTGTGCTAACCTAACACGCCGACAGTTAATGAGGCGGCGATATTCGCCGTTTGCGCCCACAAAAGTGGGCTGTTTTTTTCGGCGAATAATGGAAACACCTGTGCTTTTTTATGCGTTGACAAGCGCTGCGACGTCTTGTTCAAAGTCGATCGGCTCTTCAATTGGTTCGTATCGGCGAACTACTTTACCGTTACGATCAATGAGAAATTTGGTGAAGTTCCATTTGATTTCATCCCCAACCAACCATTCCGGGTTTTTTTCCATAATCATCAGTTTTAGAATTTTTCCGTTCGCGCTTGTTTCATCAAACCCTTTGAATGGGGCTTCTTTTTTCAAATATTGAAATAATGGGTGGGCGTTATCGCCGTTTACTTCAATTTTAGCAAAAATAGGAAAAGTCACTCCGTAATTTCGTTGGCAGAAAGCAACGGCATCTTGGCTGCTTCCCGGCTCTTGCCCGCCAAACTGATTGCACGGAAAACCGAGAATTTCAAAGCCATGTTCATGATATTTTTCATATAATTTTTGCAAATCTTGGAATTGTGGTGTAAATCCGCAGCGGCTCGCTGTATTCACAATGAGCAACACTTTCCCTTTGTAATCAGATAAAGAAACCGTTTCTCCGTTCGGTTTTTTCACTTCATAATTGTAAATGGACATAAACTCACTCCTTTAACGACATTTTTTATATTAATTATTAAATAATAAAATAAATAAATTGTAAAATCATTTGCCTTTCGTCTGCCACCATTTCGAGGGGGGAGGAACATTTTGGAAAAGCTGCTGTTGTTTTTCGCCGCTGCATCGATTGGAATCGCTTTGCGTTTTTTCGTTTTAGGAGAATGGGAGTGGAAGCAGTTGCTTATTGCTTCTTGTTTTTTAGGCGGCGCCCTGTTGATTTGGGGAATCGAACGATGGCTTAATCGACTTGATGCTAGGTATGAAGAAGCGGAGGACGAAGATGTTTGGCATACGCATATAGCGGAACGATTTTGGACGGGAAAAAAGCGTTTGTTTAAGGGAACCAAAAAGATGGGGGAGTTTTGGCGCTTCTTTCCATGTCCATGGCAGCGTATTGCCAATAGCATTTTGTCCGATCAAAATCAGTGGTATTTAAATTTGTCTTTTGCATTTGCCGACGGAACGTCTATACAAATCATAGAGCAGCGTGAAAAGTTGTTTCGTGTGAATGATGTATGGCATATTGTGCAAAACGGCGCGGTTGTCGCAGTTGCGCGTACGGATTATTCATGGAGAAACAAATTGAAACTGCGCGAGCGGATGATTGTGGAGATACAGGGAAAAACGTTGTTTTTTCAGTCACCGGAATTGGTTTCTCGCACAGAAGTGTGGTTAGATGGAAAATTGATTGCGGAAGGGAAACGTCCGCGGCAGCTGCGCTGGCGCTATACGTTTCGCGTAAACGAAGGATACGAAGAATGGGAACGAGTGCTCGTTGCAGCGTATGTGTTATTTAATTACGCATATCACTAATAAAAGTAGCGCCTCCTGTCTGTTTGCAGGAGGCGGATCCGTTAATGAACGTATTTTCCGTAATCCGGCACGGCGATGCGGTCAAAATCGCGCGCTAGCTTTGCCAACCCCTTTTCGAAGCTTTTTCCCTGATACTGGCGCTCCATGTCCTGTAACAGCCGCTTCTGGTTGCAATGCCGCCAGCTTTTTTACCGATTTTTTTCATCCGCTATGCGGCAGATTGCATGCATTAGCGTGTGGCGGTCATCGTTTGTTTCTGTGGCAAAAGTGAAAAACTTAGAACAAGAGCGGAAAAGTATTGACAAACAATATGTTTCCATATTAGATTAAATAACATACAAATAAAATTTGAATTTTCTGCAGTTCGGTAGACTTTCAAACAGTCCGTTTGTGGCGGAGTGGTTGAAAGTAAACCGAATAGTGGAATATGTACAATTTGGTAGATCTTCAAAAGGCCTTATAGGCTCGTTGAAGATAAACCGGCTATGTACACTCGATGCCATTCGTGTGTCCTTTTAAAAAGGAAGCACGATGGATGAAGGTGACATAGCCGGTTTTTTTGTTGCGGAAAAGAGAGGGGGATTTGGGTTGGTTTGGTTCATCTTGTTATTCGCAGCGGTAGGAATGGTTCTTATCAGTTCTTTATTGCTGTTGGATCGGCGTGTGCCGCTAAGCTATGTGCGGGTGCACGTAGGAATGATGCTGTTGCCGATCGCCGTGGCGTTAGCAGGGCTGATTTTTGCTAATCATCACGCTGTAGTTGGATTATGGCGTTCCGATATGCTCGGCTGGTTTATGGCGCTGTTTATTTTGACGCTCGGCTGGATCATCGAGCGCTTTTGCCTTCATTATTTGCATGGCGACCGCGCGTATCGAAAGTATTTTACACTGCTTACGTTTACCGTTAGCGCCGCGGCGCTGACATGGCTAGGCAACGATATTCGTTTGCTTATTCTCTTTTGGGGCTTGCCGTTATTGGGGCTGACACAACTAACACGGTTAAAAAAAGAATGGCGTCCGGCGCGAATGACAGCGGCGCGCATGGCCGCCGTATTTTCATTAAGCTGGCTTGCCTTGTTTGTCGCTGGTTTATGGTTATGGAGCGCAACGGGACATTGGCGGCTGTCGCTTGCTTTATCGTCAGAAAGCATCCGCCATCTCGAATGGTGGGAAAAAACAGGGCTGAATGTGCTGCTTGTTTTGGCGGCGATCATCCCGGCGGGGCAATGGCCGTTTCAGCGCTGGCTGTTGGAATCCGCGGTGACGCCAACGCCGATTTCCGCGGTTATGCACGCTGGATTGGTCAATGCAGGCGGTCTTTTGCTGACAAGATTTTCTCCGCTATTCAACGGCGATGTATCACAAATGTTGCTGATTGTTCTCGCTTCCATTTCGGTGCTGATCGGTACTGGGATTAGTTTCGTGCAAGTTGATTACAAACGGCAATTAGTTGCCTCCACGATGGCGCAAATGGGATTGATGCTCATTCAATGTGCGTTAGGCGCTTATGTGGCGGCGGTAATTCATTTAGTGTTGCACGGTTTGTTTAAAGCAACGTTATTTTTGCAATCCGGTTCAGTCGTGCCGCATCCGAATCAAACGATCCGTCTATCGCAAAGATTGTCCAAAACATGGCGGTTTGCCGGAGCGGTGGGCGGCCTTATCGTAGGGGTAACGTTTTTGCTTATGTCGCCGGAAGAAAACGCAAAATGGCTGAGCGCTCTTATTCTCGGCTGGTCGCTGGCGTTTGCGTGGGAGCGGCTCGCTGCTTTTGAGAATGGACGGATGACTAGCCTGCTTGTATTGGCAGGGGCGGCTTTCGCTTCTGGAGCGGTGCATGGGGGTCTGATGATGCTTTTGCATAAAACGGTGCCACCTAATTCGAGTATCTCCGTTGCTACGGAGGCGACAGCTGTCTTGATGCTAGCAGCCGGCGGATTGGCGAGCATATGGCTTTCCACCCATCGTTCATCTCACGTGTTTGCGCGATTGTATATGTGGCTCGTCCATATGGGCGAACCGCGCTTAAAGTCGATGGAAAGCCATCCGCGTTATCTTGCCGATTATTTGCAGAAGGAGGTCGTTAATGGATGAACACGACAATCGCATCGCTCGAACGTCCGAACGTACGCAAGCAACGGGCAGAAGATGCTGCGGCGGTCATCGATGTGGACGAACTTGTTCAAAATGCCAGCAAAGCAATCGCCCCGCTTTGGCCGATTGCCACGTTTATCGCTCGCCATCCGTGGCTGGGGCTAGAAAATCTTCCGTTTGAGCAAGTGGCGCGCCGTTTAAAAGCAATGCAAAATATTGATATTTATCCAAGCATGTCCATGTTGCGAGCGGCTCAGCGGAAAGGGGAATTGAATCTAAAGTTTTTGGAAATACGGCTGCAGCGCTGGCTGGATGAGCAATCGCTGGCGTTGCCGCGCGAGGAAGCGGAACGTTTTTGCCGCGCCGCGCTTTGGCATGAAGAAATTCCAAATCAAGTGTTAACATCTCCGCAGTTAAAAAGCTTGGCAGCGAAAGCAAAAGGCATGCGATTGCCCGAAGATGCAACACGTTTACCAATCCGACCGCTAAGCCTTCTTCTTGAACAACAGGGAGAAGGGGAATGGGCGCGTATGCTTGACCACCATATGATTAAATGGTGCAAATTATTTTTAGATGAATCGCAAGCTTCATGGCCGCTTCCATATCGGGAAAAAGGGTTTTACTACGCATGGCGGAAACTGGTGATCGACGACCCATCATTAAATAAACAGCAGCGCAAACGCTTGAAAGATTTGCCGGCAAATGCCGAAGACGCATTGCGTCAGGCGTTAATGATGCTTGGTATACCGCATGAAGCGATGAAAGACTATTTGGAAGCGCATCTTCTTTCCTTGCCGGGATGGGCAGGAATGCTACAATGGCGTTCGCAGCAGTCCGGCCAAGCGCATTTGCTGCTTGTGGATTATTTAGCCATTCGCCTTTCGCTCGAATGGGCGTTGATTGCGCCTTATTTGCCAATTGCGCAATACAAAGAGGACGATGAAACGCTTCTTCTTCCGCTTCTTGCGGCTTGGATGCATTGGGGAGGATTGACGCCGGAAGAATGGATGCGCTTGCCACAAGCGGAACAGCAAGCGCGGTTATCTTTGGCTGATCGCTTTGATAAGATTGTTCGCGGCAAACTTTGGCTAGAAGCGTGGGAAGATACGCAAGAGGCGCAGCTAAAGGAGAAGATTGCGTTTGATTCTCCAAACAACGAGCAAAAACAAGCGATCGCCCAGCTTATTTTTTGTATCGATGTTCGTTCCGAGCCTTTCCGGCGCCATTTAGAGCAGGCAGGGTCGTTCGAAACATACGGGTGCGCCGGTTTTTTCGGCCTTCCTATCAAGACGCGCGAGCTGGACAGCGGCTATGCGCACGCTTCTTGTCCAGCGATCGTAGAACCGTTGCACGAAGTTCGCGAATATGCATCAGCAGCAACTATCAAAGAATACCGCAGCCGGCGTAGCGTTCCGCTTTCGCTTAGCCATACGTTTAAAAAAATGAAACAGCATTTGATGGCAAGTTTGTTGCTTCCAGAAATGAGCGGGCCGTGGCTCGGTTTGCACACCCTTGCCCGAAGTGTAGCACCGAGCGGAGCGGGCCGTGCCTTTCGTCAGTTTTTAGACAATTGGTCGCAAAAGCCGAAAACAGAACTTTCGCTTGATCGGGAATCTTCATTGGAAGCAGCGGATCTTCCTGTAGGTTTTTCCGCTGAAGAAAAAGTGCGGTACGTTTATCGCCTGCTAAAAGGAATGGGGCTTACAAGCCGCTTTGCGCCGCTTGTCGTTGTCTGCGGTCATGAAAGCGAAACGACGAACAATCCTTACGCCTCTTCGCTTGATTGCGGCGCATGCGGCGGAGCAGCGGGAGGATTCAATGCACGGGTGTTCGCCGCGCTTTGCAACCGAAAAGAAGTTCGCGAAGGTCTTGCAAAGAAAGGCATCGTTATTCCCGAAGACACCGTTTTTGTTGCAGCCGAGCATCTGACAACGGTCGATGAGCTTCGCTGGCTGTATGTGCCGGCGCTTTCGGAAGCGGCGCAAAACGCGTTTGAGATGTTGCAAGGAAAGTTAGAAGAAGTAAGCCGCAACGCAAATAATGAGCGGTTGGCGAAATTGCCGGGATTGGGCCGCAAAACGAAAGATCCGCTTGCCGAGGCGCGCCGCCGCGCGGAAGACTGGAGCGAAATCCGTCCGGAATGGGGGCTCGCGGGGAATGCCGCGTTTATTATTGGGCGCCGTCAGCTAACGAAGCATTGCGATTTAGAAGGAAAAGTATTTTTGCATAGCTATGACTGGCGCGAGGATCCGTCTGAAGAGTCGCTGGCAAACATTATCGCCGGTCCGGTGACTGTTGCGCAATGGATCAACTTGCAATATTACGCATCGACCGTCGCTCCGCATTACTACGGAAGCGGCAGCAAAACAACGCAAACGATCACCGCGGGAATCGGAGTCATGCAAGGAAACGCGAGCGACCTGCTTGCTGGGCTTCCGTGGCAGTCGGTAATGGCGTCCGACCATGAAATGTTCCATTCGCCGCTTCGCTTGCTCGTCATCATCGAAGCGCCGCGGCAATATATCGAGCGCTTGCTCGAAGACGATCCTCATTTCCGACAAAAAGTGCAAAACGGATGGCTCCGTTTAGTTTCCATTGACCCGGACAACGGGCAATGGGAAAAATGGTCATAATTAATCGCATGCGCGTCATCGTTGATCCATGCATGGAGAATATCGCTTTGCCGCCATCGGCCATAGAAGGCACTAACTGTTTCATGACAAAAGTTAGTGCCTCTTTTTTCTTGTTTTGAATGAAAAAAAAGATGGTTATATTACCGTTAAATTTACAGAAAAGTAAAAATAATGTTTTCAAAACGATAAAGGATTATTTTTCGAAATGAAGAATAATTAACAAAAAGAACAATAAAAAAGAGGAGAGTTTAAAATGGCGAACAAACAATCTCATGTGCGCGTAGCTGTCGTGCAAGCGGCTTCCGTGATTATGGATCGAACAGCAAGTACGGAAAAGGCGATTTCATTAACGAAACAAGCTGCTGAAAAAGGCGCGAATATCATCGTATTTCCAGAAGCTTTTATTCCTGCGTATCCAAGAGGGCTTACTTTTGGAACGAGGGTTGGAAGCCGTTCGCCAGAAGGGCGAAAAGACTGGCTCCGTTACTGGGAAAATTCCGTAACTGTGCCAAGTGAAACGACCGAAATGTTAGGAGAAGCAGCCCGTAAGGCAGGAGTCTATCTCGTTATTGGTGTTGTTGAGAGAGATAACGAGTTTAGTAGAGGCACTCTTTATTGCAGTGTTTTATTTTTTGGACCAGACGGCACTTTGCTTGGAAAACACCGAAAGCTAAAACCTACAGCTTCTGAACGAATCATTTGGGGGGAGGGGGACGGAAGCACTTTGCCTGTTTTTGATACGCCGTACGGAAGAATAGGGGCGCTCGTTTGTTGGGAAAACTATATGCCGTTGGCGAGAGTTGCGATGTACGCCAAAGGAGTCCAAATTTATATCGCGCCGACGGCAGATGCTAGAGAACTCTGGCAGTCTACGATTCGCCATATTGCCGCGGAAGGAAGATGTTTCGTGCTATCCTGCAATCAGTATGTCACGAAGGATATGTATCCTACGGATTTAGCCTGCTATGAAGAACTGGCGTCAGTCCCTCATGAGATGTGCGTTGGAGGAAGCGCGATCGTCGGCCCATTGGGAAATTATGTTCAGGAACCTGTCTATGGCAAGGAAGACATTCTTATCGCTGATTTGGATTTGCGTGACATCGCCTATAGTCAATTTGATTTTGATGTGGTCGGCCACTACTCAAGGCCGGATGTATTTCAACTGTTAGTCAATGAAGAGAAAAAAGATAGTGTGAAATGGATAAAATAACGATATGAATGATGCTGTTTTGCTTTTCTGAAAAGAAAAACAATGCCGATTTCTGATAGAATGAAAGAGGAAAAAGCTTTGTGCTTATTCGCTGCCATGAAAAAAAGAAAGCGGTTTTTTAGGAAGGCAGCGATGTTTCGATTTCTAGCGCCAGAATGATAAAAATTAGAAACCGCCAACCAATCGTTTTCTGATGGTTGGCGGCTTTTTTTGCGCGACAGACAAGCAAATTTTTTCGGATGATGCCCAATGAAGAATGGTAGAGAGAATCATAGATTGTTCGGCGAAGAGTACTGCGATTAGCCCTCCTGCCATGATTCTGAAGCAGTGCAAGATTCAGCCAAAGCTAAGTCAGCAATGGCGTCATCAAGCGTCACTAACCCGCTCCAGTTCGGATCTTGGATCATCCGACATAAGTCCAAGAAGCGGGCTTGGGCCATCGCTTCGTACCATCCTTGTCGATCAGACAATGATAACGTCCGCCGATATGGCAGGCGGGAAATGAAAGAAGAGGATCGATGATCAGACGTAGGCGCATCGGAAGACAATCGCGATGCGGCCCATGCTCGCACTTGTTCGTAAGCGTCCGCTCTTGGCTGCATCGGCACGGTGTCAAGCAGGGCGTCGATCTGCTTCGCCTGTTCTTCTGTGAGCATGCCCTCGACGTACAGACGTTGAGGGATCCAGCCTTCGAGCACAATCCGCCCTTGAGCGCAGTGGACTTCCCACTGCGTCGACTCAGGAGCGTCCTTCTCCATTGTGAATCCATGGTAATACTGAACTGGTACGTACTCGTTCAAAGATTTGGAGCCTGATTCTTTTGTAGGCAATTGCGTTTCCCGTGCATGGCCACGACGCATGCAGCCGAGGTGAATCACGCTCGCCCACACGCGCGATTGTTCGCCGCTTGCCTCGGTGATGGCAAAACCGTGCGCATCTTTAGGCTCGCCAAACCAGTGTCTGCCGACTTCAAAGAAATGAACTCCATGTTCGATAAAGATGCCGCCGCTTTGGTTTCGGTTCCAGAACCAATGTCCCGGTGTGACGCGATGTGCAGCGTTGTGGAGGCTGGCATGATACACACGCCCCAATAGACGGTGGCGGATCATCCATTCGACTGCTTCCACCAGCGGGTTGTAGCGCAAGACGAGGTTGACGGCGAACGCACGCCGTTGCTTTGTGGCGAGATCGGCATTGTCTTTTAGCGCCGCTGCAGTCAGCGCCCCTGGTTTTTCCAAAAGCACGTGTTTGCCTTGCATCAATGCAAGTTTGCTGAGCGAAGCGTGAAGATGGGGCGGCGTCGACAAAATCACCACGTCGATATCCGGATCGCGAATAAGCTCGACTGCTTCCCGGTACTCGCGCGGGCTAGCGACATCCCCTTGACGTTGGCGATAGGCGGCCAGCACGCGCTGGCGTTTTTCGTCAGTACGGCCGGCAACAGCCGTCAATTGAAATTCAGGCAATGTCGCGAGCGCGCCGGCCAAGAACGCAGCAAAAGCGCCTGCACCGGCGATGCCTACACGGTATGGTGGGAGCGGATAAGACATGGCGTCCTTCACCTTCCTCCATCTTGCGTAAATCGTATTGTTAGCAATTATATTATATCTATAAATTATACCGCGAGACATCTTTTAGCCACCCTCGTTTTGCGTTCGACTAGCAATGGGTGATGCATGTCGGCGCAGGTACGATCATTTTGTAGGGAGGAGGAGAGCATATCGCACAATAGTAAGAGCGTTTTACTTGCCATTTTCGGGTAACATTATGTATACTTATTATTAGCAACCAGATATATTGAGTGCTAACAACCAAAGTTCTCATCTTTCATTTTTCATTCTTCCATCTGTTGTTTCGGCTGTTAATATAATCAGCAAATTTTACGAAATTGGAAACCATGGAGGGATGGCAAAATGAAAGCATTGCTGCTAGCTGGAGGTTTAGGTACACGGCTACGCCCATTAACAGAAAACTTGCCAAAACCGATGGCACCCATTGCAAATCGTCCATGGTTGGAACACCTCATCATTCACCTGCGTGAACAAGGCGTTGATCAGTTTATCGTAGCCGCACACCATTACCCTGATGTGATTCGTCGGCATTTCGAAGACGGTCGACGTTGGGGAGTGAAGATTGAGTACGCTCTTGAACCGTTCCCGATGGGTACGGCCGGAGCCATCAAGAATGCGGAGCAATTGCTTGATGAGCGGTTTTTGGTCGTCAACGCCGACATCGTTCACTTGCCACAGTTGATTCCTCTCCTAGATTTTCATCGACAGCACGGCGGAATCGCCACCATCGCACTAACGAAAGTAGAAGATCCTTCATCATACGGAGTAGTGGAACAAGACAATAGCGGACGGATTTTGCGGTTTGTGGAGAAGCCGCGCCCGGAAGAAGCGCCGTCCAACCGAATCAATGCCGGATTGTATATCTTTGAACCGGAAGTGATGCGTTATATTCCGGCGCAGCGTGAAGTTTCTATTGAGCGTGAAACGTTCCCGCGCTTGATTGAGGAAGGTGCCGGTGTATACGGCATGGTCAGCAGCGGCTATTGGCGCGATATGGGGACGCCAGCTCGTTATCGCCAAGTCCATTGGGATGTGCTTAACCGACGGTTTCCTCTGCCCATGCATGGACGTCAAATTCAGCCGGATGTTTGGGCGGAGGAAGACGTCGAATTCGGTGCTGGTGTCCTCTTAGTACCGCCGGTTTTGATTGGAAATAACGTGAAAATAGGTGACCAAACAGTGATCGGTCCATACGCCGTCATTGGTGATCATTGTCGTATTGGCGCTCACGTGCATTGTTCGAACTCTATTCTTTGGGACTACTCGGTTGTGCGCGACAACAGCCGTCTCAGCAACAGCATTTTCGGCTACCGAACTGTGGCGCCGGCCGGCGAAGTGTTCAACAATTCAATTATTAACCAACCAGGAGAGGTGATGCAGGCATGAAGCGGATTGCCTACGTCAGCACATATCCGCCGCGCCGTTGCGGCATTGCTACGTTTACTGAACATCTTCTTCAGAGCGTGCGTATCGCTGGCAAACGGCGCGATGTAGATCCAGTGATTGTAGTTTATAACGAGAACGATGACGACTCGGTTTACCGGAACGATCCGAAATTTTGGCCGCTAGCAGCAGAGGATCGCGCCGCTTACGCTCGGATGGCGGAAAGAGTCAATCACAGTGATGTTTCGGTAGTCGTTTTGCAGCACGAGTTTGGCATCTTTGGCGGCGAAGCGGGAGAATATATACTCGATTTTATCCATGCGCTGAAAAAACCGCTCGTTACAACGTTTCACACGATCTTTGCCGATCCTCAACCGCCTTATCGCCACATTCAGCAACAAATCGCCGCTGCGAGCGATGCGATCGTAGTTATGAACCGTCAGGCGATTCCATATTTAACTCGAGCGTTTAACTTGTCGGAAAGCAAAATCTTCTACATTCCGCACGGTGCGCCGGTGCCGCGCCGCGAGGAACGGGATCGCCTCCGCCGCCGCCTTGGCTTTGCAGGACGCAAAGTCATGTTTACGTTTGGATTGCTTAATCGCGGAAAAGGCATCGAGTCGGTGCTTGCCGCTTTGCCAGGCGTTGTTCGTGAAGTACCGGAGACGCTGTATGTCATCGCCGGACAGACGCACCCTGAAGTGAAAAAACGCGAAGGGGAAGCATATCGTGAAGAGCTGCTGGAGATGGTTCGCCGCCTTGGGTTGGAAAATAATGTGCAAATGATTAATCGTTATTTCAGCGAAGAGGAACTAGTCGACTACTTGACAGCATGCGACCTTTACGTCACCCCATATCCGGGAATGCAACAAATTACAAGCGGCACTTTGGCTTATGCGGTCGGCGTGGGCCGTCCAGTCCTCACAACGCCATATGAACATGCCCGCGATTTGTTGCGCGGTTGCGAAGACCTATTATTGCCGTACGGCGACACAAAAGCATGGGAACGACAACTGCGGCGGTTGTTGGCTGATGAAGCTGCTTTGCGGCAGTGGGAGGAACGGATTTGGAAGATTGGTGAGGCGACGCATTGGCCGCGCGTTGGTGAACAATATGTGCAACTATTTGCACAAATCTGTGGAGAAAAGGGCGGTGAGGAAACAGCGGCAGTACGATTGGAAGGAGAGGTGAAGTCCGTTGTCTCCGGCAGCCGTTAAGTTTGACCACTTGGAACGGTTGACCGACGATACGGGATTAATTGAACATTGCCTTGGGCGCATTCCGCGCCGTCGTGAAGGATACTCGACCGATGATAATGCGCGCGCCATTTGGGCGTGCGTGGAGTGGCTTGATTTGCTTGAAGACGATGAATCTGGGGAACGCCGGAGGCTATACCGGCTGCTCGATCGGTATTTAGCCTTTCTGCTCTGGGCACAGAGAGAGGACGGCACGTTTCAAAACAACTTTCATTTTGACCGGACGCCGGAAGCAGAAGCGCACTCGGATGACTGCTTGGGCCGATCCATTTGGGCGGCGGCAGCGGCGTATGTGAGCCTTGATGATGATGCACGGCGCCGCGTCGTTGCCGAGATTTTTCGCCGAGCGCTTCCAGTGAGCGGCGAGATGCAGTTTTTGCGCGGCCAAGCTTGGGGACTTGCGGCTTGCTGCTTGATGTTGTCCAAGCGAAATAACGGTTTGGCTTTGCCTTTTGGTGTCACCGAGGCTGACCTCACCAATTTGGCGGACGTCTTTGAGCAGCGTTTGCTCGCCGCTTACCGCGCGCATCGGACGGATCATTGGCGGTGGTTTGAGCCGCAAATCACCTACGCCAATGGACTTCTGCCGTGGGCTCTCTTTGTGGCGTACCGGTATCATGGACGTGATGAAACGTTAAAAGTAGCGAAAGAGAGCCTCGACTTTCTGACGGCAAAGATGAGTGGGAGCAACGGTGTCATCCGTCCTGTCGGCAATCGCGGTTGGTGTAGCAGCGACCGGCGTGCTGATTGGGATCAGCAGCCTGTCGACGTGATGAAGCTGGCTTTGGCTGCCCGCGAGGCTTATCGGGTGTTGGGCGACGAAACGTACCGTGAAGTCGTTCGTCGCTGTCGCAATTGGTTTTACGGCGATAACGATCTTGGAACTCCTCTTGCCGATCCGAGCGACGGGAGTTGCTGTGACGGTCTTAACCCGGATGGCCCGAATCCGAACAGGGGTGCTGAGTCGACACTTTCCTATTTATTGACGGAAGCCATGGCACAATCCTTGCAATTGGAGGTGGTTTCACGATGAATTTTTCGATGGAGCAACAATCTGTTCTACCAACACACGTGTTTAAGGAGTACGACATTCGTGGACGTGCTGGGGAGGATCTCGATGAGAATTTTGCCTACTTGTTAGGATTGGCGTTTGCGGAGATGGTCCAACAAGCCGGTGAGCAGAAGGTAGTGGTCGGCCATGACAACCGCATCTCTTCCCCAACATTGCATCGTGCGCTGATTGCAGGGCTTAGCCAGGCATCGTGCCGAGTGATCGATATCGGTCAAGTGACGACCCCGATGTTTTATTACAGCCTCGAGCACACTAACGTGCCGTGCGGTATTGTCGTCACCGCTAGCCACAATCCTGGCGATGAAAACGGATTTAAGATTGCGATGAATAAGACGACCATTTACGGTGAGCGCATCCAAGAACTGCGGCGGACAATGGAGCGGATTCGCCAAACACAAGGAGTGAACCGCAGCGATTCGTGGAAAGAAGAATACGTGGAGGCGCTCGACATCAAGCCAGCCTACTTAAAGATGCTAGAAAGCAAAATCAAGCTAGGGGCGCGCAAGCTTAAAGTAGTGGTTGACTGCGGTAACGGAACCGCTTCGATCATTGCTCCGAAAGCATTGGAGGCGTGGGGATGCGAGGTCGTGCCTTTGTATTGCGAATCTGACCCGACGTTCCCTAATCACCATCCAGATCCGGTCGTGCCGGAGAATTTGAAAGATTTGATTGATACGGTGCGACGGGAAAAAGCAGACATTGGTTTGGCGTTCGATGGAGATGGCGACCGGCTGGGAGTTGTCGATGAAGCAGGAAACATCCGCTGGGGCGACCAATTGATGATTTTATTCTGGCGCGAGATTCTCCGCCGCTATCCGGGAGCCGAAGCGCCGGTTGAGGTTAAATGCTCGCAGGCGCTCGTTGAGGAAATTGAACGGCTTGGTGGCAAACCGTTCTTCCATCGCACAGGTCATTCGCATATCAAAGCGACGCTGCGTAGCCGTCCAGAAATTCCGTTTGCCGGCGAGATGTCCGGACATCTGTTCTTCAATGACGAGTTCTACGGTTATGATGATGCTTTGTACGCGGCGGGACGGCTGTTGCGCATACTATCCAACGATGACCGCAAGCTGTCGCAGCTGTTTGCCGACGTCCCAAGCTATCATGCTACTCCGGAGACGCGCGTGCCTTGTCCGGAGGAGAAAAAGGCGGAAGCTATCGCTGCGGTAAAACGGCGGTTTGCGAACAGCCATGAAGTTGTCGATGTGGATGGCGCCCGCATCCAGTTCAAAGACGGATGGGGATTGGTGCGTCCGTCGAATACGCAGCCGATCCTTGTGCTGCGTGCTGAAGCCGCGTCACCGGAAGCATTGGCCGATATTAAACAACAGCTGGCCGATGTGCTTTCCAAGCCGCCGCTTAACTTGAACATCACGTGGTGAAGCGGTACGCGATCGGACCACGATTGATATCGGCGCTGACTCGAATGGCCTATGCTATCGGGTCAGCGCCGTTTTTTCTTTTCTTATAGATATTGGATCAACCGATTTTTGACGGTACCTTATGTTATAAGGGGGGAGAGAAGATGGGAGAAGTGAAATATATAAAAATAAACATCCTTTTGCTACTTGCGATCATACCTCTTTCTGTTGTTGATCATTTATTTGCGGTCTATAACGAATCTTTGTTTTTCCTGTATGAATGGCTTCTTACGTTACTGATTTTATGTTCAACCATTTTATCCATCATAAGCATTGGGAAAATAAAGGGGAATCTCAAGTGGGTTTCTATCTCCATTTTAGCCTTTCTTGTTCAATTTTCAGTACTTAGTTTGTTCTTAGGCCCTTTTACTCGATATGCTTTATTCTCTGTATTTTATATTGTTACATTTTTTGCGACTATTATTTTTATTATATCTTTTAGAAAAGCGGAAACATTCAAATGGATACCGATGGTTTTTATAATCGTTTCTGTAATATTCACGTGTTATATGTTGCTGTTAAATAGTTTATGGGGAAGAGATGTGAGTTAAGTTTTTATCGTTCGAGAATACTTTTTCTAATGTTAATGAAGGCGTTGCAAAACTAAAGATGGAGGTTATGAATAAGGTTGCAACATAACACATACAGTAATCGTTTCCACTCCGTCACTCTTTCACCCACTTGAAATACCTGTTCTATCTCACGGTGGAGTTTCTAATTTTTGGAGATGGTTAAAATCAATAAAAACTGTAGATGAGCAAAATCACTAACATAAATTTACATCGAAACAAAAAAAGGATTTCACGTCATCGCGATGCTCAAAACGAACCGGATTCTCTATCCGAAAGGCATCGCCATCCAAGCCAAACAGTTTGCCCGCTATATCGAACCGAACGACACCCATCTCGTCACGGTGGGAGAAGAGCGTTATCGCGTGTATCGCTACGAGGGAGCGCTGAAAGGTCTCGATGATGCCGTAGTGCTGCTCGCTTGGAAAGCCGATCAGCCGATGACACCCGAACATCTTCACTGCGTCTTGAGCACCGACCGGGAGCTAAGCGATGAAGAGATCTTGCGCTACTATGCCCAGCGTTGGTCGATCGAATGCTTTTTTCGACAAGCGAAAGACCAGCTGAAGCTCGATGGGTAC
>NZ_FOJS01000030.1 GCF_900111865.1 Parageobacillus thermantarcticus | reverse complement strand
TCCCTCTCTTGTGCGTGGAACGCGCAAGGTCAACCGTCCCACCCGGGTTGTCAGCTGGCGTGGATACGAACCGTTGCGATATCCTTTTCGTTCTTCCGTTCGTTCATAACGGCGAGCCCCCAGCTGTTCTTCTACTTGTGCCTCGAGGATTTGATTGAGGACTTGTTCCAGTAGCTTCGCTAATCCTTCATCTCTGGTGAATAACCCGTGCAAAAGTTCATCATTTAGGGTAATATGATATTGAGCCATGGTTGCATTCCTCCTTATGTTTGGTGTTTTTGGTCCACTGTTTATTCTACCAAAGGGGAAGCAACATGGCTCTTTTTCTATTTCCCTTTTTACACAATTATATGGACTTAACTTGAAGCTAGAACAGAGGGATGTTTTGCACTGTCGGTGAGCAGCAGGAAAAGGAGTTGCATCAGATATGGAAAGCAACGCAGGAAAATTGCAAGACTATTTAAATTCTCTCTTAAATGAGTTAGGGGCGCCGATCAACTGGACGCAGGAAGATGCACATCAATTTTATGTGAGGTTTTGTGATCCGCAGCTTCTTGGCAGTCGTTTAATTTTAGAAGTAAGGTATGTGAAGGAGTTGCAGAATGACAACGTGTTATTAATAGCAGAAGTGCTGAATCCTGATACGTTTACGCCGTTTGTTCTTCCTTTTAATGGGGATAAATGGACGGTAGCCTTGACCGTTCCAAATAATGGAGCCAAGTATAAGAAAGGGGATATCTTAACTGCTGTTGCCGAAGAACTAAAATTCAATAAACTTTCGGATGAGAAGGAAAATAGAAAATTAGGAATGGTATTTATTAACGCAAATTCTATCCGGCGTGCTTCTTTTCAAACAAGTTTGCTAGCATGCTTCGGTGAGAGAATTGTGCAAAAGCTTGCGGAGCAGCTTGGACCTTTGGAAAAAATTGCGCCGCTCATTGTGTCGCAGATTGAATCACAAATAGAGAACGATATCCTAAGGTTAGAAGCGAAATTGAATAAACAAGAAAATGAGTTGCGAGCCAACTTTCGGGAGCAGGAGATAAAACTGCAAGAAGAATATCGTCAGAAGGAAGAGATGTTCAATAAAGAAAAAAGTAAAATCGATCGGCAATTAAAAAAGCTCGAAGGACAGAAAAAATTAATCAGCGATGAAGAGTCTTTGTTAGATAAGAGAAAGAGGGAACTAGAAGAACAAAAAGAAGCTTTGAACAAAGAAGCCCAAAAGTTAGAAGGATATAAAAAAAGCCTAAAATCTCAATTTGAACGGTTCCGTCTTGTACATCCACTGTTAGAGAATGAAGATGATGAAGATAATGCTATTTCAAATGACCAAACCATTCATTGGAGCGATCAGGAAGATATTATAGCGACTATTCAAGGTGCTTTGCACGAACGATGCGATCTTCAGTATGAACGTGATGTTATTGAATGTTTTGTAGGCGCTTTAAAGACGAATCAGCTTATTATTCTGCATGGTCCGAGCGGAACAGGCAAATCCAGCCTGGCAAGAAATTTTTCTAAAATCATTAAGGGGGCAAAGACATACACGATAAGGGTTCAGTCTAGCTGGACGGATAAGCAAGATATACTCGGGTTCTTTAATCCAATTGATTATCAATATGTCTCCACTGAATTTTTGGATGCGTTAGTAGAAGCAAAGAAAAATCCGAAATCTTTGTATTTGATTTGTTTAGACGAGATGAACCTGTCCCATGTAGAGTATTATTTTGCGGAATTTTTGAGCGCCATGGAAGAAGAAAATCCTAAGATTACCCTTTACTCTAAACATTTTCAAAAGTTAGCTGATGAAATGATTAAACCTTACATCACTGTGGATGAAAACGGACTTGAGTTGCTTGATGAAGAGAAATGTAAACAAATACAGAGCGATTCTGAAAGATGGAAAGTGCAAAATTGTTTTGATTTGCGCTACCGGTATCCTGCAGAATTTGAAATTCCACGTAATGTAAGATTTATTGGCACGATGAATATGGATCATACCGTAAAGGGACTAAGTCCCAAAATTATTGATCGTAGCTTTGTAATTGAACTGCGTTATCCAGAGGATGAGGAAGGTTTAATAGAAGAACTGGAAAAGATAAAAGTATCTAAGTTGATTTCCGTTGATTTGGAGAAAGATTTAACGGTGACTGTAATGGATGAGGATTGCAGGCAAAAGGCCAAAGAACTCAATCCGCTGCTGGATCAATTAGGAGCTAGATTGAACCGCAGAGCTTTAGACCAAATTGGTTATTACGGAAGTGCGGTAAACTCTCATTTGAAATTTGATCAAATCATTCGCGGAAAAATATTGCCGAGAATCCAAGTTTCACGAAGCGAAGAAACGGTTCAAGCATTGGAGCAGCTATTACAAAAGCTCAAGCATCAATCGGATATTTCATTATTAACTCAAATGAAAATAGAAGAAATGTTAAGTCAAGGGCGGACCATTACATATTGGAGATGATGCGGAGTGGAATTATGGATCGCTAAGATCAAGTCTACAAGCGAACGCCCTATACAAAAATTAATCAGTCCGCTGATTTTTAATGAAGAAAGCAACTGTTATATTGCTTCTGAATATGAAGGGACGATTGTTGTAAAAACATCGAATAATAAAGTCCAAAAAGTATTCTTGTCCCATTACGGTATAACGTCGAGTGAGCAGCGAATTCCTTTAATTTATGATGAACAATGGGATGTTTGGTATGATAAAGGTGATGAACTTGAGGAGCGAAGTCCAATCGGTATTAATCAATGCGGCACTTTTTTCTTTGAGGCGGAAGATGGAGACGGGTATATAATAGACAGGTCTAGCGACGTTTATATCACAAGCAGTTTATTGACAGAGGAAGAATTTCAGCAGATGAAAGACGAAATCGTCAATATGCTTGAAGATTTATTGACGGCTAACGAGGGGCCTGCGACGCCAATGAGATTGTGGAGAGAAAATGTTGAGGCGGCTCAATATGCATTGGAACAGACGAAAAAACTTCATGAAGTGTTATTGGAATTGGAAGATGCGCCCCATGAGCAATTAATACGTGAGCAACAATTGGTCCCTTCTTCCAAAATAAAACGGTTTGATGCAGAATTTTTGATCAACCGCAAGCTTTTTCCGTTTAAGGATAAGTTTTCGATTCCTGTAAACGTGCGTTCCATAGATATTCCGGAACATAGAATGATACGCTGGGGACTGGAGAGGTTAATAGATTATGCGGATCGTTATTTAAGACAGGCGCGGAACAGAAAAAGAGATTTATGTCAAAGAAGGGATTTTTTAATTTATGCATTATCTAGTGAGAAAGATCAGCGTCTAGAAGTTTGGGAGCAGAAAAGAATCAAGAATTCTATAAAGAAAGATTTGGTTCATGTTTCCGAATTCCTTCGGTTAGTTTGCGAGAGTGAGCGTTATTGGGAAGAGATCGTTGATATGGCAAAGAAATGTTTAAATTTGCATTACTTGAATGTAGGCGAAGAGGAACTGGCGCAAACGCACTTGTTTACATTTTCGCCTCTTTACAGTGAAGCGTATCAATATTTAGACGATTTGTTGAACTTAAAGCCGTTGAAACAATTGTCAAATACATATGCTCCTTTGCAAAAGTCACCAAAATTATATGAGGTATGGTGTTTGCTTTCGATTATTCATTCATTAATTTACGAATGCGGTTTTATCCCGGTTCAAAATCCGTATACCCAAATTCAACGACGTCTTCAAAGAAAAAGGGGGTTAGAAGGAATATCTTTTACCTTTCACCGCCCTGTTTATCGTTATGAAAATAGTTATGAGCTGCAAGAAATGGATTTAACACTTGAAGTTTATTATGAACGTCCTTTTTTAGATACGGAAAAATCTTATAGACCTGATTTTACTTTTATTTTCCGGGATTCGTTTCGAACGGAGACGGCTTTTTTGGATGCAAAGTATAAGCCATTGCCTAATCGGGAGTATTGGGCTGAAATCGTTCGTGATGTATCATTTGAAAAATATTATAAACCTTTGCCGAAGAAGCCTATAGCATCCTTTTTAATGCATCCAAATAAATTAAAGGATGTTTCTATTCATACATGGAATGCGGCAATAAATCATAGGAAACAAGAAGAACTTAGGCACCGTTTAGGCAGCTTTGATTATAAGCCTAGCAATAAAAAAGGGTTTGTAAAATGGATGAATATGCTGCTGCATTATCATTTAGGGTATAACGGGGTGTGCATGCATTGCGGTGCACACTTTCCTGCTAAGTGTGAGTACGATGTTAAACAGAAAAAGAAAAAGTATTTTACATGCAGCAATCCGGAATGCGAAGCCTTTTGGGTAGAGTCTTTTTGTTTCAACAGAAAAGGAGGAAATTATGCGAAAAAAGATGCTCATGAACCATCAACTGCCACTTTGTTTAAATATACTAAACATTCAGAAATGAATTATCATAAGGAAACACCAGACGAATGGGATGTGTTTTGTCCAGTTTGTAACAAACGGGCTCAGGATCGATTTAGAAACGATGTCTAATAATACAATGCCTGTAGTCAAACACTGTCAAATCCGGAAGCTTGGCGAGGATTAGTAGAATGATTGTCGTAAACTTAACTTGTTCTTGTGTCTGCCATACGTAAAACAGATTCCCCACCTTGTTGAATGAGGCGGACTTTATTTCTGTTTCTGAAAGTTGATACTCATGAGCGAAAAACTCCCAATCAAAATACCATGCAGTGTAGACATATATTATTTTAGCGAAGAAACAGTGATGGTCATTGAATCCACCGACCGCCGCCGGGCGCCCCGGCGCGTCTTGTTGCATCCACGTAAAAAATTGATGAAGAGTTGGGATGGAAAGCGGAATATTCGTTGGAACCAATCAGCGGAAGTGTGTGGGGATGGCGTCAGCGGAAAAGGTAAGGAGGACAAGCCACCCCGTAACAAGGGCGGCTTGTAAGTTTCATTTTTGTTGATTTATCCGAAAAATGCATTGACGATGAGTAACGTAACCAAAGACGCTGCCCATGCCAGTGTGGTTGGAATAGACCATGTCAAAATTTGTTCTTTCACTTCTTTAATTCCTAACATGCGGTTAATGACCCAGAACAAGCTATCGTTAAAATACGAGAAGATCATTGCCCCTAAGGCGGCTGCCTGTGCAGCCAATGCCATATTGACATTCAATTGTTGCAAAATAGGTGCTGAGATGGAGGCGGCGGTAATCATGGCCACGGTTCCGCTGCCTTGAATCAGTCTCACAATCGTTGCGATGATGAAAGGGATTAAGATGGCTGGGAGATGTAATTGCGCAACTTGTTGGGCAATATAATCCCCGCTTCCACTCTCCCTTAGGACGTTCCCGAGCGCCCCACCGGCACCGGTGACGAGGAGGATGATTCCGGACGTTTTGATTCCTTCCTCCATTTGGTCAAGCGCTTCAGAGCGCTTCACATGGTGATATAATCCGTATATGGAGAAGATCAATCCGATTCCAACTGCAATAATGGGCGAGCCAAGAAATGTGATGTAGTCGTAAATTCCTCCCTTTAATTTGAGGGCGGTGACGGTTGTATTCGCAAAGATTAATATAATCGGAACGAAAATAGGAAGCACCGATCGTGTTAGTGAAGGTAAGTCTTTCTTTTCCTTAGATTCAAGAAATTCCTGGACCGTGATCGGATTAACCGGTCGTACATAATCTAAGCCTGTTTCATCAGGGATTTGATATATTTTCTTTCCAAGCCATTTGGCATATAGGACGCCTACAACGGTAACGGGGATGGCAAAAACTAATCCCCACGCAATCATCAATCCGACGTCAACTCCAAAAATTCCCGCAACACCCAATGGACCGGGTGTTGGTGGCACCGCATGGTGGGTGGCGACGAGCCCGGCTCCGAGTGCCACGCCAATGGTGAGAACGGATTTCCCGGTTTTTTTAGAAAGGGCTTTCACAAGCGGCGTTAAAATCACAAAGGCTGAGTCCACAAAGATAGGGATGGAAACGATATACCCTGTGATCGCCATTGCCCATTCTTCTTTTCGTTTTCCGACCCATTTTACAAGAGTATATGCCATTTTTTCAGCCGCACCGGATACTTCTAAAATGCGTCCCATCATCACTCCGAATCCAATCACGATTCCTATAGATCCTAAAGTGGATCCGAATCCTGCGGTGATCGCGTTAACGACGTCGGGAGCAGACATGCCACCGATCAGTCCAGTAATGGAAGCCGCTATGATCAGAGCCAAAAATGCGTGAATTTTCGTCTTAAGTACTAGGAAAATGAGGATCGCTACCCCTAATACAAGCCCGAATATCATTTGGGCGCCCGATGCTTCCAACGCTTATACCCCCTTTTCATTCCCCTTTTGTTGCCTAGACCATAGAAGAGTTATGCCCATGAAGGCTGAAATTTTGGCGCATATTTTGCTGCAAGTGTAATGGCTTCTTCCATACTTACGCTGCTTGCAATTCCCTTTCCGGCAATATCGAAGGCTGTTCCGTGGTCGACAGATGTGCGCAAAAATGGAAGACCGTTTGTAATCGAAATCGTTCTTTCAAAATCCGCCATCTTCGCGGCAATATGACCTTGATCATGGTAAAGGGATAGTACAGCATCATAACGCCCATTTAGTGCGTGATGAAAAACAGAGTCAGCAGGGATTGGCCCAACGGCGTTAATCCCTTTTTCTTGAGCCATTTGAATGCCTGGGAGAATCTCATCGATTTCTTCCCTTCCAAACAGCCCGTTTTCTCCGCCGTGTGGGTTTAATGCTGCTACGGCGATTTTGCGATTTTCCACTCCTAGGCGTTGCAATGCTTGATCACAACGAATTAAATAGTCACAAACTCTCTCTTTTGTCATTGCGGCGATGGCGTCTTTTAGGGACAGGTGTCTCGTTAAAAAGAAAATTCTCATGTTTCTTACTTCAAACATCGTCAGTGGATCATGGGTGTTGGTCAATGCGGCTAATATTTCTGTATGTCCGATAAAAGGAACGTTTGCCGCTTTCAACGATTCTTTATTGATCGGCGTCGTGGCTAAAGCTGACACTTTTCCGTTAAGGGCTAGATGGACAGCTGTTTCAATATATTCGTAAGCTGCCTTCCCGCATTGTGCCTGAACTTTCCCCATTTCAAGGGTGTCTACGTTTACGTTGTTTAATGAGATAACATCTATTGTTCCATGTTCGTATTTTCCATCTGAAGGATCTTTAATTTCACGGATGTTCAGCGAGATACTTGTAAAATTCATAGCCATTTTCAATACTTCACTATGACCAATAACAAGGGGTGAGCAAACTTCATATATTTTCGGGTTATTCAAGGCTTTAACTGTGATCTCTGGTCCGATTCCTGCCGGATCTCCCATTGGGATTGCGATAATCGGTTTAGTTTGTGCTGACATGTTTTCCACTCCTTTGGTGATTGATTTTCATTTGCAAAAACCGTAAACTTTTATAAATGGACCGTTGGTCGCCAACCATGCCTCCCTTTGTGACGACAGGGAGTCCGTCCAAGTATCCTCCCGAGAAGTATCCGAATGATGTCAATGGGAGAACTTCGTCTTCAATTTCAATGCCATTTGCTCTTCCTACGGCGCAAAGGGATGCGGTTACATCGCCGCCGCTTGTGAAGCATCCAGAAATGGGATACTTGGAACTCTCGATAATTTTCCTGCTAATTACGGCAAGTCCGTCTGTTATTCTTTTAGCTAGAGCATCTTCAGATACTTGCTCTATATCTGATAACGCTTTCAAGTTGATTAGTTTATTCGCGGGGTGGTACGTAGTCACAATTAAGATGTTTTCTGTTTCTAATCTTTTTAGGCCAATGGATACGGCCCGTTCAACTTCTTCATTCCAGCTATTTGTGAAACTCGCTAATTTTTCTGGATTTACGTATACCGGGTTAGCGTTTGTTTTAGCTAAGAGATAATGAAGTTGTCGGCCGGTTAAAGAGGTCACACTTCCGATGACGATTAATATTTTTTGTGTGTTGAGTTCTTGATGTAAGTATAATCTTGCATAGTAAGCGGTTAAGGGACCTGGATCGACGGGAACAATGATTTTATCTTTAATCTTTGTCATCGCAAGGGCAATTGTTTCGATATGTTCATCGTTTACTGCATCAACCACGATGATTCGGTTTCCCTGTTCGATTTCTTCCCGTAATTTATTGGTGATTCTCCCGACGCCGGAAAGAACGGCATCCAGCCCTATCAATGAGACTGAATGGATGCTTTGTTGTCGAATGATGTCTGGGACAAACGACTGATTGACGGGCATAAGAGGATCTTTGGCTACGTCGGTTTCCTGGACAGGTACACCATCAACGAGCAAATATCCCCCGGTTGTTATTCTTCCCGAGTCGGGAAAAGAAGGGACGACGATGGCGATAGAATGTTCGCCAAGTTCATTTAAAACGGTATCAATTTCGATCCCAATATTGCCACGGATGGTGCTGTCAATTCTCTTGCAAAATATCTTCACATTCCATTGTTTGAGGTTTTTGATTGCCTGGCGTACGCGATTTTCCGCAATCTCCCTAGAAGCGTATCGGCTATCGGTATCAATACAAATAGCATCGTAGTTTTCTATATTTGTCAAAGGTGCGTTTCTGACGAAGGTAGCTGTTTTGAATCCTTGTTTGGCCAATCTGACTCCTGTTGCATTAGCGCCGGTCAGATCATCTGCAATTACTCCTATTCTCATAAGTATTGTTCCCCCTCCCTGTCTATCAAAATCGTTTATATCGCTGCCGATGGATCACCCCCTTATTTTTGTTTATCACCAAGCAGGACAGTAAGGGGTTTTTCATATGACGTTGATTTTTAGTTGAAGTTGGGACTGCCTATACTCATTCTCATTCAATAGGGCGTACAACAATCACGTTTACATGTTCACTATATTTACACTGGTCTTCTTGGCTTAATCCCGTGTCTGTAATAATCCCTTCCAACTCTGAAAGTTGGCAAACGAGAGAAAAAGCCTTTTGGTTAAACTTGCTGGAATCGGCCAGCAACCAAGTAGATTCGGCCGCTTGCATCATCAGTTTTTTGATTAGCGATTTTTCAAAAGTGGGCGATGTTACTCCTGATGCAATATCGACAGCATGGGCCCCTAAAAAGAAAATATCTGCATGGATGTTTTTCAGTAACTCTTGGGTAGGCCAGCCATACAAAGTACCAACTTGGTTTTGCAATTCACCTCCCGTCACGATCACCTTTAATTTACTTTCCATTAATTCGGCTGCAATCTTAATGTCATTAGTAATAACAGTTAAATCTTCCCTGTCTTTAATCAACCTAGCGACTTCAATAGTGGTCGTTCCTGAATCTAAAATGACATTAGCTCCTTCTGGAATCAGTTCGACTGCTTTACGGGCAATGGCTTTTTTCTGCTCGATATTTTTTTCTTTTTTCGTTGAGTACGGTGTTTCTTGAATTAGCGATTTCGGATGAATGGCACCCCCATGTGTTCGGACGATCTTGCCCTCTCTTTCAAGAAGAGCCAAATCTCTTCTGATCGTCATTGCTGACACGTTTAATTGTTGCGACAGTTCTTCGATATCCACTTTACCTTGGGTGATCAATTGTTTTTCAATCCATCGGCGTCGTTCTTTTGGCAACATGTGTATTCATCCTTTAAAAAATGTTCGATTTTAACAATTTTTTGTTAACTTTTAACGATATTTTATTTCTATTTGTTAACTTTTGTCAATAAGGGAAGTAGAAAATTTTTTTCAATTCTAAGATGGGTTTGGTGCCTGTCACCGCCCAAAATTATTCCGTTTCATCGGTTTCTTTAATTGACGGGGGAACGCATCCAAAGCCTGGCGAGGTGTCGCTGGCACATCACGGTGTTTTGTTTCTCGATGAAATGGTGGAATTTGCGAAAAAGACGCTGGATATGCTTCGCCAGCCGTTAGAGACGGAGAGAGTGACGATTAGCCGTATTTCGTCGACGGTGACATATCCCGCGGACTTTATTTTGCTTGGGACGATGAATCCGTGTCCGTGTGGATATTTAGGCTCAAGAACGCGCTATTGCACATGTAGTCCGAAACAAATTCAAGCGTATCGAAATCGTGTTTCCGGGCCGATTTATGACCGGATGGATGTTTTATTGTCATTGGAAGTCATTGATTTCACCAAAGAAACGAGGGTTTCGGAATCTTCGGAAACCATAAGGAAAAGAGTAGAAGAAGCAAGAAGAAAGCAATATGAACGTTACGGAAAAGAAATAACGAATGGGCGTGTTCCTTTTGAGTTATTAATGGAAAAAAGCCCGCTTGCCACAAGGCAGCAACTTCTGTTGCAGCAATGGGCATCCCAGCATCAATGGAGCAATCGTGTACAAACGAAAATCATTCGGTTGGCAAGGACCATTTCCGATTTAAAGGGAACCGAAGAGATAGCGGATGAATCGCTTTGGGAAGCGGTGACGCTAAGATGGCTGAAAACATATACGAAGCAACAGGCAACAGCGAGGTAAAAAGAATGGGACGGCAAAAGCGGATCTGGGTGCCCCATCGGTTTTATCATATCGTTTGCCGCGGCAATCGGCGTGATCCCCTATTCAAGGAAACAAATGATTTTCTTGCTTTTCTTCATATCCTCCACCAGCTTCACGAAAAAATCCCATTTGAAATAGCCGCATATTGCCTTATGACGAATCACTTTCACCTGCAGCTGCGCTCAAAACAGGAGCTGGTTTCGAAAGTCATGGCGCTCATGAACAAACGGTATGCGAATTATTATAATACTCGCTATCGTTTGACGGGACATGTATTTGAAAAGCGTTATTATGGTAAATGGATTGACAATGACAGCGGAATGTTGGAAGTGAGTCGATATATTCATCTCAACCCTGTAGAAGCTCATATGGCGCATGTGCCGGAACTTTACCGTTGGAGAGTTTATTTGTATATGCATCCAAAATCGCTGCCCCCGAAATTTATGAATATGGATGCATTATTAGATTACTTTTCAGGCACAAAAACAGAGCGGAAGAAAAAATATGCTGAATTGGTGAGGGTATCTGTCACTTGTCAGCCATCGAAAGCGCGTGGAAATGGCATCAGCGGAAAGGACGATGATTAGGCCGCCCCTTGGTGGGGCGGTTTATTTATAGGCATTTTCTATATACAGCGGTTTCCCTAATGAAATGAGTGCAAGAAAATTCTTTAAGGTGTAAAATATAATTACAATACCGTTTTAAAAGGGAGAGGAAAGGTATATGGAAGGGAATATGGAAAAGAGACCCTTCAATGTTTATTGTAATTCCATTAGTTTAAGTATGAGTCTTCATGATATTATCCTTAATCTTCAACAGCAATCGCCCGATGAGAATATATACCTCGGAAAGGTTACTATGAGCCCACAACACGCCAAACAATTTGCCTATTTGTTATTGAATTACATTAAGCAGTATGAAGAGATATTCGGTGAAATCCCTTCCCCGCCAAGCGAGGAAAAGATTCAGGAACTTTCGCAATTAGGTATTATTGGTGTGAAGAGTGAGCAATAATGGAAGGTAACAAGATCAATACAGACTACATATTTATAACTGAGGACCCTCTAGGCAGAGAGGTGCGGCTTAAAAGCACAACGTGGAATTATCATATTGTTGGTGGGGATCATACAAGGGAAGAGTTTATAGGCCAAGAAGATATGGTCAAGAGCGTCATTCAAGATCCTTGTTTTATATTGCCAAATAATCCCGACGATCAGCATGATACAAGACAAAAATATATAGATCTTGTGCAATTGCCTAAGTTTAAGTCGCTAAAGGCATTGGTCGTTATTGTCGACCATGAAGATGAAGCGTATGGTGACGTTGTTACCGTCATCGCCAAAAGCAGGTTAAACCAAGAGACAGGAGGTGCGATTTATGTTCGTCCAAAATTTACAGGAAAACGTTAAATACTCCTATGACTATGATCACGATGTTCTTTATATTTATTTGGGCGAACCAAAAGTGTCGTACGATGACGAAGCAGCTCCTGGTGTGTTTATCCGGTTTTCTGAAGAGGATGAGGTCATTACTGGCATTGTGATTATGGACTACAAGAAGCGGGATATTGAGCGTATAAAGAAGTTTATACCGGTGAATATTAATTTTCATATGATTAACGAACAAATCCATTAGTTTTGGCCGATTTTGCCTCTGGCATGGACTCAACTATATCATCCTTCGCTACTTTAATGCGGCTGGGGCGCACGAGTCGGGGGCAAAGCGGTTTTATTTTCTAGAGGGCTGGTGAAAAACGACCGATTTCGCCGAACCCGTTGCTTTCGGCTGAAAGAGAAGCGTTGATTTTACAGGACTTCTCAATTTGAGAAGAGATTCCGTTTTCCGCGATTTTTCACGAAATCACCAGCCTTCCAGTTTCGAACATACTCGTTTTTAGTTAAGGGTATAGAGAGCGAAACAGCGGAGGAAAAAAGGTTTTTCCAAGGGCTCTCCCTCCTTTCCCGCCATGCGGGTGGGAGGAGGGTCAAATGTATTTGATCATGGCTGTTTCATCGCAACAGTCGAGTTTCGGGCAATTGACACAGTCAATCCACACTTTTTCCGGCAGTGTTGATTTATCTACGATCTCAAACCCGCATTTTCGAAAAAACTCCACTTGGTACGTGAAGGAGATTAACCGCTTCACCCCGAGTCTGGCCGCTTCGTTCGCAATATGTTCAACAAGCAGGCGGCCGATTCCTTTCCCCATATGCTCAGGAGATACGACGAGCGAACGCACTTCCCCGAGATCGTGCCCTAGGATATGCAGCCCAGCGGTGCCGACGATTTGACCGTTTTCCCTGGCGACATACATGCATTGCAAGTGCTGGTAGATGGACAGCAGCGAGCGGGGCAACACCAATCCTTTTTCCGCATAGTGTTGGATGAGCGCGTGCATGTCTTTGACATCGCTCGTGACGGCATGGTCGATTTGCATTTGGATCCCTCGCGATCAATCGTCATTGTATATTTATAAATATACAATATTTTGTTTTTATATCCAACCACAGATTTTCGTTGGCTGGGGGATGTTTCTGCCAAACGCTGCGCGGCAGGAGGAACAAGAATGCCATTGTCGAAAGAATAAAGTGTTTTTTGGAAAGCAACAGGAATATGCATTGGATGATGGCATATTGGTCGATTGAATCGTATGGAAGTGTAGGGTTTTTCATGAAACGAGGGGGAAGGATATGAGCACGATTACCACATTTGACAGTACGGTCGAAAGTTTGCTTGATTTGCTTGAAAGCATTCAGGAATGTCGAACACAGCTTCCTGATTTTCAGAGAGGCTGGGTTTGGGATGACGAGCGGATTCGGAATTTGTTGATCAGTGTTTCTCTCTCTTATCCGATCGGTGCGGTGATGATGCTCCAGACGGGAAATCCGAATGTCCGTTTTGCCTCAAGGCCGATCGAAGGGGTCGATAACGTGAACCAAGTGGAACCGGAACGGCTGATTCTTGACGGTCAACAGCGGCTGACGGCGTTGTTTCAATCATTGAAATTGAAAACGCCTGTAGCGACAAGAGACAAGAGAGACAAGGCAATCAAACGGTTCTACTATATTGACATTGACAAAATGTTAGATCCGAACGTCGACCGAGAAGAGACGATCGTCAGTGTTCCGGAAGACCGGATCATTCGCGGACCGGGAGGGAGGGTTGTTCTTGATTGTTCTGACTTGGAGAAAGAATGCGAAGCGGGAATGCTTCCGGTGAATTTGCTTTTCGATCCTGCGGGGTTGTTGGCGTGGCAGACGCGCTATTTTTCGGATTCAACGAAAATTGCGGAACGGTCATTGAAGTGGCAAAAGTTGATGACGGACGTATTTCCCCGTTTTCAGCAATATCAAGTGCCTGTTATTATGCTTCGGAAGCCGACTCCGAAAGAGGCGGTTTGCCAAGTTTTTGAGAATGTAAACACGGGGGGCGTCTCTCTGACCGTCTTCGAGCTTCTTACCGCCACATTTGCGGCGGAAGATTTCAAGCTGAGGGATGATTGGGAAGAGAAGGAAGCAAAATTAAAGAGATCTGGAGAAATTTACAACAAAGTGTTGGCCGATATCAGCAACACCGACTTCCTGCAGGCAGTTGCGTTGTTGGCCACGTACAATCGACGAAAAGCGGGGGATGGTGTGGCGGTCAGCTGCAAGCGGCGCGACATCTTGCAGTTGACGTTGGCGGATTACCAAAGATGGGCGGATCGGGTGACGGAAGGGTTTATTCAGGCGGCTCAATTTTTGCATGAGCAACATGTGTTTTCCGCGCGCGACTTGCCGTACGGCACCCAGTTGATCCCGCTGGCGGCCATTTTTGTCGAGCTGGGAAAAGAGGCGCACAATGTTTGTGTCCGTGACCGAATCGCCCGTTGGTATTGGTGCGGTGTATTGGGTGAATTGTATGGAGGAGCGACGGAGACGCGGATTGCCCGTGACGTGGTGGAAGTCGTCGAATGGATTCGCGGCGGTGCGGAGCCGACGACGGTGTGGGATGCCCATTTCGCCGCTGATCGCCTCTTCACGCTGCGCACGCGAAACAGCGCCGCTTATAAAGGGTTGCACGCATTGCTCATGAGGGAAGGGGCGTGGGATTTCTTATCTGGGGTGCCGATCGATATTCAGACGTATTACGGCGAATCGATTGATATTCACCATATTTTCCCTCGTGACTATTGCGAAAAACGGGGGATTGAGAAAGCGAAGTACGATTGCATTATGAATAAAACCCCATTGTCCTATAAAACGAATCGGATGATTGGCGTGATGCTCCAAGTGTATATTTGAAGAAACTAGAGGAGAGGAAAGGCGTTTCGGCAGCGGTGTTGGATGACATCCTGCAAACGCATGTCATTGATGTGGCATCGATAAGAGCGGATGATTTTGACCAGTTTTTTGAAAAAAGAAGGCTGGCTCTGCTTGCGATGATCGAGCGGGTGATGGGTAAGAAAGTGGAGTGAGCGGGACGGGAGGATGTTGTAGGGGAGAGGTTTTGGTTTATATTTCAAGTTTCAAGGAAAAGGAACAAATGCCTTGGAACGACGTATTCGCAGGGAGATCAAAGGGGGAAAACTTGGTGGAAAAACAGGAACAGATACATTGGCTGCTGGACAGCAGACAAATGGAAATAGAATATTTATGAATTGGAAAAACTGGCGGTGCAACTGGCCGATATGCGAAGTTCGTTTGGATCGGAAGCTGTGCAGGGGTAGGGGGACGGAAAAAGGCACTTGTTATCGTTGGGGAGAGGGCATGAACCAACGGCTGTTTGCGGAGGAAATGTGGAAGTCGTTGCTGGATAAGCTGTACGAAGGAAAAATGGTATCGACGTTCAAAGGGAAGGAAGCGTTTCGCGTTGTTTCGTTTTCCGATGAGGGGGTTATTGTGCGATTGAGTTCGAAGGAGAAGGATGTGTTTCTAAGCAAGAAGGCGATGGTCAATGTGATTGAGAAGCTCATCGCCCATGAAGATGGCGTGCGGAAAAAAATGGTGGACCCGGAATTCCGTCTAAAGTTAGGGCTGTTTTTGCTTTACCCGTGGACGGAGAAAGTGGTGCGCCAGGAGGAGGGGAAACGCCGTCCGTATTTGTTGTTAACGGATGAAGCCCGTCAGCGATTGGCAAGCGGCGAGTAGAGGGATTGACACACTGGGAAGTGCGCTCGCTTTGGCGGCCAAAGGCCAAGGGAAAAGTCCGACTGTTGCTTGTTCCACACGCCAAGAGCCATAGGGAAAAGACCAGTGATAAGAGCCGCACGGTTGCGGCTCTTTGGCGCTATTGGATCGGCGGCTGATCGTTGTCCATTTCCTTCGCTAGGTCGGCGACTTCGGCGACGGTCAGTCCGGTTCGTTTGGCGATCTCGTGAATGGGAAGAACATCAAGCAAATTTTTGGCGATTTCGATGGCCTTCCGTTTTTCCGTTTGCTTGATCGCCTGCTCCTTTTCTTGCATGACTCTTTGCACTGCTTGTTCTTTTTCTTGTATCGCTCTTTGCACTGCTTGTTCTTTTTCCTGCATCACTTTCTTCAACATTTCTTCTCTTTCTTGTTCAAGTTCTTCGACTAACAGGCGAAACACTTTGTTCATTTTGATCCACTCCTTTACTTTTTCGGCGTATGACCGGTCGATGAATTTGTCTGTGGCGGTCAGAACGCCAGCGATGATGTGCAGCTGTTTCGGTTCGTCGCCGATCGCTTTCGCCAGCTCGATCGTTTTTTCGATCATCGTTTGCCGGTCGAAGCGGGTGTGCATGAGCGGCACGAGGATGAGTTTCATCGTTTCTTCCGGAGTGAGCGGTTCGCCGTTGTGGACTTTTTCTTCAATGGCATGGAAAATCGCATCGCCGTTGAATTCGCCAAGCAACACCGCTTTGGATGAAAGAAACACATCGCCGGCGTCAAGCTGTTCGCGGGCGGTCGTGACATCGCTTGTGTAGATCACAACGATGCGAATCGGGCGTATTCGTTTTTCCTGTTGATAGTATGTGTGAAGGATGCGGCAGGCATAATCAAGATACTTTAAATGGTTGTCGAGAAATCGTTCATTGCTTTCGTACTCCAGAAGCAAAATGGAATCGTCTTCGAGAAGAAACACGGTGTCGGCGCGCCGTTCATCCGCCCGTACAGACGGAAATTCGTTTGGAAGCAGTGCTTTGATCCGTGGGAGTCCGTGAAGTCCGTATACATCGAGGGCTTGGTTTTGGTACAATGCGCTCAGCGACTTGAACAAAATGTCTTTGGCGTGATGCGAGATCCCGCCTGGCATCGTCTTCACTCCATTCGCTTTTGACCTAATTATACTACTTGCCCGATCGATTGTCAGCTGCCATCGTGAGCGGAAACACGGTGTTCGTTCGGTGGGAGTGAATGACATCTTCTTGAAAAATAAAACGGGTTGTGACTCAGAACAGACGGATGAATGACGCTGTTTTGCCCTCACGGCCGGATAAACACTTCCGTTCCGTTCGGAACGATGGAGGCGAGTTCGAGCACGTCTTTGTTGTGCATGCGGATGCAGCCTTTGGATACGTATTTGCCGATCGAGGACGGGTCGTTCGTGCCGTGAATGCCATAATGGATTTTGGATAAGCTGAGCCACATGGCGCCGAACGGACCGCCCGGGTTTGGCTGGCGGTTGACGATGACAAAATCGCCGACAGGCGTGGCGGTGACCATTTTGCCGACGCCGATCGGATACGTGCGGATCGTTCGTCCCCGGTGTTTTAACGTCAGCTGGCGGCGGCTGATCGAGATGTGGATCGTGTAGGGAATCGATCCTTTCGGCGGAAGGTGGGGGATGACGATCTCCTGCCCGGGAAAGATGACGGACGCGGCGGTCAACCCATTGGCGCGAAGGAGCGCCTCAACAGATGTACGGTAGTCGCGGGCGATGGAGGCGATCGTTTCCCCACGTTTGACGATATGTGCGTACATGGCAGTTCGCTCCTTTTTTCGCTGGATGGAGAAAATAGCTCCGATTGATGATACATTAGTGTATGAGAAGATTCGAATAAGGTTGCTCAAATGGGAAGAGAGTCTCATGTGCATGGCATGCGGCCGCCAATGCCGTATGAACGCGCTGTGCGTTAGTCTATACTTGACAGGGAGCGTTGCCTAACGGGTGTTTCTTGTCAAAACGTGTAGGTGAAAAAGGAGGATGGCGCGAATGAGAACGTTTGTCCTAAAACCGGAAGGACAGAAGGTTGATTATGAGCTGTATGCCGAGCTCTCCCCTGTCCCGCTTGAGATCATTGACGGCGATCTCTTTTTTACGAAAGAGGAGCGGGAAAACTTGCTTAAGCTGTTGATATACAATGTCGGCATGAATCGGACGCTTGAGATCATCGAGGAATGGAAGGAGCGGTGAAAGCGGCGCCCGGTCGATATCGGGGCCGCATCGATGTTGGGGGTTACGGGCGGTAAGGGAACAAAATGTTCTTTTCCCCTTTTTCTTTGGCGACGAAGACGTCTTGATGGATTTCGAACACGCCAAAAGCGCTATGGAACGTCTGAATGACGCGGACGCGATACACGTCGTGAAGCGGTTTGTTCTCATCAGACATCGACCATGACGACAGTTTTTCCACCTCATCGATGCGGTAGTCGAACGTCTCGACGCCGAAGTCTTGCATAAAGACGTGGGCGCGGCGCTGGATGTAGACGTCTTTTGGGAATTTCTTTTTCATAAGCGGGTGAAACAGCTCCCAAGAGCTGCCAAAATCCCCTGCCTGCTCGTAGCGGTAAAACGTGTCAACGATTTCCTTTGCCTCGTTCCGTTCGTTCGAAAGAAACAGAGACAAGATCGCCACCAACACGGCGACGGCAGTGAGAACCGCCACCCCAGTCCTGGCTCGGATCGTCTTTTGGCGGTAGCGTGGGAACATGGGTCTCCTCTCCTCTCTGTTATACCATATGCACGATGGGCGGCGGATATGGGCAGGGAAAGGGCGGAAGCGCCGTGGCATGTGTCACAGGATAGACATACGGCCGCATTTTTTAGTCAAAAAATTCATCAGAGTGTAGTAAAATGGATGGCAGAAGTTGTTGGAAATGATGCACTAGCGTGAGAAACGGTGGTTTGTCCTATTTGGAGGCGGGTGAAAAGGCGGAGCGTTTAGGGCTCCGTTTTTCCTTTGCCGTTCCGCTGAAAACAGAGATGCAGGAGAGGTAGAGAGCGATGCGGAAATCATTTATTTATTTGGTTTGATCAGTCTTGCCAAACAAGGAAAATATGACCACAAGGCTATCAGTATTCCAAAATATCTTAAAAAAGATGGCTTTCATTCACTGATCATTGGCCAGATTCGTATAGACGGCAACAAATTCACGATACCGTATTCTCGCCTATTTAAAAAGACTCACAAGCCTATCACGATAACGATTCCGCCTGTGTTACTGGACAAAAAGATTAAGCAGATTGAAATCATTCCTAAGCATCATGCCAGGTTCTTTGAGATTCAGTACAAACATGAAATGCCTGAACTAATTAATGCTGATGTCAATGGCGCATTAAACATCTTAAAGAAAAGTAAAGCTGTAGACCTGAGTGTCTTATGCTCTAGCGGCGAAGTGGACACGCCTCAAAGAATAAGGATTGCTTGAAGCAGTCAAACTTCTTTGGAAGCCCCCACTTCAAATTTTCGCTAGAAAATTAAGTGTGGGTAGTTCACTTTTGGTGATCGAAGGGGAGCAGGCATTTTTCATCGAATTAAAAGGGTCTGATCTCGTGGAAGCGGTGCGGCAAATCATGCGGACAGTTGAACAATTAGGCAAGAAGTTGTCTGGATACCGGTTTGAAGGACGAATTATCATGACGCGAGTGAGAACACCTAATGTAAAATCGACCGATAGGATCAAGCTGGAAAAAATGTTGAGGAGAACGGGCGGTTCGTTAGCGGTGAAAGTGAACTGGGACGAGGTAGAGGTGTAAAGGAAAGTAGGGAAACGGACCTGTGTTCCAAACAAAGAAAATTGATATTCCAGCGGAACGGGATGACGGCATCCGCATTCTCGTCGACCGCCTTTGGCCGCGGTGTCAAAGGTCGAAGCGTGCCGTGACCGCTGGTGAAAGAGACTGCCCTCCAGTAATGGTTTGGCCATCGGCCGGAGCGGTTTGCCGAGTTTGCGAGAACGTATGAACAGGAGGACTGATACGACGAAGCAAGCGCTCGTTACGGAGCTGCTTTCGCTTTCCGGAACGGTGATGTTGCTTTATGCCGCCAAAGACGAGCAGCATAACCATGCCGTTGTTCTTAGGGAGTTTTTGCGCAACATCGCTAAGGAGGGGTTCGGATGATTCGCGCCATGGTCGGCGATCTGACCAAAGTGGAAGGAGTCGAGTACATTTGCAATGCCGCCAACGGCATCGGGCCGATGGGCGGCGGGGTGGCAGCGGCGATCCGTCGGGCGGGGGGACGTGTGATCGAGGAGGAAGCGATCCGCGTCTGTCAAGCGCAAGACCCTAAGCCCGGCGATTTGTACGTGACAGGGGCAGGCTCGTTGCCGTTTCGGGGTGTGATTCATCTTGTGACGATGAAACAGCCTGCAGGGGCGACGTTGTATGAGATCGTCCGGTCGTGTCTTGAGCGGCTTGTCGCGCACTGTCGGGAGCACGGGATCAAGAAGGTGGCGCTGCCAGCGCTAGGGACAGGCGTCGGAAGGCTTGACAAAGAAAACGTGGCGCAGTTGTTTGTCGAGGTGTTGGGTCCGGTCGAGGATGTGGAGTTTGTGGTGGTGGATATTGATCAAGCATTCATCCGTTTTGTCCAACAGCGCCAATAAAGGGAGAAAAAGGGCCTTGACTTCGTCTTGGCCCTGCTTTTTTGGCAATGAATAACGTGTTTCCTTCTTTCTCATATCATATTATAATAAGAACACACGAATGAATGAGTTTCATTGACTTTCTCATCCGGCCGACAGGAGGTGGCATCATCGTTGATGTCCGAATGACGAAGCCGGTGTGAAAGGGAGTGGGGTTTCCTGTTCGAACCGCGATCAGGAAGAACAGCCAAAAATGCCAATGCGGGCGTTTTTGGCGCCATCCGGAGGGATGAATCATGTTATTCTCATTGCCAACATTAAAGACATGTCAAGTGTTAGTGGATGAATTTCGTTCGGCCCCACAGCCGTTTGAGCCGGAAAAACTCCGCTTTGCGGGTGTTGGGGACCGAGACGTTTATAATATTTCCGCACCGTTTGTGGATGAAGGAGAATGGGTGATCGCTGGGCGCGTCGAGGCGCGCGACAGCGAGCAGTCGGAAGTGTACTTTTTCGTCGAGCGTGACGGCGTTTGGGTTCCTCGTGAAGGGGCGCCGGTGTTCGCCTTGCAAGACCCGTTCGTGTCGCGCATTCACGGTCAGCTTGTGTTTGGCGGCGTGGAGACGTTTCCGCATCCGGTGTTTGTTGGCGAGCATAGCTGGCGGACGGTCTTTTACCGTGGACCGAACATTCGCCGCTTAGAAAAGTTCGCCGAAGGGCCGGATGGGATGAAAGACATTCGCCTCGTCGAGTTGAAAGATGGCTCGATCGGCGTGTTTACCCGACCGCAAGGGGAAAAAGGCGGCCGCGGGAAAATCGGTTTCACCCGCATTTTCTCGCTCGATGAGTTGACGCCGGACGTGATCGAGGCAGCGCCGATTCTTGATGCCCAATTTACGGATGAAGAATGGGGCGGCGTGAACGAGGCGCATTTGCTTGCAAACGGGCTTGTTGGGGCGCTCGGCCATATCGCTTGCTTTGACGAGCAAGGCAACCGCCATTACTACCCGATGGTGTTCGTGTTGAATCCCGAGACGATGGAGCGTTCGGAGCTGGAATTGCTTGCGCTTCGCTCCCACTTTTTAGACGGGCCGGCGAAACGGCCGGATTTGGCGAACGTTGTCTTCAGCGGCGGGCTCATCCGCAAAGGCGACGGCACCGCCGAGCTGTACGCCGGCGTCGGCGATGCGGAAGCGCAAAAAATTTCGCTCATCGACCCGTTTGCGAAATACGAAGCGCAAGAGCTCGATCGGATGTATGCTTCCGTTTAGCGAAAGGATCGGTGCGACAGACCTTCTCTATGAATGGGGAAGGTTGGCGGCCGGTCCTTTTTCACATTTGGCCGGCTATGTTTCTTGCCTTGTGCGAAGGGCTTCGGTTTGACATAAACGTGACTTGTTCGGTGACGGTGTATGTGCTCAATAAGGAACGGCTGTATGAGCAGGCGGATGTTCAAGTGAAAACGGGAACGGTTCGCTCCGTGTATTTTCCGGGGCTTGCAATCGACATGCCCGAATTGTTTCGTTGACAAGGTGCTGAGAGGATGGCTTGAAAGCGAACAGCGTGGGATCAATCCCACGCTGTTTCCGTGAAAATGCGCGTGCCTTGATGATTCATGTTCATGCCCGGGTGAAGGGCAAAACGTTGCCCATGAGATGTTTCGATGAACACACGTGCCTGGATGATCCTTTTCATGGCTGGACAAAGAGCAACACTTGTTGATGAAGTTTTTCTGTGTCCAACAGGATGTTCATCGCCTGCGTGATGTCCTTTACGGTTGTTTTTGCCGCTTTTCCCGCTCCTTCATTTTCTCTTCCATCCGCTTCAGCAGTTTTTCCCACGGGTTTTCCGCCGTTTTTTTCTTGCGCTTTCGTTTTTCTTCCGCCATGCTCAAGCGCCTCCTTTCGCTGCGGCCGATAAGGCGAGCAAGTCGCGCAGTTCGTCATCGGACAGTTCGGTGATCCATGCCTCGCCTTCGGTGATGATGTCGGCGAGCGCTTGTTTTTGTTCGAGCATCTCGTCGATTTTTTCTTCGATTGTCCCGACGGTGATCAATTTATGGACGTGGACGAATTTCGTCTGTCCGATGCGGTAGGCGCGGTCGGTCGCCTGGTTTTCCACCGCCGGGTTCCACCAACGGTCGAAATGGATGACGTGGTTGGCCGCTGTTAAGTTGAGCCCGGTGCCGCCTGCTTTGAGCGACAAAAGGAAAATCGGCGCTTTTTTCGCTTGGAACTCATCCACCATCCGGTCGCGCGTTTGTTTTGGGACGCCTCCGTGCAAAAACAACACCGGCTCATCAAACAAGTCGGAAAGCAGCTGTTGGATCATCTCGCCCATTCGCACATATTGCGTGAAGATGAGGCACGATTCGTCGTTGGCGCGAATTTGCTCGATCAGTTCGATGAGCTTTTGGAGTTTGTGCGACCGTTCGACGAGCTGGCGGGGTCGGCGTTCTTTCAAATACAGCGCCGGATGGTCGCAAATTTGCTTAACACCGTTTAGCATTTGCAAAATCAAGCCGCGCCGCGCAAACGGACTGGCTTCCTTTGCCCGTTCGAGTGTGTCGTTGACGAGCTGCTCGTACAAGGCAGCCTGTTCGGCCGTGAGCGGGCAATATTCTTTTTGTTCAAGCTTATCCGGCAAGTTGAGCGCAACCGCTTCATCCGTTTTCGTCCGCCGCAAGAGAAATGGGCGGATGAGCGTCTGCAGCGCCGCTTTTTTGCGGGCATCGCCTTCTTTTTCAATCGGCCCGGCAAAGCGCCGCTCAAACTCCGCACGGCTGCTGAGATAGCCGGGGTTGAGGAAGTGGAAGATGCTCCAAAGTTCGCCGAGACGGTTTTCAACCGGCGTGCCGGATAAGGCGATTTTATGTTTTCCGCTCAAGCGGCGGATGGCGCGCGCTTGTTTCGTTTGCGCGTTTTTAATGTTTTGCGCTTCATCAAGGCAAATCGCATGCCAATGAATCTGTTTTAAATCGTCTTGGTCCAAATGAGCAAGGTTGTAAGACGTAATGACGAGATTGGCCTCGCCTGCCGTTTGCACGAACGCATCGTTTTTCGCCCGGTTCGGTCCATGGTACACGTAGACGCGCAAGTCTGGGGTGAAGCGGGCGCATTCCTTTTGCCAGTTGCCGATCACGCTGGTCGAGCAGATGAGCAAGGCCGGCGTGTCCGGCCGCTCCATTTCTTTTACATAGGTCAAATAGGCGAGCAGTTGCACCGTTTTGCCAAGCCCCATGTCATCGGCCAAGCAGGCGCCAAAGCCGAATCGGCGCAAAAAGACGAGCCAGTCGACGCCGCGCTGCTGATACGGGCGGAGCGTGCCGTGAAAAGACGGCGGCACATTCGCTTTCGGCAATCCATCAAGCTGCTGGAGCTGGCGGATAAACGACCGGAATTGGTCGTGGACGTCAATGTGGATCGGGATCGATTCGTCCGCTGCCTCTTCGCGCTCCTCTGCTTCCGAAAGCAGCGTTTGCGCCACGATGTCGTGGATCGGCACGCCTTCTTTTTTCGCCTTTTCCATGAGCGCCTGTGCGCGGCGGACAAGGGCGGGATCGAGAATGAGCCATTGGCCGCGCAGGCGGATGAGGCGCCGCTTTTGTTCCGCCAAAGCGGCAAACTCCTCTTCTGTCAGCTCAATCCCGTTGGTCGCCACCCTCCAGTCAAAGTCCGCGAGGCGCTCAAGGCCGAATAATGATTCCGCGTTGACGGAAGGCGACAGCTTCGCTTTGATCGACAGCTGCGCCTGGCGGATATCGTGCCACCAGTCGGGAAGCAGCAGGCGCACGCCCACTTCCGTCAGCTTTAAGCTGTCTTCGGACAAAAAGCGCCACGCTTGTTCGTCAGACAGTTCATGAAGCAAAGACTCATTTTCATCGCCAAGCCACGGCACGATCACATGAATGCGGCGGATGGCCCGGGAGACCGATGATTCATATGGGCGCCAAGCGCGCGGAATGTCGCTTGCGGGTGCGATGACGCTGTCGTCGACGGCGATTAGCACCGCTTCAAGCGTCCATACGTCGCCTTCCTCGGACGGCTCGACAAGGCGCAGTCCGACGACAAACGGCGGCCGGTCGCCGAGCCATCCGATTTGTTCGAGCCAGTCGTCTTCCGTTCCGGTCCATTGGCCGCTGGGGGAGGCGATCAATGGATAAGTGCGAACGATTTCGCCCCAAATGCCGCGAAGTTCCGGGTCGCGTGAGAGCCAGTCGGCGACCGCAAGCGACCGCCATGTGGCGACGAACGGATCGGGATCGTCATCCGCGCCGCGCCAGCGGGTGCGTCCTGCTTCGCTCCATGCGCCGCCTGTGCTTTTCCACAAGGAAGCATCTGGAAGGAAGCGGCGTTCGCGCAAACCGTTCCAAATGTGCTTCGCCCACTCTTCCAATCGGGCGGTGAACTCGTCTGCCCATTCAATGGCGGAAAAGCGCGAGGGCGGACGCAAAGCGAACAGGGTGAGCGCCTGCCACGGCGAAAGCCGCACGATCCCGTTTTCACCGTCATGGTCGATATCGAGCAAGGTGCCGTAAAACGTCTCTTCGTGCCAAGCGAACAAAGTCGACGCCCATGACGAGACAGGCGTGGAGCTTGAGAGTTCGAAGCATTGATCTTCTTCGTCCCACTTGCACGAAAGCCGAATCGTCTGCAACACGTTCATGAGAGCAATTTTCCTTTCTTCAATTCTTCATGAAACGCGCGCATGCGCGCCGTTTTGGCGAGCAGTTGCTCGAGATAGGCTTCCCATTGGTCGAGCCGCTTCATCGAACGGTAGTGGGTTCGCAGCGTTTTCAAATGGCGGACCGCCCTTTGGTAGCTCGCCCGGTTTTTTTCTTCCAGCCGCCTCATCACGGCCCGATGATATAACGGCATCACGAGTTCTGGATTGCGCGCTTGCAATGTTTTAAGCAGCTGTGGATGCAATTCATCGGCGGTGATGTTCGCCCATAAAAACAGGTCAACGACTTCTCGGTATCGCCCTTGTCGATACAAAAAGTTGGTATAATAGTTGACGCTGTATGGAAGGCTGTGCTGCAAAAAATCTTCCCATGCATCCGGTCGGTTTCGTTGGCGGGCATACATTTCAAACAAATGAACCGCTTCGTCCAAAAAACTTCCCCGGGCGAGGTCGGACATGTGGGAAAGATAAAGCGGCCAATCGTCCTTCGCTTTTTCCCAAACGGATTCAAACCGCTTGACGAGGCCGTTGGTGATGAATCGCCCGATCCATTCAATCAAAAACAAGCCTGCCTGATGGGGAAACGCGCGGTACAGAGCCATGGCTTCGTCATCTTCGCCAAGCAAAAAGGAAAGATGGGCCGCCGCCATGGCGGCGCGGGACTTGCCGTATTCATTGGCGAGCCGAAGCAATTCCATTCGTTCTTCCTGCCGCCATGCTGGCTTGGTGAACAACAACTCCCACGCGGTTGTGTAAAAGTCATAGCCGAATGACGATAGCAACCCGTCCAAAAACAATACATCACGAACATACGGAATCGTCTGTTCAATCAACGCGTTGAGCGATCGCGGCGGTGATTTGGCAGAGAATTGCTCCAAGGCGTCAAAGGCACGGTCGGCGATGTAGTTGACGTCCTGCTGCCAGGAAAACTGTCCGTAAGAGGCGAATCCGCCTTCATTCCAACCTTGCGCCTCCCCGTACTGCCGAAGCTTCTCCAATAAAAATAGAGCGGCATGAAGCTCCCGCAGCGGACGGGCGCCGGCTTGCTACCCTTCGTTTTTGCCCAGCTTCGGGAGGAGTTGGAAGGCCAAACGGTACGGCCAGTTTTGGCCGTTTTGATGGCGCGAGAAAAAGTCTTGATACTGTTTCTCAAATTGGTCCCACCAATCTTCGACGGTTTCATTTTGAGTGATGGAAAGGGCGGTCGGTTTCCCCACCCTTTTTTGAGCGAGCGGCTCCCGTTCAAGGGGAGCGGTTGTCTCTTTCCGCAACGCTTCGATTTGCCCTTTTTTCCAAAGGCGAAACAGCTCACCGCTGTCGAACACATTGCCGTATACGTAAAAAAACAGCGCCAAAATATGCGGACATAGCCCGTCCGTCCCGCATGGGCAGCGATGGCGGCGGGTGATGTTGGCCAAATCAAGCATGACATCATGGGGGGTGATGTCGGAAACGACCCCTTCCACTTCGTGGCTGTTGATCACCATGACGTTATAGACCAACCCGTTTCTTGACAAGTCGCGCCCTTTTTGAATGAGATTGTGGAAAATAGGAAACGGCAATTCTTTCAGCAATTCCCCAGCCGCCTGCTTCAAAAGCGGCTTGGAAACGGTTGTTTGCAACATGTCGGTCCGTCCTTTCCGTTCCATTCCTTATCATCTAATTATAGCATGTGATAGCGTGTCGAAAAAAGAGGGGCTATGTGATAAAACGCGTCTGTTCTCGAGCGGGCATGAAAGGACATCGCGAGCTTTTGAACGTGTACGCGTTTTGATAGAAAGAAAGCTGGTGATGGTTGAACGTCTATCGATGATGGTATAATAGGAATAGAAAAAGTCCAAATGGAAAAGAAAGCAGGTGCATCGAATATGGCGGAAACGCCGCGGAACGCGTTATGCCCGTGCGGAAGCGGGAAAAAGTACAAGCATTGTTGCGGAAAAAAAGAGGCGGTTTCGATTTCGTCATTGATTGACCGCGAGTTGATCGAATGCATGAATGATATGCGTCAGTTTGTTTTACAGCGGTATGAGAGGGAGGCGGAAGAGCTTTTAGACCAGTTCCCGCTTGATGAGATGCCGGAGGAACTCGAGCTTGGCGTGCAGATCATGGCGGTGAACTGGATGTTGTTTTGTTGGCCGCTTGATGAAACAGGACAAACGATCTTTTCTGCTTACCGGAAAAGCCGTCATTGGGAGCGGTGGCGCCCGTCCGTTCAGGCTCACATCGAGAGGTGGGAAGGAGCCGTTCCGTCGCTTGGCGAGTTCATCGGCTATGAGGACGACAATCGCCCCGTTGTCCGGGATTTGTTGACGAGAGGGGAAAAGATCGTTCATTTATTGGCTTCCCATCAATGGCCGAGCGTGATCGAAACAGGAGATGTGGTGTTCGGCTTCCTTGTGCCGTACCAAGACGTGTTCACGTGTTTCACAGCGGTGTTTCCGCTCCCGGCGTCAGGGAAAGATCGATTGCTTCGGGCGATTCAACAAGAAGGGGAGTGGAGCGGTCAGCCATCGGCTTTATGGATGCGCGATCGGTTCGTCGCTGTGCTTTCCGATGTGCTCTTGGAGTGGCTTTGGCAGTTCGCCAAACAGTTCAAATGGGATGATCCGAAACAAGCGGCCGTCATTCGCGAGCTCGATGAAAACGAGCCGGAGGCGCCAGCGGCGCTGCTCAATCAAGCGTTCGCCATATGGGCGATCTATTGCGGAAAAACATCCCGCCTCCCTTATTCGGTCCCCGTCTACGCGGCGGCGCTCCGCTATGTGGCTGGGCATTTGATGAAGGCGGAAGGATCGGAGGTGGAAGACATCGCCGATCGGTATGACGTGATGCCAGAAGATGTGCGATCGGCGGCGTTGGATTTTTTCCTGATGGCTGTTGATGATGAAGACGACGAGGAATGGCTCGATGACTGGGAGGAAGACTGGTTCGAAGAGGAAGGGGATGAGCTTGATGCGCGCATCAATGAATGGATCGATGACATCGATCTGATGTTGATGCGTGAAGGATGGGACGAGAAGCGAGTCAACCGTCATATTGACCGCGCCATCCGTTCGTGGCGGAATGAGGGCCTGCTTGAGGAAGTGAATGAAAAAGAATTGCGTAAAGAACTCCGCGATGTAGCGTGGGAGATCTTCACCGATCGGGGATTCATCTAGAAGCTGGCAGAAAAACGGGCGCTGCGCGCAAGTCAGCGGCATTTCGTCAGAAAGGAAAGCCGGTTCCACAAGGGCTCTCTCATTCAACCATCATTGGGCTCAACCCAAGCCCTCTATAAGTATAAACAGGGAATGGAATGCGTTCCATTCGTGAAACTCCAAAAAAAGCGGCGGGGAACGATCGGTTTTGACCGAATCCATAATGGATTGGGAAAAATGGCTTTGTGCGCGATTCCGACAGTTTTTAATATCTTGGTCGCCGTTTTGGAAAGGAATGATTAGAAGGGAGGATTTTGAATGGCAATCGGCCGAAATGACCCGTGCCCGTGCGGAAGCGGGAAAAAGTATAAGAAGTGCTGCATGAACAAACAGCAGGAGCGTGAAATCAAGCGGGTGCGGCAGCGCCGCTTTTTTGACCAAAAATATGAGCTGTCGCAAATGGTGCAGCGGTTTTTGGATGAATCGCTGTCTTATGATGAACGCGAAGCGGTCAACCGTACATTTCGCCGAATGATCGAACAAAAGGATCATCGTGAAGAGTTGAAGGTGTTTGAGACGCTTTGGCGTTTTTTCCTCCATCGTTATCCGAATGGATTGCGCGGCGTTGAATGGTTTCAACAGGAAAAAGGGCGTCGTCTGTCTCCGGAGCTCAAGGAAATGTTGGACCGCTGGGTTCGACTTGTGCCGCGCCTTGTGCAATTTGTCGATTTGCATGATGAAGGAGGAGTGGCGGTCGACCGGTTGACGGGCGAGAAACTTCTCATGCCGTATTGCGAGACATTGGAGGTTGTGCGCCCTTGGGGCGGCATGTTTGCCTTTTTGGAGCCCTTTGACGGCGGCTATTACGTTTGCGGTGTATCATCGATTGTGGATCCGAAGGGCGTGGAACGGGCGGAAGAGAACATTCGCGTCTTGTTGACGCAAACCGATTGGCCGTATGAAAAGGTAGCCGTTGAACATTTTCTCGATATCGTTGATGCAGGCTATCCTCCGAGGGCGGACGATGTGCAAGAGGAGCGCACGCGATGGACGTATGAATACGAATGCCAGGAAGCCGCTGAGGCGATGAGGAAGCTTGCTTCGATCGGACGCGCTCACATTGATCATGACGATGGGGAGAAAGTGGAAGGTTCATGGTGCACCAATGTGTACCATTATGTCGGAGTGATTTCCCCCAAGCCGATTCATGTGTTTGAATTAGGCGGGTCATTATCCGCTCATCGGTCGCGTCTCGTGTTGTCTACCGAGGAGGAAGGGACGGCCGAACAGCTCGTGTCGCTGCTGCAGGCGTTTGGGTATTCCCCAAAAGAACGAAAACGGGGGACAGAAGCCGTTTTGCGCCGAAAAGGGATCGAAAACGTTTCGCTTCATATTGATTCAGACCCAGACTCTCCCCCTTGGGTGGCAACGATGGCCGGATTGGATGTTCAAATGGAAAAAGCCCTTCACATCCCGCTTGAGAAATGGAATGGAAAAACCCCTCACGAAATGGCGCGCGAGGGGCGTGTGCAGGAAGTGGATGAGTGGCTGAAAGAGTATGAATTCCATTTGTTTAACATGCAAGAACGAGCCAATTTGCCGGTGCTCATCGGAGTGAATTCCATTCGCTCCCGTTATGGATTGCCCCCATCTCCGTTTAGCTCATCACATCGTCTTTCGGACTTATGGAAAATGAAATGGATGGGGCCGGAAAGAACCGAGACATTGTTGATCCGCGCGGAATGGGAAGGGATGTATTTTACCGATGACGCATTGGCGTTTTATAACGAAGTCATCGTGAGCGGAGAAAAAGAAGCCAAAGAGGCGTGTTGGGCCGTGGTTTTGCTCGTGTGTGAATATATGACCGGGCGGACGTTTTCATCGTGGGAGGACGTAGGAGAAGAAGACTGGAAACAATGCATCGTCGATCAAATCCCGTCAAGATGGAGTTCGTTTTCATGGGAAGTGGTGAGCCGAGCGCTCGATATGTTGCTTGAGTGGGCCGATTGGCTGGACCGCCGTTATGGAACGAATCATCGAACTGTTATTGGTGCCGTGCTGGAAGAGGTCAGAAGCGAATTGGAACATTGCTTTGCTTTGCTGGATGAATGGAGGGGCGAGAACGGAAAGGGGGATGAGGAACTGATGGCTTGGCAGCTTGCTCGTTTGTTTGGTTTGCCTATTTCCCTTTCCGTCGGTTTCTCGTTTTTCCGCGTCAAGCGTGTGGAACAGGGGAAGGCGGTGCTGGATTGGCTTGCCCATAACCGAACGGTGACATGGGACATTCCGAAGCGGGCAGAGCCGCATCTGTTGCCGGGCATGTATATCGTCGCCGCGACCGATCGCAACGGCAAGCTGGACGATCTTGCCCGCGTATATCCGCCGTCTTTCTCACCGTACGTAGAGCCGTGGCTTCAGGCGCTGCAAGAGTGGCCAGACAAGGTGGAGAAAGAACGGGCTGCGTTTCAAGAGCGCCTGCTTGCCTCGTTGTCCCGTTTGCTTCGCCGGCCGTAGGCGTCCCGATGAATGACGGGGCGCTTGTTTCTCTCGGCTCGGCCTCTATGATTCTCCATTATGCAGGCAAGCCCAATGGTAAGAGTCATTCATATTCTTAGGATTTTGGTCCATCACCATAACGTGTGCTTGAGAAGCAGGGTTTTTCTCGTTTTACCGAGAAACGGATGAGGACGCGAATGATCCAAGAATCCTACACCTTTAGGAGTGCGGAGTGTCAACCGGCATGAAAATCATGGATTGGCTGATTTCTCCTTGGAGAAGGAAATATGGCATGTTTTGAAAAAGCCAAGGGCACCTTTTGATAAAAAATGGATGCGAATCGATGTTCTCGACATGAGCGGCGGAAGTCCCAAAGTGCTTGCGATATGTGTTGCTGAAAGCAGTTCCATCACACGTTGATCGTGAATGTCTCCCCAAAGTGTTTAGCTGGCCCGAGCGTTAGCGTAGAGGGGGAGAACGTTCAATGACTATGATACAAAGAAAGTAGGTAGCTATATGGTGAAGGCATCGCGAAACAATCTTTGTCCATGCGGCAGTGGGAAAACGTACAAGCATTGTTGTGGGAAGAAAGAAGCAGTATCGATAGAATCTCTAATTGACCGTGAAGTGGCCAAATGTATGCAAGATGTGTTTTCGTTTGCGTTAGAGCGATATGAGGAAGAGCTTGCTTTCATGATGTCTGGTTCTCCATTTCAAGGGCTTCCTAACGAGCTGGAGACCAGCGCCAATTTATTGCTGACGAACTGGGCGATTTTTCACAGACACGTTGATGACAAAGGGATGACAATTTTTTCAGCCTATATGAGAAGCCGGCGCCGCACGCGGTGGCGTCCAGCAGTGCAAACTCATTTGAAGCGATGGGACGAGGCGGTTCCATCGTTTGACGAGATCATTCATATCGAGGATGAGCGGCGTTTCCTTGTACGCGATCTGTTGACCAGAAAAGAAAAGTACGTCCGTTTTTTGACGCCGGAGGAGCTTCCGTCTGCTAGGGAGGGGGACGTGTTAGTAGGATGCCTCGTTCCGCATGGGGACGAGTGGGCGTACTTCATGAAGGTGCTGCCGATTCCAAAGAGCGGGAAGGATCGGCTTGCGCGGGCGCTTCAAGCGGAATGGAATCCGGATATGAAAACGTGTGAAGTGTTTTTGCGCGAGTCGTTTCCGGAATTGCTTGAAATAGCGGTCCATGAGCTGTTGTGGCAGCTGCTGAGCGAAAAGGACTGGGGGGATCGAGATCAAGATGATGTTTTTCGCGAATTAAAGAAAAAGGAAGAAACAACCTCCTCCCTAGTGCTCAGCGAGGCTGCGTTCCTTTGGCGCGCATATTGCGAAATGGATGAACCGGTCATCAAGAATCCTGCTGTGTATGCGGCTGCACTCCGTTATTTGGCGAGTGAAATGGCTGGAAGAGAATTTGTCAATATGGAAAAGGTTGCGGAACACTACGGCGTTCCTGTAGAGGAAGTGGAAGCCGCTGTGATGGAATTGTTTTTATTTCGCACAGAGTTGCTCGATGATGGAGATGATGAGGGCGAGAATGATGATGAGTGGCTCTTTGACGATGGGGATGACGGTGATGAGATCTGGTTCGACGACGGTGGGATGGAGGATGGCGATGAGCTGGACCGTGCGATTGAGGAATGGCTTGACCAAGTTGAGGAGTTGTTTGATTGCGAGGGCTGGGACGTTGATCAAGTCCATCGCTTGATCGACAAAGCGATCCGAACATGGAAAAAGGACGGGTTGCTTGAAGGAGTCGATGCAGCTGAGTTGCGCAAGGAGCTCGAGGAGCTCGTCTGGGAGACGTTTGCCGAACGGGGATTTTTGTAAGGCGATGGACAAAGCAGGCAACAAAGGACAGATGGGTGCGAAAGAAGGTGCCCTTGAGAGATGACGGATACCTTCTTTCGCATGCGTTACAATCGGATATAGGCCAGCCGCTCGTTCGCTTCCTCGACGTCAAAGGCATCAGGGTCAAAATCTTCGCCTTTCATGTCGTACATCCAGTCTACCAGCTCGCGCAATTCGGGATCGGCAAGAGAGTCTTTTTGCGCCGCCGCTTCCAGCAGCTCCAGGTAGCCATAGACGCCGCCGCAATCCTCGGGAGGGCACGCCCGTTTTCCTTTCAGGCAAGCGGCGCGTTCCAACGGTTTTGGGAGTGTTTCAATCTTTTCAACAGTGACGGTATGGCGCCAGTAGTCGCCAAAATCGTAAATATATAGAAACTTTTGTTTTTCTTCCGTCAGCCATTGCTGTAATGGGATGCGGCGGGCGTCCATCAGTTCTTTTTCCAGCTGAAACGAATCCCAGCCGTCAGGGATGCCGATGAGAACGCTTCCGAAATCGAATTCGTATAAATGGGCTTGTTCCCATCCCATCGCTTCTTGGATGATGAGATGAAGCTCGTGAAATGTCGCATGTCCGGGAACAAGGACGCGCCGCCAAATCGGCGGGCGGATGCCGTTTAATGTGATTTTCAGCTGGTAGGCTGTTTTGGACCGCCGCCGTTTGGAGGGGGGTGCGCTCTTTGGCGCCTTAACCCATCTGCCGTGTGGACGGTCCCGCTCTGTCGGATGGAACATGGCAGACAATTCGTCGATCAGTTTAGCAAGATTGTCGGGGTTCATAGCCCTCGTCTCCTTTCGGATAAACGTTTTGTATAATAGTAGTTTATCCTGTCCATAGTAGAATTTAAACATTATTGATGGAAATATTGAAAAAAGAAAGATGGGAGAGGAGGATGACGCATGTCGATCGGCTGGAATGACCCATGCCCGTGTGGAAGTAGGAAAAAGTATAAGAAGTGCTGCATGAACAAACAGCAGAATCATGAAATCAAACGGGTGCGCCAGCGCCGCTTTTTTGGCCAAAAATATGAGCTGTCGCAAATGGTGCAGCGATTTTTGGATGAATCCACGAGTGTTGATTATCCAAAATTAGACATACGTCTTCCATAAATTTGGGCATACTCAAACAAAGCAGCGGCCATCCCGGATTTCCAATCGAGAGGAAGCTGCCCAGAGAAAAAACGGCGAACAAACGAAATGAAGGAAAGAGAGACGTTCGTCCGTTTTTTGGTTTGATCATACAGCCATCGCAGCAACACATACGCAATGAACGCCCCAAACAGCTGATTGTATACCGCATTTTCCGTCGTGCCAAACAAGGTTGGGACATTCAGATATTGCTTCACCCAACGGAAAAAGACCTCAACAGTCCAACGTTGTTGGTACATGTCGGCAATGGTTTCCGCAGACGCATGGAAGAGATTCGTCACGACCCGAATGTCGCGGCCATTCGCATCTCGAAAGATCACCACCCGGTGACGCTTGGTGGAGCGGCATTGTTTCGTCCCCAACTGGCACGTGAAGTCGGCTTGAACCGATGAAGATGTGCTGGAAAGGCGTTTCAAGCTTTTTTTCTGATGAAGTTCGATGTTGTCCTTCATCCGAATGACAAAGAGCTGATGCTGCTCCACAAATCGATCGAGGCGTTCGATTTTGAAATACGCCCGGTCTTCCACGAGCACTTGTTGAGCGTTCGTCAACTGTTCTCCCACTGGGCCATCGTGACGCAGTCCGGTCGTTTCCACCACGTCTGCCGGCAACGAGGATCCCGGCGAATACGCGACGTGCAGCTTCACTCCGGCGCGTTCGCCGTGATACGGCGCCCATGGCAGGCGGTTTTTCCCGACCGTGACGGTCGTCGAATCCACCACCCGAAGCGGTTTGGGAAACCGAAGCGAACGGCGGGTTTGGCGGTTGCACTTGGAAATGATCAACGCCAACAAGCGTTTCATGATGTCATAGGGAACTTCTTTCGCTTTCTTGGATAC
>NZ_FOJS01000024.1 GCF_900111865.1 Parageobacillus thermantarcticus | reverse complement strand
GATTGCGAACCTACGTTCCCAACCCCCTCATCGGGGAATTCTAAGAATTTCTCCCACAAACATTTTACTCACACAACGAACGAGTGTGAGCAAAATGTTTGTAGGAGTTGACAATGTTTACAAAAAAACATATAATGTTCGTGAATGGTTGAACTTTCTAAATTTACTAGATCGATCTAACAAGATGTTGGAACGAAAAATAATCATATCCGTGATTTCTATTTATTGCTTGGCGATGTGCATGGAGGAGCGGTAGAAAAGGCGATGTATTGTTTTAAACAGGGTTGCTCTTTAATGCGCATCTAGAAATTGGTTCAGCGTTTGCCGCGGGCAATAGCGTCGTTTTGAAACCTGCTCCGCAGACTCCGTTGATCGCAGTTGAATTGCTGAAATTATTGCTGGAAGCGGGATTTCCTGAACGCGGCGTGAACATGGTGCTTGGCAGGGCGGAAGTTGGCCAGCAAATTCGAAAAGATGACCGCGTCAACGTAATTCGTTTACTAGCGGAATTGTCGAAAGCCGAAACATATATAAGCTTGCTGGGCGGAATTAGCCGTGAAGGTTTTCGCTATGCGATCGAGAGATAACAGGAATTAAAGATGATTGTCTTTCAGATTCATATGTCTTGTCAAAACATGGTGGTGGACTTAATGATTGAACTATATGTAACGAAACCAAACGAACTCGAATTGCGTCATGTAGATTCTCTACGCGCTCCTAAGGATGATGAAGTGAAAATTCAGCTTATTTACGGCGGAATTTGCGGCTCTGATTTAAGTGTTTTCAAAGGGAAGCTTCCGCACGCAACATATCCTGTACGGCCCGGGCACGAACTGCTCGGTGTCGTAATAGAAAAAGGAGAAAATGCAGCGTATGACGTAGGAACGCGCGTTGTTGTTCTTCCTAACACGTATTGCGGAACGTGTGACTTATGCGTAAAAGGCTATACGAATATATGCCGAAACAAAAAATCGTTGGGCGTTAATGTGGACGGTGGTTTTTCTCAAGAGTTTATCATTTCCTCTAAATATGTTTTATCGGTTCCTGATGATCTACCGGATGAAAAAGCAGTGTTAATTGAGCCGTTTGCCGTTGTTGTTCACGCTTTCAAAAAGGTAAATATTGCGAAGGATACGACAGTCGCAGTTGTTGGCTGTGGCAATGAGGGAATGCTAGCAGCGGCGTTGGCACATCATTTAGGCGCAAAAGTTACTGCGATTGATATTAACCCAAACAAATTTGAACTTATAAAAAAGGTCGGGAATATTCGCACACTTTACCCTTATGAACTGCAAGATGAAACGTTTGACGTCGTATTTGAAGCAGCGGGAACAAAAAGCGCGGTGGAACAAGCGATTCGAATAACGAATCCTGGCGGTGATGTCATTTTAATAGGATTAGCGACAGAAGCTACTTTTCCGGTAATTCATATTGTGCGCAGCGAATTGACAATTCATGGAACGATTATTTATCAGTTCCCAGATGATTATTTACAAGCTATCGAATATTTGCGTGATCCTTCCTTTTCTATTGATCCTATTGTTTCAAAAATTTTGCCAGTCGCTGATTATCAACAAGCTTACGAACTAGCGGCTTCGGGAAATGCCGGCAAGGTCATTCTAAGTTTTAAGAAGGTATGACGGATGAAAGAACTTGTTTCCTATAAATTAGTAAAATGTTTAAAATTTAGAAAATTGAGGTGTAGAAGATAATTTTAGGATTTGTGGTCATACGAACATCTCTGTATTACAGCTTTAGAGAGAAATGTGAAAGTGTTAAGGAAAAATTAGGCATTAACCGAACAACGTTATGAAACAAGATGTAATAGGATTGAGGCAATCATAAAATATGGCCGGCTTCACGTATCTTTCATCGAGAAAGCCGACCTTCATTAATGTCTTTTTATTGAGTACTTATGTTTTTCTTGTCGTATCTCGTAGAATTCTCCAACATCGGTTCGATTGGCTCAAGATCAGTAAGCAAAAATACGTAGCTGAACATACCAATAATCAAAATTACCGCTGCTACTAGAAAAGCGTACATAAATGATCCAGTTGCCTGTACAATAAATCCAGTGATAATAGGAGCAAGAATGGCCATAGAGTTATTTCCAAACGTTAAAATTCCTACAAGTGTACCTACCGTTCCCTGTGGAGCAATGAAGGTTGGAATGCTGTAAGCGATCGATGAAGTGATGACAAGACCGCCAAGAGCAATGGAAATACAGAGTATCGCAATGTTTGGGTTGCTTGTAAATGCTGCTCCGATGACAGACATACCAAGAAGCATGCCGATTACAAGGAATGTTTTACGTACACGTGTCGGATTATAGCCTTTGTTTACTAAACGGTCAATTAGCCATCCTCCTATCACAAGCTCTGAAATAGTTCCTACAATCCAAGGAATTGACGAATACCATCCAGATTTTAATATGGACATATGCATTTCCGTGACAAGATAACCAGGAAGCCACGTGAGAAAAAGAAACCATGAGTAACCGTACGCGGCAAAACCAATGAGCGCCCCCCAGACTTTCCGCTTTGTCAATAAGTATCGAAGATTTTCCCATACATTTCCTGGTGGTTCACCGATTTTTTGAGAGCCGCCCTCTACAATATATGTGTACTCTTCTTTCGAAAGTCGCTTGTCTTCATGCGGATCCCGATATGAAATCCAAAACGCAACGGCATAAATCAGACTGAGAATCGCAGTGGCATAAAAACCTGTCCTCCATCCCCATTCGGATACAACCCAAGCGATAATAGGGGTGCCGATTGCGTTGGACAGTTTGGATTGGGCATCAAAAAGTGCAATGGCTGTCCCTCGTTCGTTACGGGGAAACCAGTAACCAATCGCTTTTGTAGCAGCTGGAAAATATGGAGCTTCCCCGATTCCTAGTAAAATTCGCGATAAAATGACAAGTCCCTGACCGCTGGCGATCGCGGTGAGAAAACAAGCGGCTGACCAAATAATGGTACCAATTCGCGCCACCCATTTGACACCAATTTTATCTAGCAAAGTGCCCGCAGGAATTTGAAGAATGGCATAAGACCATGCGAAGGCGGATAAAAGAATCCCAAGTTGTCCAGGAGTTAAATGGAATTCTTCTGACAATGGCTTTAACGCAACAGACATATTGATGCGGTCAAAATAATTGACAATGACCCCAACCGCAATTAAACAAGCTATGGCCCAGCGTCGTTTTTTCACTGCGTATTCACCATCCATAATAATTTATGGTTATTTGTAAGCGTATGTATTTATGAATCTATACTTTTATGGCACCTCCTATACGTAAATGTCTAAGAAAGATCGTCAGTATATTCCGTTATATGTAACTATATTCCGTTATACGGAACAACTTTTGACTGAATTATAGCAATTTTTTTGCTATCTGTCTAGATATAAACAAGAATTTTTCAACTTTTCTAAATCAATCCGTGCTTATGCATATTTGTTGGATTTGCATGGCATTGCGAGATCTTCCACAACGATAACAGCATTATTTCAATTGATAAAACGGGAAGTTCCTGTTTGCGTCTTTCTAACGGAATAATGAAGAATACGATAATGTTTCGGCACTCCAACTTTATTAAGTTTAGGCCAAGGGAAATATCTGAAAGCTCTTGATAAACAAAAAAGAACGAATGTAAAATGTACTTGAATAGTTCCATATAAAGGAATTTATTTTCGGTTAATGGAACAAAAAGGAGGAACTTTGTCGAAAAACATTTTTTGACACCCCTGAAACGGCTACAATCGTTGATATATCAACCTTTATAAAGGGAGGTTTTTTATGATAAAAGATTCTAATGAGCAAGATAGTAAAAAAACAGAAACAGGGTTACGTACCGTACAAAGGGCGATCGATATCTTGTACTGCTTTACTTTGGAAGAACAGGAACTGTCCTTAACAGAAATCGCTAATAAAATTTCGCTTGCGAAATCTACTACTACCAGATTGTTATCTACTTTGGAACAAAATAATCTAGTGGTCAAAGATCCGCTTACCTTAAAGTACCGTCTTGGCGAAGGAATATACTACCTTGGATATGTTGCTGGAAAGTCGATGAAAATCAGAGAAATTGCCAGGCCAATCATGGAAGAAATACGGGATAAGACTCGCGAAACGGTAAATTTGTATGTTTTGGAGGAAAATTCACGAGTTTGTGTGGAACAATGCGAAGGACTTCATTCCATTCGACATATCGTTAAAATTGGAGAACAATTGCCATTGTGGACAGGTGCTGAAGGAAAGGTGATTTTGGCTTATCAATCCCTTTCTTTTCAACAGAAAATTTTTGAGCAAGTTCCATCTAAAGAACGATTAAATTGTTTAAAAGAAGAAATTGAAAAGATTAAGTTACAACGTTGTGCTTTAAGTATAGATGAACGAGAAGTTGGTTCTGCAGCGGTTGCAGCGCCTATTTTCAATATCAATGGAGAAGTTAGGGCATGCTTATCTGTTTCAGGCCCTACTAATCGATTCACTCCTGAAGTAGTAGAAAAATATAAGCTATTGGTCAAAGAAGGCGCTAAAGTGATTTCAGAAAAGTTAGGATATCGAGAATAGGGAGAGAATATCCTGCCAGTCCGATTCGAATATTAAAGGTATTTTTGAATATCCCCCCTTATCAGGATCGTGAGAATAACATCAAGGTAAAACACCCGAGACTTAGGGAAATAAAAGTTCCTGGATTGTTCCGAAATTTGGGAAAACACCATGGACTATTCGTTATATTGGCCCAGATTTAGGAGAGCACAATCAAGAAATGATGGGATTGTCACAGGAAGAAATACAAAAACTTGAGAAAAGAACGTATATAGTTGTTTTATAGCACATTGTATATTAGCCCACCTGGCAAGTTGGCACTCGATCAAATGCGTCTTTAGAAATTGGAATGACCAAATAGAAGGGGCTTGTTTTATGAATGAAATGAACTTAGTTCGTTTTCATTCACTACTAATTGACAACGTTTGTCAATAAAGTTTATACTCTTATTTGACTAATTTATACATAAGGAGTAGATTGTGAAGCAAGAAAGATAATGACGCATCTAATTGGCAAGCAGGTGTTGATGGATGACAAAAAAAAAGCGCTCTCGCGTTACTTTAGAGCAAGTAGCTAAGCATGCCGGTGTGTCGCGGGCGACAGCTTCCCTTGTTGTTCGTGGGAGTACAGCTATTTCCAAAGAAACGCGGGAAAAAGTATTAAAGGCAATGAAAGAATTAGGGTATGTGTATGATCGGGTGGCTGCAAATTTACGGTCGCAGCGTTCTTCTACGGTGGGATTGATTATTACGGAAATCGGCAACCCATTTTTTTCTGAATTGTTAGTCGGTGTCCATGAGGCGCTAGATAAAGAAGGATATACTGTCATTTTGGGAACGACGTTTGATTCTCCAGAGAAACAAGATGCGCTTTTGTCAACAATGCTTGAACATCGGGTGGGCGGTGTCATCATAAGTCCAGTGCCTGGCTGTTCGGTGGACATGGTCGAGCGACTAAAACAGTGGGAAATTCCAGTTGTATTAATAGCGAGGGAATTGCCATCTGGGGAACAATTTGATTATATTGGAGTTGATAATGTAGAAGGCGGTAGGTTAGCCACGGAACATTTAATTCAGCAAGGACATCGTCGCGTCGCTTTTCTAGGCGGTTTTTCGAATTCATCCGTATGGAGAGATCGAAAACAAGGATATTGCGAAGCCTTGGAACAAGCAGGCATCGAAATAGATGAGTCACTGTTCATACAGACGTTTGCGACAAGGCAAGGAGGAATGGAGGCAATCAAACGGGTTTTGCAACATCCCGATCCGCCAACGGCAGTGTTTTGCTATAACGATGTGGTTGCGTTTGGTGCATTGCTCGGTTTAAAGGAAGCGGGAATGATTCCGGGACGCGATATAGCGGTTGTCGGTTTTGATAATATTCAAGAGTCCGCCCTGTTTCACCCGCCTTTAACGACGGTCTCGGCGTTTCCGGAACAGATTGGTATTCATGCGGCGGATATTTTGCATCGGCGCATAACCGGTGACACAAGTGAACCGAAACGCCTTATTTTAAAACCGGAACTTGTCGTACGAGAATCAAGTTCATTGAATTTTTAGATTGCTTTAAAAGGAAGGACACTAATATGGGGGCATATTCGAACATTCCTCTGCGCGAAAGAAATATCGTGCTAATCGGTTTTATGGGAGTAGGGAAGACAACGATCGGTCAGCTTGTAGCGAAAAAGTTGTATCGTGATTTTATTGATGTAGACCAAGAGATAGAAAAGCGGCATCATATGTCGATTCCAGACATTTTCGAACAAATGGGCGAAAATTATTTTCGCAAAATAGAGAGAGAATTGATTGTGGATCTTTGCACGAATACTCGATTAAAGATTATTTCCCTTGGGGGAGGCGCGTACTTGCAAGAAGAAGTTAGAAATGTTTGTTTATCCCACTGCATCGTCTTTTTCCTAGATTTATCGTGGGAGTGTTGGAAAGAGCGCCTTCCATTAATTGTTGATAATCGTCCTGTGCTAAAGAATAAAACATTAGAAGAAGTCGAACAATTATTTTTCCAGCGGAGAAATGTCTATTCCATCCATAATTCTCGTGTGTTAACCAACAATCTTGATCCGGAAACAGCCGCAAATGAAATTGTCGAGTCGATCAAGTGGACATGGGAAGTGTACGAACCGAATGAGTAAAGCAAGCTTTGTTTCAACCACGATCTGAATGTGGGGAGCTATTGTTCAGACAACCGGCTGATCGCTTATTTATGATGTAAAATGAGATAGCGAGTCTGCGATGGCAGGCTTGCTTTTTTATATGGCAGACAACGGGAGAGGAAGTAAGAAGATTATTGCTGCCGATACAACTTGCGGATTTTCCGTTCATGCTGGAGCGTTTTGCTTGAGAGGAAATCGACCGTTTCCTGTGTTTCTGATAATTCGATGCGCAGGCCGTCCACTTTTGTTTCTAAACGATGAAATCGCTCATTCATTTTTTCTTCTAGTTTTCCGACCACCTCTTTCATTTCTGCTCTCAGTTGGTCGTTCATCTCTTTCATTTCTGCTCTCAGCCGGTCGCTCATTTCTTTCATTTCTGTTCTTAACTGGTCGCTCATCTTTTGCATTTCTGCCCTCAATTGGTCGTTTGTCTCTTTCATTTCCGTTCTCAGCTGGCTGCCCATCTCTTTCATTTCCGCTCTCAGCTGGTTGCTTATTTTTTGCATTTCTATATGAATATGGTCAGAATGTAGTTCCAATGCCTTCAAAATTTCTTTTAGCATCGTTTCCTGTTCCATCCTTTCACCTCCTTCGTTTCTATTATAAAAGAAAAAATAGAAACGAAAAATCTATTTTTTATTTTTAGTATGTCATTCGAATTGGCGTATGCAGTGGATGAGATTTATTTCCATTTTCACTGTTTTTTGTATATTGGAAACACGACAAAAGGCGGTGATGAACCAAGAAAGAGAGCGGGAAGAAGCTGAAATGGACAGACGAGGACTGGCCGATTGTTAATTGTATTTGTTTTTATCCATTTATTCATATGGACAATGCAGGTTTAAGTGCATATTACACAGTGGCGAATTGGGAGGTGTCTTTCTTTGCATCGCTGATCTAGCAGGTTTTTTACCGTTGAAAAGCCGCCTGTCGCATATAGTTTCAAACGTTAAGCGGGTTGTATTTAGAGTGAGCGATAACAGTGGAGGATGACGTTGCCGATGGAGCGCGGTGTGAAGCTTTACAAATATAAAGGATAGGCGTTATGATGTATGGGAAAATATTAGCGGTTTGCTGGGAAAACAAATATCCGCTCAAGAAAATGATTCGCTTTTCGCTCGACGGAATCACTTCGTTTTCATACAAGCCGTTGAAACTCGCCAGTCTGTTAGGCTTTTTTCTTTCGGCATCAAGCTTGCTTGGCATTATCACTTCATATCTAAAGCTATTTACGCATTCGATGGTGGCAGGCTGAGCGTCGCTGTTAATGGCGATCAAGTCCTGATTATTGTGTAAAAATTCGCTTTCGGTCTAGCAAATTTAGGTTTTGGAAAAATCAAACTACTTTTTTGCCGTTTCTTTTTACACAAAATCTTGGACTTAACCTTAATGGCGACCTTATTATGCAATGGTGCTATGTTTATGACGTTTTATTGTCTGCATCTATTGATGAAGGAAAGCGGCGTCTGCTGTAATATTGTCAAAGAGACATGGGGAGTCAGAACGAAATATGAAAAAGCACCGTTTTATATGGAATGAGCGAGAAAACATACGAACGTTATGGCGCTTTTGCCTCGTCGGGGTCGGAAATACGCTTGTGGACTTTATTGTCTTTTTCCTTCTTACCTCGTTTGGCGTTTCCGTGCTATTGGCGCAAGTATGCTCTTATACTGCCGGCGTGGTCAATAGCTATGTGTGGAACAGGATGTGGACGTTTCAGGTAAAACGAAAAGCGAACATCGGAGAGTTTTTTCGTTTTCTTATCGTCAATGTAATGTCGCTGGCAATGACGCTCCTTCTCCTCTTTCTCTGCCGGGACGTTTGGCATTGGCCGCTGTTTGTCGGAAAACTGATCGCGACGTTAGGAGGGATTGCCGTCAATTTTGCCGGCAGCCGCTTTTGGGTATTTACCTCGAAACCGTTCCATTCTTAACATGGGTATACGACGAATTTAGATTGGATAGTCTTTGATATTCCACATTGGGCATATAGCGCTTGCCGTTTACGCGAACATCACAAATGACAGAGTAACAGATCATACTCAGTTTATTGGGTAGATCATACTCAGTTTATTGGGTAAAAATTCCTATTCCTTTACCATTAAAGTGAATTGGAATCACTGTTTGCTTGCCGGCTTCTTTTGATCCAATTCACGGGACTCAATCGAAAAAAAAGCCGAATCCGTCTTGTTGGATTCGGCTTTTTCTTTGTCTAAGAGCGAATTTGCCCCGTGCCGTAGACGAGCGATTTCGTCGTTGTAATCGCGCGCAACCCCATCGGGCCGCGGGCGTGGAGTTTCTGCGTGCTGATGCCGATTTCCGCTCCGTAGCCAAACTGCTCGCCGTCGGTGAAGCGGGTCGAGGCGTTATGATAAAGCACCGCGGCGTCAATCGCTTGGAAGAAGAAACGGACGTTGTCGTTTTGCTCGGAAATAATCGCTTCAGAATGTTTCGTGCCGTAGCGGTTAATATGGTCGACCGCTTCTTTGACGTCTTGCACGAGTTTAACAGCTAAAATCGGCGCCAAATACTCGGTGCTCCAGTCGGCTTCAGTGGCCTGCTGGATAAAGGAATACGATGAAGCAAGCTGCGAATCGCCGCGCAGTTCGACGCCGCGAGCGTGCAGCGTTTCAAGTAGTTCGCCGATATACGGCCAGTTTTGATGAATGAGCACGGTTTCCACGGCGTTGCAGACGGACGGGCGCTGCAATTTTGCGTTTAAGACGATATCGATCGCCATTTGTTTTTGCGCCGATTCATCGATGAAAATATGGCAGTTGCCGACTCCCGTTTCTAAAACGGGAACGGTGGCGTTTTCGATGACGGAGCGGATCAACCCTGCCCCGCCGCGCGGAATTAATACGTCTAAGTATCCGTTTAAACGAAACATTTGCTGGGCCGTCTCGCGGCTCGTGTCTTCAAGTAGCTGAACGGCATCGGCAGGAACGGCGGAATCGCGCAACGCTTCTTGCATAATATGGACGAGCGCTTTGTTCGAATGAAGCGCGGACGAACTGCCCCGCAATAAGACGGCGTTTCCCGTTTTTAAGCAAAGGCTTGTGGCATCAACGGTGACGTTCGGGCGCGCTTCGTACACCATGCCGATGACGCCGAGCGGCACGCGCACCGTTTGAATGCGCAGCCCGTTCGGCCGCGTCCATTCTTCGACGATTTCGCCGATTGGGTCAGGAAGCCCAGCGACTTGCCGGACGCCGTCAACCATTTGCTCAATTCGTTCGTCGGTGAGCTGCAATCGGTCGATTAAGGCAGGAGAAAGACCTTGTTCTTTTCCAAGCGCAACGTCTTTTTCGTTTTCTTGCAAAATCCAGTCTTTTTGTTTCGTAATGGCGTCGGCGATGCGCGTTAACGCTTCATTCTTTTCTTCGGTGGACAGGAGGGCTAGCGCTTTCGCTGCTTGTTGCAGCTGCTTGGCTTTTGTAAGCAGTTCGTTCATTTGATAACACTCTCCTTTCGCAATGATACCCAATTATCGCGGTGGATCACTTCCGGACGATGGTTAATCGAATATTTTTTCGCTTCATTGCTAGGAAGTCCTTTTACTTTTTCTAAATCGTCAGAGGAGTAATACACTTGCCCGCGGCCAATGACGGTTCCTTTTCGATTGACGACCTCGACGACATCCATGGCGGAAAAGTTTCCGTACACCGCGGTGACGCCGGCGGGAAGCAAACTTTTTCCGCGCTGCAGCAAGGCGGTTTCCGCGCCTTCGTCAATTTCGATTTTCCCGGCTACAGGCGCATGGTACGCAATCCATTGTTTGCGCATTTGCATATGCCCGTGAAACGGCGCGCCGATATACGTCCCGTCTCCTTTTCCTTCCAAAATGTCATATAGCTTTTCTTTTCCTTTACCCGTTCCGACAAAGACGCTTACGCCGAAAGATAGCGCTTTTTGCGCGGCGAGAAGCTTTGATTTCATGCCGCCTGTTCCGACCGCGGAGCCGCTGCCTCCCGCCGCCTCGATCATTTCCTTTGTGATTTCCGGCAAAAACACATATTTTTTCGCGTTTGGATTCGTTTTCGGATTATCATCGTACAACCCGTTAATATCGGTTAAGATAATGAGCGCATCCGCGTGCAAAAAACCGCTCACGAGCGCAGAAAGCATATCGTTGTCGCCAAACGTCAATTCCTCGACGGATACGGAGTCATTTTCGTTGATGATCGGCAAAACCCCGCATTCCAGCAATGTGGTGATCGTGGAAAATAAATTATGAAACCGTTCGCGGCTGTAGAAGTCTTCTCTTGTTAATAAAATTTGCCCTATCGTAATGCCGAACTTTTCGAACGCGGAAATATAGCCTTGCATGAGCAGCCCTTGCCCGACCGCCGCTGCTGCTTGCTTTCCCGCGGTGGTAGTAGGCCGCGATGGATAGCCGAGCGGCCCAAATCCAGCGGCAACCGCGCCTGATGTAATTAAAATGACTTCATGGCCCAGTTGTTTCATATAGGCGATCGCTTCGACGTGGTCGAACAGTTTTTCGTGGCAAAGCGCGCCTTTTGCATCCGTTAATGAGCTGCTGCCGATTTTTACGACGATTCGTTGCTTTTTCACGCGCTTCCTCCTTTCTGCTTGACAACAAAAAACGCTTTTTCCCCTCCTTGCAAAAGGACGGAAAAAGCGTTCCGCGGTACCACCTTTTTTGGCGCATCGTGCGCCCACCTCTTGCCCGTAACGAGGGCGGACGGCTTATGTTTGCATAAGCGGCCTTGGTAGGGCAGGTTCAATCGACTTCCCGTGAGGAACCTTCCAGCCTGCGGGTTCCACTCTCTTGCACGTTCCATCGATTTACTAGTCCCGTGCCGTTTTCCGTATCAACGATTTGTTAGAAATTATCCATACAAATTGGGAAATTGTCAAGTAGTTTTCTTCAAAGATAGCCATAAAAATCATGCAAAAAGCGATTTTGTTTTCCGATGACTAAGTTTACGAGACGGCGAGAAAATTTTGTGTAATCATGCGGGGCTTGCCTGTTTTTGATGATCAAGTCTGGGGATTTGTGTAAAAAGAAGCGGCAAAAAGCAGTTTGATTTCTCCAAAACGTCCATTCGCTGGACCAAGAAATGAAAATTTACACAATAATCAGGACTTGATCGTTTTTGATAGCGAGGATGATAATTGCTATCGAAATAAATATAATTGTCATTTTATTTAAAAAAATGGTACAATACTAAAAACATCGAGATTACAAAACTACTCATGGAGGGATTAAGATTGAGAAAGCTTCGCAGCGATATGATCAAAAAAGGATTTGACCGGGCGCCGCACCGCAGTTTGTTGCGCGCGGCGGGCGTAAAGGAAGAAGATTTTGACAAGCCGTTTATCGCCGTAGTGAACTCATACATTGATATTATTCCGGGACACGTTCATTTGCAGGAGTTCGGAAAAATTGTCAAAGAAGCGATTCGCGAAGCAGGCGGAGTCCCGTTTGAAATGAATACGATCGGCGTCGACGACGGAATTGCGATGGGGCATATCGGTATGCGCTATTCGCTGCCAAGCCGTGAAATTATCGCGGATTCGATCGAAACGGTCATTTCCGCACATTGGTTTGACGGAATGGTGTGTATTCCAAACTGCGACAAAATTACGCCGGGGATGATGATGGCGGCGATGCGTCTAAACATTCCGACGATTTTTGTTAGCGGCGGGCCGATGAAAGCCGGCGTGACGAGCGATGGAAGAAAAATTTCGCTTTCTTCCGTATTTGAAGGGGTCGGCGCTTATCAAGCTGGAAAAATCGATGAAAAAGGCTTAATGGAATTAGAACGATACGGCTGTCCGACGTGCGGCTCCTGTTCAGGAATGTTTACGGCAAACTCGATGAACTGTTTGGCGGAAGCGCTAGGGCTTGCGCTGCCGGGTAACGGAACGATTTTGGCGGTAGATCCGGCCCGGAAAGAATTAGTGCGCCAATCGGCAAAACAATTAATGTATTTGATTGAGCATGACATTAAGCCGCGCGATATTGTCACGGAAAAAGCGATCGACAACGCGTTTGCGCTCGACATGGCGCTTGGCGGTTCGACGAACACCGTATTACATACGCTGGCGATTGCGAATGAAGCGGGCATCGATTATTCGCTCGAACGAATTAACGAAATCGCTGCAAAGGTGCCGCACCTTGCCAAACTGGCGCCAGCTTCCGATGTGCATATCGAAGACTTGCATGAAGCGGGCGGCGTATCCGCGGTGTTGCATGAGTTAGCGAAAAAAGAAGGAACGCTGCATCTCGATACGTTGACTGTGACGGGAAAAACGCTTGGAGAAAACATCGCTGGCTGTGAAGTTAAAGACTATAACGTCATTCGCCCAATCGATAGCCCGTATTCCGAAACGGGAGGTCTTGCCGTATTGTTCGGAAACCTCGCTCCGGACGGCGCGATCATTAAAACGGGCGGCGTGCAAGATGGCATTACGCGTCATGAAGGGCCAGCGATCGTGTTTGATTCGCAAGAAGAGGCGCTCGAGGGAATCGCAAGCGGCAAAATCAAGCCAGGACATGTCGTCGTCATCCGCTATGAAGGGCCAAAAGGCGGACCGGGAATGCCGGAAATGCTCGCGCCAACTTCGCAAATTGTCGGCATGGGGCTTGGCACGAAAGTCGCGCTCGTGACGGATGGACGGTTCTCGGGGGCATCGCGCGGCATATCGGTTGGACACGTTTCCCCGGAAGCGGCGGAAGGCGGTCCGATTGCCTTTATCGAAAACGGTGACATCATTGAAATCGATATTAAGAACAGAACGATTAACGTCAAGCTTTCTGACGAAGAATTAGAAAGACGAAAAGCGAACTGGAAAGGGTTTGAACCAAAAGTGAAAACAGGTTACCTCGCGCGCTACTCGAAGCTCGTTACTTCCGCGAGCACGGGCGGGATTATGAAAATTTAAGAGATGTTGCCAAAAGACCTGTTCAACGGTTTTGCGACCGAAGCGAACAGGTCTTTTTTTATATTGGGAAGATAAAAAGAAAGTACCTACAAAACGAACATAAACTGTATGTGATAGAAATATAGTAGGGATATTAGGTTAATAAAGATATTTGCACGTACTTCGGTTTAGGAAAGATCATTATTTTTGAAGTTTTTCTCTTTCACGTGCAAGCAATAAAATAACAGTTGACAATTTATAATATTCTATATATTTTTGGTTTCAATATAATAAATAATATCCGGATCGTTATAGAATCGTTATATTATAATTAATGTGATGATATTTTTTCGTGCTGATCAGAAGAAAAGTAGAGATATCGAAGCAGTTATTCCTTTTAGAAATAGGAGAAAGTGAAGCAGCACACTAATTAAAAGAACTATTTATCAAAAACAGGTAGCGTCAAAAGTTTTATGAAAACTCCACATCCGCCATCCCATGGAGCATCGTAAGGCATCCTTGGAGCCGGATTCGCCCTTGACCAACACCCGCCAAAGGTGCGAAAGGGACGTCAAGGGCGACGGGGACAAAAAAGAGGGCATAGGAAAGCCGCCCTCGCCCTTACCGAATTTTACCTTTGACGAGGTTCGGTTGGTCAAGGGTTCGCTTCGCCGAATCCGGCTGGTCTTCTGATCCATGGGCTCCGGTGGACAAAAAAGTTAGGCCGCCTCTTGTTGGAGGAAATCTTGAGCCATGGCGATCAGCTTCGTCCACCGGGCCGGCATATGGGGCAGATCGGCGAGCTCCGGGATGACGACAGGAACCCGGCCTTCGAGTGCACCGTGCGGGCGCAGGAAGTTGAAATACGCCACAAACAGCGTGACAAAGGAGACCGAGCCTTCTTCCGCTCCAAATCCGTGAGTCGGCCGATAGTTGCCTTTAAACGTCCGGTTGAATCGCTCGATGATTTGTTTGATCGCGCGGAACTCCTCGGACACCGGATCCTCATTGGTCAGTCCGATCACTTGGCGGACGTCAAACGGAATCCCGTGCTGGGCAAAAAAGTGCTGCGCCAGCAGGTAAATGGGATTGCCGTCGACGACGAACGACAAATCGTCCGGGATGGACGGCAGCTTTCGCAGGACGTCATCGATGGCGCGGATGGCCGACAACGTATCCCGGTGGGGCGAGACGCGATACGACAACACCACTTTTTTCACGGCATCAAACATAAAAAACAGGTAATGCCAGCGTCCTTTCACGCGAATATACGTCTCGTCCCCACAGAACGAGCCGGACAGCTCGTACGGGAACCGGTCGACAAACGGCTGAATCATGAGCGCGACGCTATTGGCGTAGTTGAGCACCGTCTGATGGGAGATCGACACGCCATGCACATCCTTCATGATTCCGGCTGTCTGTCTGGAGGACATCCCATAGTTAACGTAGTACGTCAACACGAGTCCGAGGGTGTGCGACGACACCGCCAGACGAGACAAATCGACCTTTGGCTTTTTCGGCGACGATGGGGCCAACGGTGGAAAGTCAAACAAAAACTCACGGAACAGATACCGCACCTTGAAGGCTTGAGGGTTCTGCTGGAATTGTTGGCGTTCCTTTTGGCTCATCCGGCGAAGGTTCTTTTGGTAAAATGGGCAGTCGTTGTTCTTGCACTTGTAGATGTAGTAGTCCTTGCGTTCTTTGATTTTCTCAAGCGTTTGGAAGCAGTGCGGGCAACGAAAGACCGCTTGCTTTTTGAACCGATTTCGATGGTTGAACCGGCATTGGCACACTTTGCATTGGTACTGCCCTTTTCCGCCGTTGTTGGCGTACAGGTAGGATGACGGCGCCTGGCAACGGGGACACGTCAACGAATCCGGGACACGGTGTTTAGCGTTGGCCCGGCGTTGGATCGGCGGCAACGGACGGCCGTGCCGGGCTTCGTAGTCGGCTAAAAGCTGCCGATAGTCAAGTGTTTCTGGGACATCGATGATGGGAAGGTCATCGACTTGAAGTTTTCGGTACGGTTTTCGAACCGGTTCGTCCATGTCTTTGCGGCTTAAGGATTTTCCTAATAAGGCACCAATTAAATAGACAATGATTTGATGTTGGGACTTGATTATTTCAAGCAAATAGGCTAATAATTGAGGTAACAAGCTTGTCACTCCTTTGTTTTGGGTGTTGGGTGTGGGGTTACCTCAATGATGGCCTAAAACAACGGGGGTGGCAAGCTTTTTTTATTCCAACCGTTGAAACTCAACGAAAAACAGTGAGTGTGGAGGATAAACTTTTGACAATACCCAAAAACAATTAGGGGTGGAGAAGATGGATGATTTTATTCGGAAAATGAAGAGAGATCCCTTTGCTAATTATTTAGGCATCACTATAGAAGATGTCGGAGAAGGATATGCAAAAGTATCAATGGAAGTAAAGAAAAATTTGCTGAACTTTCACGGCAGTACCAATGGAGGAGCTATTTTTTCTTTGGCTGATGTGGCTTTTGCTTGTGCTAGCAATTCTCATAATCAAGCGGCAGTTGGTATCGCGATGACAATGTATTATATGCAAGCCAGCGGAATGGGCGATAGGTTAGTGGCCATCGCAAGCGAAGAAACGAAACCAAACCGTCTTGGGGTATATCGAATCGAGGTGTTAAATGACAAAGAAGAGTTGATCGCTTTGGCCGAAGGAATGGTATATCGTAAGAAAGACAAATTTGTTCCATGATCCTCAAGGAAGAGAGATGGAGAGCAGTTCCAGGGAGTGTTTAAAAACAGTCAATATTTTGTCTAGAACAGAAAAGATGCCTAATGACTGTGGAAAATACTTAGTAAAAAGTGAACAGAGATGGTTTCAAATGGGACAATAAGCAGACGCCCCCTAACAGCTTGATGCACTATGGAGAGTGTCACTTTATTTGGGGAGCGAGCAGGATCAAATGTTCATGAGAAGACGAAGTTCTGGCCTTTTCTCGGCATTCAATCGGAGAAAGGCCGTTTAGTTTTTCTTGAAAGCGGCTGTGATTGTAAAAATGTATATACTCTTGAATAGCCTTATACGTCTTGTTTGGTCGCGTTTGGGGGTATTCAATTTCAAATGAATAACTTTTCCTCGCTAAAAGTTTGTCCTTTCTTTATCAGTAATATAAAATCTCCTCCCAGGCAGAAGTCTAAGAGCATTCTATCCAATGTCCTTTTTTACTGTCTAACTGTAGGTGACCATCCCAGCACATAATTTCTTTTTTACTTAAAAGTAATAAAAATAATAGTTGACAATTTTGAATATTAGATATATTTTAAACTTAAGTATGATGATAAATATATATTACGTTGTATAAACGTAATATATATTTATTTTTTAAATTATTAATGAAAGCGCTTAAAAAAGAAAGGGTGGGAGTATGATTTTACATCATATTGAAATCGCTTCCAGAGAAGAGATGGAAGCGTTGCAGCTTGAGAGACTACAGCAAACGGTCAAGCGGGTATACGAGCATGTGCCGTTTTATCGTCAAAAGCTGGATGAACATGGTGTAAAACCGGAGCATATTCGCACGCTGGATGATGTGAAGAAGTTGCCGTTTACAACGAAAAAAGATTTGCGGGAACATTATCCGTTTGGACTGCTTGCTGTCAGAATCCAAGATTGTGTCCGCGTTCACGCCTCCAGCGGAACGAGTGGAAAACCAACGGTGGTAGCGTATACAAAAAATGATATCAACCATTGGGCAGACATTGTGGCACGCGCTATTACAATTGCGGGTGGAGCTCCAGGAAATATTGTGCATAATGCATATGGATACGGATTATTTACTGGAGGATTAGGTCTCCATTATGGAAGCGAGCGGTTAGGTGCGGTGACTGTGCCGGTATCAGGGGGGAATACGGATCGACAAATTATGATTATTGAAGATTTTAAGCCAGATATTATTTGTGGTACCCCTTCCTACGTATTGAACATCGCTGAACGAATGAAAGAACTTGGCAAAGATCCTCGGAAAACGTCGCTAAAATACGGGATTTTCGGAGCGGAACCGTGGTCGGAGGAGATGCGGAGAACGTTAGAAGAGGAACTCGACATTAAAGCGTGTGATATTTATGGATTGAGTGAGGTCATCGGACCTGGGGTTGCCATGGAGTGTCATGAAGCACAGAACGGATTGCATGTAGCCGAGGACCATTTCTTTGTAGAAGTCATTAATCCAGATACACTCGAGCCAGTGGGTGAAGGTGAAGAAGGAGAGCTTGTCTTTACTAGCTTGACAAAAGAGGCGTTTCCAGTCATTCGCTATCGCACAGGTGATATCGCTTCGATTACGAAAGAACCGTGCGTCTGTGGACGAACAACAACTAGAATGTCGAGAATTAAAGGGCGTGTTGATGATATGCTCATTATACGCGGTGTTAACGTTTTCCCTTCAGAAATAGAACATTATTTATTGACGGTCCCAGAACTTGCGCCACATTATCAAGTTCATATTTTACGAAAAGGAACGCTTGATGTCGTTGAATTGCAAGTTGAGGTAAGCGATCGCTTCTATCAAGAAATTAGAGGCGATCTTCACGATGAACGAGTCCGCAATTTAATGAAGCGAATACAGCATTTGTTGAAAAACCACTGCCTTGTGTCTATCGATGTCAATATTCATCCACCAAAATCTATTCCGCGTTCAGAAGGGAAAGCGATTCGCATCGTGGATTACCGCAAAGAAAAGGCAGTATTGTAAGAAAATTAGCGATTTTATTATTGCAATATTTATGACGTTATTTTATAATTACGTTAAATAAACGTTATATATTTAACTAGGAGGTGGAGGAAAATGCCTGTAGTAACATCGTTTAGATGGCTATCTGAAGAGGAAAAATACGAGCGGTTTATGGAGAGAATTAATGCGGGGGAAAAAATCGAAGCAGATGATTGGATGCCGGAAGACTATCGAATGACGTTGATTAAACTTATTGCGATGCATGGCATCAGCGAAATTATGGGAGCGCTTCCGGAGAAGGAATGGGTCCCGAAAGCGCCTTCGCTAAGAAGAAAGCTTGGCATTATGGCGAAAGTGCAGGATGAAATGGGGCATGGACAGCTTCTTCTCCGCGTTGCCGAAGATTTGATGGCGCCGCTTGGAAAAACGCGCGAGGAAATTATGCAAGATTTATTCAAAGGAGATTTAAAGTTTCATAACGTGTTTCATATGCCTGCACCTACTTGGGCGGACGCCGGTTTAATCGGCTGGCTTGTCGACGGGGCAGCGATTATTACGCAGACAAACATGCTTGATGCTTCTTACGGGCCATATGCCCGGGCGTTAAAGCGGATTTGTGCGGAAGAAGTGTTCCACGCCCAGCACGGCGAATCGATTATTTTGGCGCTTGCGGAAGGAACGAAAGAGCAAAAAGAGATGTTGCAAGACGCGTTGAATCGCTGGTGGGAAGCGTTGTTAATGTTCTTTGGCCCTGGTAGTGCAGCAACAACTGGAACGTCGAAACAAGATATTACGATTAAATACCGAATACGGACGAAAACAAATGAACAATTGCGTCAAGATTTCTTTACGAAATATGTACCGCGCATTTTGTCGATAGGATTAAAGCTCCCAGATGAAACGATGCATTTTGATGAATCGAAAGGGAAATGGGTTTACAAGCAGCCAGATTGGAACAGGTTTAAAGAAATTATTCGCAACAATGGGCCGAAATCGAAAGAGCGGCTTCGTCTTCGTGAGTTATCGTACCACAATAACGCTTGGGTTCGTGAAGCGTTAAGCGGTCAATCAGCAGCAGTGTGAGAAGTGGAGGAATGGCAATGAGTGATAGCGGAAAAGGATTTTATCAAGTGTTTGAGGTATTTAGCAGGAAAAATGACACAGCACCGCTTCAGCATCAATTTAGCCTGCTTGCCCCAAACCATGAAATCGCTTTAGTGATGGCGCAAGAAAATTTTATGCGGCGCGAAACTGTTTCTGACATATGGGTCGTGAAACGATCGGATATCCGCATGATGACGGAAGAAGAAAAAGAATCGTTAAAGAGGCTCGATAACAAAGATTATCGCACTACAAAAGGGTATGGATACTTGAAAAAGAAATGGCGTCAATACGAACAGCAAATGCTTGATGAAAAAGAGATTCTTTCATGGAAGGGCGAGATCCAACGATGAAAATCACGAAACCTGAGGAACTACAGCAACATCCCGAATATAAAGAAGTGCTCGTTGAACTATTGTTTCAGCTAGCGGATGATGATTTTATTCTCTCTTATCGCGGTTCGGAATGGCTTGGGCTTGCGCCGCACATTGAAGAGGATATCGCATTTTCTTCCATTAATCAAGATACGATGGGACATGCGGCAATGTATTATCAATTGCTAGAAGACATTGGTATTGGAAAGGCAGATGATTTGGCGCATCAGCGACCATCATCCGAACGCCGAAATGCTGTTTTGCTTGAGGAAGTAAACGGCCCTGGTCATTATTTGAGCGAGCCTCGATATGATTGGGCGTTTGCCGTTGTCCGCCACTATTTTTACACACAGGCGAAAAAAGTGCGTATTGATTCGTTGAAACATAGTTCGTATGAACCGCTTGCTCAAGTTGCTGTTAAAATCAACATGGAACTTTATTACCACCTTATGCATTGGAGAACATGGTTCATTCAGCTTACGAATGCTCAAGGAGAGGCTCGTGAACGTATGAAAAAGGCGGTTGCGAAAGTATTTGAAGATTTTGGAGGCGTGCTGACGCTCGGAGTGAAAGGAGATAGAATGGTAGAATTTGGACTTATTGAAAGCGAAAAGATATTAAAACAGCGTTGGGTTCAAGCGATGAAACCGGTTTTTGCAGAGGTAAACCTCGATTTGCCAAGCGAGTTCGGTATGAAACGAGGCAACGGACGAAACGGGGAACATACGGCAGATTTAGACGAAGCGATTATGACATTGTCGGAAGTATATCGCCTCGACCCACTAGCAACGTGGTAATCTATAAGTTTTTCAGAAAGAAGGGGTAACGATGGACTCCAATCTTGCGATAGAAAAAATTATAGAAACATTAGATGCTGTCAAAGATCCTGAAATTGATTCCGTCAGTGTCATCGATTTAGGAATGGTCGAAGACGTTCAGGTTCAACACGGCGAAGTCACAGTCAAACTACTTCCGACATTTATCGGCTGCCCGGCGCTCGATATTATTCGACAACGTGTCGAACAGACTCTTTTACGGTTAGAAGGAATCGAGCGCGTTACTGTAGAATTTATTCGCCATCCACCATGGACATCTGACCGAATCACAGAGAAAGGACGGGAAAAGTTAAAAGAATTTGGCATTGCGCCACCGCCTCGGCAAATCGATTCAAACGGCGAGTGGCACGTCGAGTGTCCTTATTGTCACTCTTCCTTTACGGTAATAGAAAACTTGTTTGGACCTACCGCTTGCAGAAGCATTTTCTACTGTAAACAATGCAAAAATCCGTTTGAAGTGATGAAACCAATCTCAACATGGATGTAAAAAATTTATAAAAAAGGAGAAGAGAACGATGATTAAAATGATTGCCCTTTACAGACAACCAAAAGATAAAGAAAAATTTGATGAACATTATTTTGGTACGCATGCCCCAATTACCGCGAAAATTCCAGGGCTTCGCAAAATGGAGGTAACGAAAATTACCGGTACGCCGATGGGAGGAGAAAGTGAATATTACTTATTATGCGAAATGTACTATGACAGTTATGAAGCGTTCAAAGAAGCAATGAAAACGAGTGAAGCGAAAGCGTCGGGAAAAGATTTAATGTCGTTTGCAGGCGATATCGTAACATTGATGGTAGGCGAGGAAGTGAAAAATGGCTGAGTTTGCTAACATTCGTACACATATTGATGAGAATATTGCTGTGATTGAACTGCATCGCCCAGATGTATTGAACGCATTGAACAGGAAAATGGTAACGGAAATCGTCACAGCAATGGAAATTTACGACCGCGATGAACAAGTGCGCGTCATCGTCTTGACAGGAAGCGGTCGTGCATTTGCAGCAGGAGCGGATATCGACGAAATGGCAAACGATGATTCCATTACGCTGGAATTGCTTAATCAATTTGCCGAATGGGATCGCCTTGCGCTTATTAAAAAGCCCACGATTGCTGCTGTACACGGTTTTGCATTAGGCGGCGGATTTGAACTCGCGCTTAGCTGTGACCTGTTATTTGCGGCCGATACGGCGGAATTCGGATTTCCAGAAGTGAATATTGGTGTGATGCCAGGTGCAGGTGGAACGCAACGTCTTACCAAATTAATCGGCAAAACAAAAGCGCTCGAGTGGCTTTGGACAGGCGAGCGTATGTCGGCAAAGGAAGCGTATGAATTAGGGATTGTCAACCGTGTTATCGCGCCAGAGTTATTGTATGAAGAAACAATGCGGTTTGCGAAAAAACTGGCGAAACAGCCTCCTTTATCCGTTCGCTTAATTAAAGAAGCCGTTAATAAGGCGGTAGACTATTCACTATATGAAGGAATGCAGTTTGAGAGGAAAAATTTTTATCTCCTTTTTTCGTCTGAGGATCAAAAAGAGGGAATGGCGGCATTTATCGAAAAACGAAAGCCGCGTTTTCAAGGAAGATAAAGGTGGTGCTGTCGATTGTACGAAACGATTCATTATGAAGTGCGCGACCGTGTAGCATGGCTTACTCTAAACCGTCCTGACAAGCTGAATGCGTTTACAGAACAAATGAACAAGGAAATTACGAAAGCACTGAAGCAAGCTGCTAATGATGAAAACGTTCGCTGCCTTGTGATTACTGGGGCAGGACGGGCGTTTTGTTCCGGTGAAGATCTCGGCGGTGTTACGGAGGAAATGGATCACGGGGAGGTGCTAAGAACGCGCTACGCGCCGATGATGAAAGCGCTCTATCATTTTGAAAAACCAGTAGTCGCTGCGGTGAATGGTGTTGCGGCCGGCGCGGGAATGAGCTTGGCGCTCGCGTGCGATTTTCGGCTTGTTTCAGAGAAAGCGAGTTTTGTCGAAGCGTTTATTCACGTTGGTCTCATTCCGGATGCGGGAAATTTGTATTATTTGCCGCGCCTAGTTGGTCATGCGAAAGCACTTGAATTGGCGGTTCTCGGCGAAAAAATTTCTGCGCAAAAAGCGACTGAACTCGGACTTGCCACTGCTGTTATTCCTAAACAATCTTGGGAAGAAGAAGTACAGCGCTTTGCTGGTAGGCTTGCCAACATGCCGACGAAAGCGATTGGTTTGATAAAACGCTATTTGCGCGAAAGCTGGCATTGTACTTTCGAAGACTATTTGGAAAAAGAGGCATACGGCCAGCGTATTGCCGGACTGACGGAAGACCACCGAGAAGGCATTCGCGCTTTCTTTGAAAAACGCTCACCATCATTTCAAGGAAAGTAAGTTAAGGAAAAGGAGTGGAAAGTAAATGGCAACAGTAAAAGAACAAAAAATGGAGAAACTCGAAACAAAACGTGAAATGTATCATCTGATTATTAACGGAGAACGCGTCGAAAGCGTTTCCGGAGAAACGTTTACGACATACAACCCTGCAACAGGAGAGCCGATTGCGAAAGTAGCGAAAGGAACGAAAGAAGATGCGGAACGCGCAATTCAAGCGGCACGTCAGGCATTTGATCATGGAAAATGGCGCCATTTTCCTGTCAACAAACGGGCGCGTATTTTAAACAAAATTGCTTCGATTATGCGTTCCCGTTTTAATGAGTTAGTAGAATTAGAGATTTTAGATACAGGAAAAGCACTTTCCGCCGCACAAGGGCAAGTGATGCAGGCGATTGAAGACTTTGAATTTTACGCCAGTGCCATTGTCGGCCATCGCGGTACGGTCAACAATATGCCAGGAACGTTTCATAATTTTACAGAAAAAGAGCCTGTCGGGGTATGTGCGCAAATTATCCCATGGAATTATCCGTTAATGATGGCAGCGTGGAAAATTGCCCCAGCAATTGCAGCGGGGTGCTCCGTTGTTGTCAAACCGGCTTCATTAACGCCGTTGACATGTATCGTACTTGCAGAAATTTGTCATGAAGCTGGTGTCCCGGAAGGAGTCGTCAACGTGGTTACCGGGTCTGGCTCTGAAGTCGGTAATTATTTAGTTGAGCATCCGCTTGTTGATAAAGTTGCATTTACTGGTTCGACTCCGGTAGGAAAAAATATTATGGAAAAAGCGTCGAAAACGTTAAAACGAGTAACATTAGAACTTGGCGGCAAATCGCCGAACATCATCTTCGAGGATGCAGACATTGATGCAGCTGTTAGCGGCTCATTATTCGGAATTTTCTATAATACTGGACAATCCTGTGAAGCACGCTCCCGTTTATACGTACATGAGAGCATTTACGATCAATTCATGGAAAAGTTTGTAGAAAAAACAAAAAAATTAAAGCTTGGCAATCCGTTTGAGCAAGATACCCATGTCGGTGCCATCATTAGCCGCGAACAACTAGAAGTTATTGACGACTATGTTAAATCTGCCATCGAAGAGGGAGCTACGATTGTCACTGGTGGGAAAGAAGCGAAAGTGGAAGGGTTTGAAAACGGTTTTTGGTACGAACCGACCATTATTACGGATGTCAATCATCAAATGAAAGTCGTCAAAGAAGAAATTTTCGGTCCAGTCGTTGTCGTGATGAAATTTAACGATGAAAAAGAAGTCATTAAATTGGCTAATGACAGTGAATATGGTTTGGGATCGGCTATCTGGACAAAAGATCATGCACGCGCGATTCGTGTGGCGAAACAAATTCAAGCTGGTATTGTCATGATTAATAGCCCGTTCTCCGCGTTCCCAGGAACACCGTTTGGTGGATATAAACAGTCCGGATTCGGACGCGAACTGTGCATCGAAACACTTGATTTATATACGGAAACGAAAAGCATCCTTTCTTATTACGGAAGCCGTCCGCTCAATCCTTTCGGTGTGTAAAGTGAAAGTTGTTGGTGAAGCACTCTATCTTGCGGATGGAGTGCTTATTTTGTTTGGCCAATATAGAATGTAGCAAGGAGGGATTTTTGTGATTCGCCATATTGTGGTAGTTGGTTCAGGCGTAATGGGAAGAGGAATTGCCTATGTCAGCGCTGTCGGCGGATTTGAAACGACGCTCATCGATGTGAAAGAAGAACAGTTGAAAAGCGCGAAAAACGAAATTTCGTCTATTTTTGAACAAGGAATAGACCGCGGTAAAATTACAAATTCAGAGAAGCAGGAAGCCGAAGCGCGATTGCGTTACTCGACAAATTTAATTGAAGCAGTCAGAGAGGCGGATTTGGTCATTGAAGCCGTGCCAGAAAAATTGGAAATTAAAAAACAAGTGTTTGAGACGATTGATCATCATGCGCCGGCATCTTGTTATTTCGCAACGAATACGTCAACGATGAGCCCAACGGAAATCGCATCTTTTACGCAGCGGCCAGAAAAAGTGATTGCAATGCACTTTTTCAACCCAGTTCATAAAATGAAGCTTGTTGAAATAGTCCGTGGTTTAGAGACGAGCGATGAAACAGCCGATGTTATTCAAAAGGTTGCGCAACAGATGGGGAAAGAAACTGTTGTTGTTAATGAATTTCCAGGGTTTGTGACAAGTCGGATTAGCGCCTTAGTTGGAAACGAAGCATTTTATATGCTTCAAGAAGGAGTTGGTACACCAGAAGAGATTGATAAAGCAATTAAACTCGGTCTCAATTATCCGATGGGGCCGTTTGAACTAGCGGATTTAGTCGGATTGGATACAAGACTCAATAACTTGAAATATTTGTATGAAAAATTAGGGGAAAAATATCGCCCAGCACCATTGCTTGAGCAATACGTCAAAGCGGGGCGGCTCGGCAGAAAAACAGGAAAAGGTGTGTATGATTACACCGATAAAGAATAATAAAAGGGGCGATAATCTCATGAAAGAAGTAGTTATTGTCGATGCCGTGCGGACGCCGATAGGAAAATATAAAGGAGCGCTAAAAGACGTCCGTCCTGATGATCTCGGGGCAACTGTCATTCACGCTCTCGTTGAACGCAACCCAAATCTTCCGGTCCATGAAATTGAAGAAGTCGTTCTCGGCAACGCCAATCAAGCTGGTGAGGATAACCGGAATGTCGCTCGTATGTCTGCGTTATTGGCCGGGTTGCCGGTCGAAGTGGCGGGGACGACGGTGAACCGCTTATGTGGCTCAGGGCTTGATGCTGTCAACTACGCGGCGCGCGCCATCATGACAGGAGAAGCGGAAATAGTCATAGCCGGCGGAACGGAAAGCATGACGCGCGCGCCATTTGTCATGGCAAAACCAAGTGCCGACTTTCCACGCGGCAATATTGAAATGTTTGATACGACGATTGGCTGGCGATTTATCAATCCAAAGATGGAGGAAATGTATGGAACTGACAGCATGCCGCAAACAGCGGAAAATGTCGCAAAACGGTTCGGCATTTCCCGGGAAGAACAAGATGAATTTGCCTATGAGAGCCAAATGAAAGCGAAAAAGGCGATCGAATCAAATCGATTTGCCGACGAATTAGTTCCGGTCATATACTATGACCGCGTCGGAAACAGAGTTGTCGTGGACAAAGATGAACATCCTCGTCCAGACACGACGTTGGAAAAACTCGCAAAACTGCGTCCGCTATTTGAAAACGGCACCGTCACAGCTGGAAATGCTTCAGGGATCAATGACGGAGCGGCGGCGCTTTTATTAATGAGCGCGGAAAAAGCGAAGGAACTTGGAATGAAACCGCTCGCAAAATACGTAACGTCAGCGGTTGCGGGAGTCGAGCCTGCGGTGATGGGGATCGGTCCGATTTACGCAACGAGAAAAGCGCTTGCTCGCGCTGGCTTAATGATTGATGATATCGGTTTAGTAGAGTTGAATGAAGCGTTTGCATCCCAAGCGATCGAATGCATTAGACAGCTTGGCATTGACAGGGAAAAAGTAAACGTCAACGGCGGAGCGATCGCCCTTGGCCATCCGCTTGGGGCAAGCGGCGCACGTATTTTAACGACACTCATTTACGAAATGAAAAAACGGGGCGTAAAATATGGCCTTGCAACGATGTGTGTCGGCGTAGGGCAAGGAATTGCAACGATCGTTGAAAATACCGATGAATGACGAGGGGAAGAACAATGGGAATGACAGTGTCAAACGTATTGCTGGAAAAGAAAAATCATATTGGTTACGTGACATTGAACCGTCCAGAAGTGATGAATTGTTTCGATTACGCCACGTTGTGCCAGCTTGGAGAAGTGGTTGAGCGCATTCACCTTGACCGCGACATTCGCATTGTGGTTTTCACTGGCGCGGGAGACAAAGCGTTCAGCGCAGGCGCGGATTTAAAAGAACGAAAGACGTTAAACGAAATGGAAGTGCGTCGCAACGTGAAAAAAATTCGTGATGTTTTCGATGCTGTAGCTAACTTGCCGCAGCCGACGATTGCAGCCGTAAATGGCTATGCATTTGGTGGCGGATTTGAACTAATGCTTGCTTGTGATTTCAGAATTGCAGTGAAAGGAGCAGTCATGGGCTTAACCGAAGTGAGCTGGGCGATTATCCCAGGAGCTGGCGGAACGCAACGGCTTCCTAGGTTAATTGGCGAAGCGAAGGCGAAAGAGTTAATTTTAACAGCACGTAAAATTACCGCCGAACAAGCGTATGAATACGGTCTGTTAACAAAGGTAGTAGAAAAAGCTAATTTAATACCTAGCTGTGAAGCGTTAGCACACGAAATGTTGCAAAATGGTCCAATTGCTTTGCAACAAGCGAAGTACGCAATTCAACAAGGAATGAATGTTGATTTACAGACGGGTCTTGCCATTGAAATGAAAGCGTATGAGTTAACGATTCCGACAAAAGATCGTTTAGAAGCGTTAGCTGCATTTAGTGAAAAGCGCAAACCACAATTTACAGGGGAGTGACTCACTCATGGTCCTCCCTCTTTTCATCTGGAATGACAACTTAACGCTTTTTTTTGCTCGTCTTGCCAACGTTATAATAATTTGCTACGATTATGTCTTGAAAACGAGATAAAGGGTGTCCATAATGAGTATGAATACGCGATCGATGATTTTTACCATTTACGGTGATTATATCCGTCATTACGGAAACAAAATTTGGATTGGCAGTCTAATCCGCTTATTAAAAGAGTTTGGACATAATGACCAAGCGGTTCGCGCTGCGATTTCGCGAATGAGTAAGCAAGGATGGGTAAAGGCTGAAAAAAAGGGAAATAAAAGCTATTATTCGTTGACTGAACGTGGAATCAAACGTATGGAAGAAGCAGCAAAACGCATTTATAAAATTCGCCCAGAAAAATGGGACGGCAAGTGGCGTATTTTGGTGTATACAATTCCAGAAGAAATACGGAATGTGCGAGACGAATTGCGCAAAGAGCTCGTTTGGAGCGGTTTTGGCACGATTTCCAACAGTTGCTGGATTTCTCCGAATAATTTAGAAAAGCAGGTGTATGATTTAATCGATAAATATGAGATTGAACCGTACGTCGATTTTTTTATCGCGCAATATGACGGACCACACACGAACAAGCGATTAGTAGAGAAATGTTGGAACTTGGATGAAATTAACCAAAAGTATGAGGAGTTTATTTCTGTTTATAGCCAAAAATACATTATTGATAAACATAAAATCCAGCGCGGTGAAATGTCGGATGCAGAGTGTTTTGTCGAGAGAACGAAGCTCGTGCACGAATATCGCAAGTTTCTGTTTATCGATCCGGGACTACCGGAAGAATTGCTTCCGAAACGATGGATGGGAAGCCATGCTGCCGCGTTATTTAGTGAATATTACAAGGAATTAGCTGTTCCGGCTAACCGTTTTTTTGAATCCGTGTTTATGGATGGAAATGAATTGGAGAAAAAAGATGAGGAATATGATGTCTATAATCATCCTTTTATTGTGGAATAACGCTTTTTTACTGAAAAGCATAAAAGCACTGCTGATGGAAAGCAGTGCTTTTATTGTTTATTTGTTTCGGTCTGCTAGCAGTTGACGATATTCTTTCCCTTTTTGAACGTACGTATCGATCGACAATTGAATAAGTGCTAAATCTTTTTCAGTAATTTCACGAACAACTTTTCCTGGAGAGCCCATGACAAGAGAGCGTGGTGGAATTTTTTTGCCAGAAGGAATTAACGTGTTTGCCCCGATAATGCATTCTTCGCCGATTTCGGCACCGTCTAAAATCGTGGAACCCATGCCGATAATAGAGCGTTTTCGAATTGTACAGCCGTGAAGAATGACATTATGACCGACCGTCACCTCGTCTTCTACAACAAGCGGTGATCCTTCATATAAATGGCATGTCGAGTTGTCTTGAATGCTGCAGCGTTCTCCGATGACAATTGGTGCTTCATCGCCTCGCAACACGGCGTTAAACCAGATTGTTGATTCTTTTCCAATCGTAACATCGCCGATAATATGAGCACCAGGAGCGATAAATACTGTATCGTCCACTTTCGGCATTTTACCATTGTAACAATAAATCATTCCCATCCCCCCTCAAAGTATGGTAAGGTTATGATAAGTATAACACAATTTTAACGAGGTGGGAATTTTATGAATGATGTCTGCCGCTTGTTGCATATTCGTTATCCGATCATTCAAGGGGGAATGGGCAATATTAGTAACGCGCAGCTGGCCAGTGCCGTATCCGAAGCGGGAGGACTTGGAACAATTGGTGTTGGTACAATGCCGCCCGATGAAGTGGAGGAAATCATCATTGAAACAAAACGAAGAACAAGTCAGCCATTTGCCGTTAATATTCCTATTCAGGTAACCCCGTATGTAGACGAAATGATATCGTTAGTCTTAAAACATCGCGTTCCTGTCGTTTCGTTATCAGCGGGGAATCCGGCACCGCTTATTCCACGTCTTGCGGAACAAGGAGTGAAAATAATTGTCGTGACCGCTTCAGTGAAACAAGCGAAAAAAGCGGAAGCAGCAGGAGCGAATATTATTGTTGCTGAAGGGTATGAGGCAGCGGGAATCAATTCGACGTTAGAGTTGACGACAATGACGCTGATTCCACAAATCACAAGCGCTGTCCGTGTTCCTGTTGTAGCTGCCGGAGGAATCGGAGATGGACGGGGATTGCTTGCTGCGTTCGCACTTGGAGCTCAAGGAGTACAACTAGGCACGCGATTGATCGCTACAAAAGATGCACCGTTTCATGAGGCGTATAAACAGTTAGTCACCAATGCTGGTGAAAACGAAACAGTGATTGTTGGTCGCTCAGTCGGAAGAGTGCGGAGGATTATGCGCACTCCGTATGCAGAGAAATTGCTGCAATATGAAAAGGAAGGAGTGTCGCTTGAAACGTTCAATGAATATACATCTGAAGATCGTCATCGCCGCGGAGCTCTTCAAGGAGATTTTTATGAGGGATTTGTCAATGCGGGGCAAATTGCCGGACTCATCGAAGACATGCCGACGGTAGCAGAGCTATTTGAACAAATGGTAAAAGAGGCGAAACAACAACTGCATAAACTACATACCCTTTTTTTCCGTTCATAAATAAATATCTTATTTGATGAATAAAGAACATCTTCCTCCAAGATGTTCTATTTTTATAATTTATTATTTTTTAGAAAATTATTGACTTTCTATCTTTGTGATTGATAATATTTATTTAGTATAACGTTATTTTAACGTTATTAAATATTTTTATGATGTTTTTTGTAAGCGTTTGCGAAATATGCATAACAGCTAAAAAATTGGCGTTATGCCAATTTTGATAAAAAACAAGGGGGAGTAAGAATGAAAGGAACAATCAAACAACTAGCAGTGCCTATGCTTGTTGGAATGTTAGCGCTTTCAAGTTGTGCGAAAGAGGAGACAGCGACAAACGGTGTTAAAGGGGATGAGACGGAGGGAAAAACTGTAACGATTGGCGTCACGCAATTTATCCAGCACCCGTCGTTGGATGCTGCTTTCAACGGGTTTAAGAAAGCACTGGAAGATGGTGGATTTAAAGAAGGGGAAAACGTCAAGTACAATGTACAAAACGCGCAAGGAGACATGAACAACAGTCAAACGATTGCTAACAACCTTGTGTCTGATGGAGTTGATCTTATTTTCGCCAACTCTACTCCGAGTGCACAAAGCGCGCTAAACGCAACGAAAGAAATTCCCATTGTATTTACGTCTGTTACTGATCCAGTCGGTGCTGGTTTAGTTCCATCGATGGATCAAGCTGGTGAAAACATTACCGGAACAACGGATAGCCATCCTGATGCGATTCGAAAAACGATTCAATTTATTGATGAACAAACCGATGCCAAAACGGTTGGACTCATTTATAACGCAGGGGAACAAAACTCGGTGGCACAAATCGAAAAGGTGAAGGAAGCTGCAAAGAACACTGATTTGAAGTTGGTTGAAACGTCCGTTTCAACAACGGCAGAAGTGAAACAGGCAGCAGAGTCGTTAGTTGGTAAAGCAGACGTTTTTTACATCGTAACCGATAATACGGTTGTATCAGCAATCGAGTCAGTTGTGAGTGTTGCTAATGAGAAAAAAATCCCCGTTTTTGCTGGAGAGCTAGATTCATTAAAACGTGGCTGTTTTGCGGCATATGGGTTTGATTACTATGACATTGGCTATCAAGCTGGAGAAATGGCAGTTGCAATTTTGAAAGGAGAGAAAAAGCCATCAGAAATTAAACCAGAATACCCGAGCAAATTAAAGCTTGTTATCAATAAACAAGCAGCAGAAAAGCAAGGAATAAAGCTGAAGCCTGAATGGGATCAAATGGCGGAGTACATCGAATAATTCGAAAGGATGAATGCCTTTGTTAACAGCGATGGTAGGTGCGATCGAATCAGGAATTATTTATGCCATTATGGCGTTAGGAGTATATTTGTCGTTTCGTATTTTAGATTTTCCGGATTTAACGGTGGATGGTAGCTTCGTTACGGGGGCTGCTGTTGCGGCGACGCTTATTGTTGGCGGAGTAAATCCGTTTGTTGCTACATGTCTAGCGCTCTTTATTGGGTTTACTGCTGGATGCATGACTGGACTTCTTCACACGGTCGGAAAAATTAACGCTCTTTTATCAGGGATTTTAATGATGATTGCCCTGTACTCTATCAATCTTCGTGTTATGGGACGTTCTAACGTACCACTTTTAAATCAAAAAACAATATTTACGATGATTCAAGAATGGGGGACAAAGCTCGGCCTTGATTCAGCAGCGGCGAAAACGTGGGGAATCTTCGTATCGATGGCGATTCTTACTCTTTTGTTTAAATTTTTCACGGACTGGTTTTTACAGACGGAAATCGGGCTTGCGATTCGCGCCACGGGCGATAACCCGCGTATGATTCGTAGCTTGTCGGCAAATACGAATTTGCTCATCGTTTTAGGTCTGGGGATTTCAAATGCAATGGTTGCGTTCTCAGGAGCGCTTATTGCGCAGTACGGTTCGTTTGCTGATGTCGGTATGGGAATCGGCATGATTATTATCGGTCTCGCTTCCGTTATCATTGGAGAAGCGATATTTGGAACAAAAACGATTGCGAGAACGACACTCGCGGTCATCGGCGGATCGATCATTTACCGCATTGTTGTTAGCCTTGCTTTGCGCGCGCAGTTTTTAGAAACAGGGGATGTGAAGTTAATCACGGCATTCATTGTCATTTTAGCGCTTGTCATGCCGCAAATCGTCCGCCAGCAAAAAGAGAAAAAGCGCAAAGAGGAAAAAAGACGAAAGCGAGCGCAGATCATCGCGATCTCCACAAGCGGAAAGGGTGAAAGCGATGTTGCAGTTAAATCAGATTTATAAAGTGTTTAATGAAGGAACGTCTGATGAAAAAATCGCACTTCAAGGTGTCAATTTGACGCTTCGAAAAGGAGATTTTGTCACGATCATCGGCAGCAACGGTGCAGGAAAGTCGACGCTGATGAACTTGATTTCAGGTGTACTATTTCCTGATGAAGGAACGATTTATATTGACGGCCAGGATGTGACAATGATGCCAGAATATGCTCGTTCCCGCTATATCGGAAGAGTGTTTCAAGACCCGATGGCGGGAACGGCACCGAGTATGACGATTGAGGAGAATCTCTCGATGGCGTACGCGCGCAATCAAAAACGTACGCTTCGCCGCGGAGTAACGAAAAAACGGCGCGATTATTTTCGTGAGGTGCTTGCGACGCTTCATCTCGGCTTAGAAAACCGTCTTCAAGCGAAAGTCGGCTTGCTTTCGGGAGGAGAACGGCAAGCGCTGTCTTTGCTGATGGCGACGTTTACAGAACCATCGATTTTGTTGCTGGATGAACATACGGCTGCTTTGGATCCGGCAAGAGCAGAACTGATTACCAATTTAACGAAAGATATTGTTAAGCAGTATGGATTAACGACATTGATGGTTACCCATAACATGCAGCAAGCCATTGATTTGGGAAATCGTCTTATCATGATGGATAAAGGGCAAATCATTTTGGAAGTGGACGAAAACGAAAAGAAAGGATTAACGGTAGAAAAATTATTGGCGGAATTTCAGCGTATTCGTGGCACACAACTAGCGAGCGATCGAGCGGTGTTAAGTTGAACAATAAGTAAAATCGGATAAGCGTTTTCAAGCTTATCTCCTTTTTTTAAATTAAAACAAAAAATAATATAACGTTTTTAAAACGAATATATATTTATAAGTGATAAAAAGAGGTGAAACAAGATGAAACCGGGAATGAGAGTGGGGGACACCGCTGTGGTGGAAGCAGTCGTGACTCCTGATATGTTTGCCCAGTTTGAAGGGAATGTCGTCCATCCAGCTTATTCCACCGTATCGATGGTGTATCACATGGAATGGGCTTCCCGTAAAATTATTTTACCTTATTTAGAAGAGCACGAAGAAGGAATGGGTGCGGCTGTATCCGTGAAACATATTGCCCCGACAGCGGAAGGGTCGACCGTGACGGTGACAGCGACAGTGACCGAGATTCGTGACAATGTTGTCGTCACGAAAGTGGAAGCAAAAAATGAGACGCAAGTAATTGGAATCGGCGAAGTGAAACAAGTAATTTTACCGAAGCGAAAAATCACGCAAATGTTACAAAAACAGTTGTATTCATAGGGGGTGAAAGAATATGAGTACTGTCACACGTCAGCGGAAATCAGTTGATATATTTACGCAAATTCGTGAACATGAACAAGTTGTGTTTTGTAATGATGAAAAAACGGGACTAAAAGCAATTATTGCCATTCATAACACAACGCTAGGCCCAGCACTTGGTGGTTGTCGGATGCACTTGTATGCGACGGTCGAAGATGCACTGTTTGATGTGCTTCGTCTTTCCAAAGGAATGACGTATAAATGTCTTGCAGCGGACGTCGATTTTGGTGGTGGCAAAGCGGTTATTATCGGTGATCCACACAAAGACAAGACACCGGAATTGTTCCGTGCGTTCGGCCAGTTTGTCGAATCGTTGAATGGTCGGTTTTACACGGGTACTGATATGGGAACAACGCCGGATGATTTTGTTCACGCGATGAAAGAAACAAACTGCATCGTTGGCGTTCCGGAAGAATATGGAGGTAGCGGCGATTCTTCGGTGTCGACCGCAATAGGTGTCGTTTACGGCATTAAGGCGACCAACAAAGTCATTTGGGGAAGCGATGCGCTTCATGGAAAAACGTACGCCATCCAAGGATTAGGGAAAGTAGGTAGGAAAGTAGCGGAACGCTTATTGGAAGAAGGAGCGGACTTATATGTGTGCGATATTAATCCAACGGCAATTGAAGCCATTGTATCGTATGCAAAAAAACTGGGAGCGAACGTAAAAGTGGTACAAGGGACGGAAATTTACGGAACGGACGCGGATATATTTGTTCCGTGTGCGTTCGGAAATGTCGTGAATGATGATACGATTAATGTATTGAAAGTAAAAGCGATTGTCGGCTCCGCAAACAATCAATTGCTTGATGTGCGTCACGGTCGTATGTTGAAAGAGAAAGGGATTTTGTACGCGCCAGATTACATTGTGAATGCTGGAGGACTCATTCAAGTAGCCGATGAACTGTACGGACCAAATAAAGAGCGTGTACTACAAAAAACAAAAACTATTTATTCAACGCTCCTCCATATTTATTCCCGAGCGGAAGCGGACCATATCACAACGATTGAAGCAGCGAATCGTTTTTGTGAAGAACGATTACAACAGCGCAGTCGTCGCAATAACTTTTTTACGCATCATAAACGACCAAAATGGGATATTCGAAGATAATGGTGAGGGAGGGGTTCGATGGAATCTCAGTTTCCTATTATACAAATTATGAATGAACAAGGGTGTATTGTGCGAAGTGAATATCGAGAACAAATTACAAAAGAACTGGTGATGACGATGTACCGTCATCTTATTCGCACCAGAATGTTTGACCGAAAATGTATCAGTCTACAGCGGCAAGGTCGCATTGGTACGTATGTTCCGTACGAGGGCCAAGAAGCGTGTCAAGTTGGAAGCGCTCTTGCATTGCGTGACGGTGATTGGATGTTTCCGACATACCGCGATCATGGAGCGATGATGACGTTTGGTCGTTCCTTAACTCAAACGCTTCTATATTGGAAAGGCCGAACGGAAGGATGTATTCCGCCTGAAGGGAGAAAAATCGTTCCACCGAGCGTTCCGATTGCTACGCAGATTCCGCACGCAGCAGGGACAGCATACGCTGAGAAGCGGAAAGGAACGAAAAATGCTGTCATCGTTTATTTTGGAGATGGGGCGACATCGGAAGGAGATTTTCACGAAGGGCTCAATTTTGCAAGCGTTTTCAATGTACCTGTGGTCTTTTTCAATCAAAACAATCAATACGCGATTTCCGTACCGATTACTCGACAAATGAAGTCAAAAACGATTGCGCAAAAAGCAATGGCGTACGATATTCCTGGCATTCGCATCGATGGAAACGATATTTTTGTAGTGTATTTTGAAACACAGCAAGCGCTAGAGCGGGCAAGAAACGGGAGAGGACCGACGTTAATCGAAGCGGTCACATGGCGTTATGGCGCCCATACTACTTCCGATGACCCATCGAAATACCGCGATCAAGAAGAAAGCAAGCGAAGACGCGAAACGGCCGATCCAATCAAGCGGATGGAACGATTCATGCAGCAGGAAGGCTGGTGGGATGAAAAATGGGCGAATCAAGTACAGGAGGAAGCGAGTGTGGAAATCGAGCAAGCGGTAGCCGAAATGGAACGATATCCAAAAGCGAACCCAGCTGACATGTTTGATTATGTTTTTGCTCAACCAACGTGGACGATTGCCGAACAGAAAAACGCGTATTTTCAATGGAAGCGGGGGATCGAAGGATGAGGACAGCGGTAAACACCAAGACGCTAACGCTTGTGCAAGCAGTTAATGATGCGCTTCGCACGATGTTGAAGGAGAGAGAAGATGTCATTTTGCTTGGAGAAGACATCGGAAAAAACGGAGGTGTATTCCGCGCCACGGAAGGATTACAGGAGGAATTCGGCGAGGATAGGGTTATCGATACACCGTTAAGCGAAGCAGGATTTACTGGTGCGGCGATCGGGATGGCGATCAACGGACTTCGTCCTGTCGTGGAAATTCAGTTTTTAGGCTTTATTTATCCAGCATACGAGCAGATTATGACGCATGCCGCACGGATGCGCGCACGGACGATGGGGCATTTTACTGTGCCGATGGTCATCCGCGCCCCATATGGTGCGGGGGTGCGCGCTCCGGAGATTCATTCCGACAGCACCGAAGCACTGTTTACCCATATGCCGGGCATCAAAGTCGTCTGCCCATCCACGCCATATGATGCAAAAGGGTTACTTATTGCCGCCATTGAAGATCCTGACCCGGTGCTGTTTTTAGAGCCAATGCGCAGCTATCGCGCATTTCGCGAGGATGTGCCAGAAGGAAAATATACTGTTGAAATCGGCAAAGGAAAAAAATTGCGCGAAGGAGGCGATGTGACCGTCATCGCGTGGGGGGCGATGGTGCCAGTAGCGGTGAAAGCAGCCGAATCTGCCGAAAAGAAAGGAATTCAAGCTGATGTTATCGACTTGCGCACACTCTATCCGCTTGACAAAGATATCATCGCTGATTCGGTTCAAAAGACGGGGCGAACGGTCATTGTGCAGGAAGCACACGCCACTGGTGGATTGGCGAATGATATTCTCGCTGTTATTAATGATACGTCATTTTTATATCAAAAAGCGCCAGTAGAACGGGTGACCGGATTTGACGTTCCCGTGCCGTTTTTCGCCTATGAAGATGATTATTTACCAACGCCGCAACGAGTTTTACACGCGATCGAAAAAGCAGTGAACTTCTAGCAGAAGGGGGAGAAACGATGGAAGTGAAGCTTCATGATATCGGTGAAGGAATGACCGAAGCTGTCGTATTAAGTTACTTCGTTAAAAAAGGGGACTATGTAAAAGCAGACCAGCCGCTAGTCGAAGTGCAGACAGATAAAATGGTAGCGGAAATACCTGCGCCAGCCGCAGGTATTATTCAAGATATTCTCGTTCCCGAGGGAGAGACGATTTCAGTTGGCACGACGATTCTTACGTTAGAAGCAAAATCACCGCCCCTTGTGGAAACGATGTCCAATCAGCCAAATGTGACAGCGGAATCCGTTCACCTGTTTGCTGTTAAAAAAGAAGAGACTGTTTGCGCCAAGCGGATGATAGAACGGCGCGTGCTTGCCTCTCCATATACACGGAAAATTGCCCGCGAACATGGGGTGGATTTAGAACAAGTTGTTGGCACAGGACGAGGCGGCCGAATTACCGACGAAGACGTGTACCGCTTTATCGAAACTAACAATGCGAAGCAAACGAATCATTCGTCGGTTGCAGGCGGCGGTACGGAATCTCAATCATTCGAAAAAGCGGATGACAATGCACCATCGTTTTCTGTCATCCCGTTCCGCGGCCGCCGCAAGCAAATCGCGAAAAAAATGGCGCAATCATTATATACGATTCCTCATTGCACACATTTTGAAGAAGCCGATGTCACCGAGCTCATCCGGTTCCGTGAAGAGCTGAAGCAGCAAAATTTCCATATTTCCGCAACGGCGTTTTTCATTAAAGCGCTGTCGCTCGCGTTAAAGCAGTTTCCAATATTTAATGCTAGGCTTGATGAAGAACGCGAAGTGATCCATCTTAAGCAAGAGCATCATATCGGCATTGCAGTCGACACAGAAGAAGGATTAATCGTGCCAGTCATCAAACATGTCGAAAGCAAGTCATTGCGGGAGATTCATGAAGAAGCGAAACGTCTCACGAAAAAAGCGCAAGAAAACAAACTGACGCTCCAAGAAATGACGGGAAGCACGTTCACCGTCAGCAACGTAGGTCCGCTCGGCGGCAGCATTGGCGCAACACCAATTATTAATTATCCGGAAGTGGCGCTTATGGCGTTCCATAAAACAAAAAAACGTCCTGTTGTCATGGAAAACGATGAAATCGCGGTGCGTTCAATGATGAACATCTCGATGTCATTTGACCATCGCGTCGCCGATGGCGCGACGGCTGTGGCGTTTACAAACTATTTCGTAAGACTGATCGAAAATCCAAAGCTAATGTTAATGGAGTTGATATAAATGGTAGTCGGAGAACTTGCCCATGAACGGGATGTCGTTATCATCGGCGGAGGACCAGGCGGATATAATGCCGCGATTCGCGCCGCCCAGCTTGGGCTGTCTGTCACACTCATCGAAAAAGCGGAGCTCGGCGGTGTTTGCCTGAACAAAGGCTGTATTCCGTCAAAAGTGTTCGCTCATGCTGCACAGAAAATGGCAGAGCTTCCTCACATAAAGGAAATCGGGATTGAATTGGGGCATGCTTCGTTTCAATTAGGCAAACTACAAAACTATAAGACAAAAGTAGTTACTCAGCTTCGCCAAGGCGTTGAAGCGCTTTGTAAAGCAAACCGTATCGAGGTCATCTGCGGCAAAGCGTCCTTTTTAGCGGAAGACCGAATCGGCGTTGAATCGGGAGAAGTGTTTGACGTGTACCGCTTTCGGCACGCCATCATTGCCACCGGGGCATCGTACGTTTCACCGCCATCCATCAACATTGACCATGAACGCATTTTAAACGCTTATTCCATATATGGATTGGAAACGTTGCCGAGCCATTTGCTCGTATATGGAGACGACTATATTGCGATTGAAGTGGCAATGAGCTTTAAAATGTTTGGCTCACAAGTATCCGTCATTACGAATGACGGCACTTTTGGGCTAGACGAAGCGGTCGCTAAGGAATTGCAGAGAATATGGAAAAAAAGGAAAATCAAACTTTATCAGCATTGCAAAGTAGAAAGCGTCACGTCATCGCCAGATGCTGTTGCCGCCACATTAAAAACTGCAACAGGAGAAACGGTGACGGTGGAGGGGTCGCATATATTTGTAGCATGCGAAGCGAAAGCGAACGTTGATGGGTTAGGCATCGACCGTCTTGGCATCCAGCGTACGGAGCAAGGATTTATTGAGATCAACTATCAAGCGCAAACATCGCTTCCCCATATTTTCGCTGTGGGAGATGTAACAGGCGGGCCGATGCTTGCAGTGAAAGCGATCAAACAAGGAAAAGTCGCCGCCGAAACAATTGCTGGAAAACAGTCCGAAATCGATCTCACCTTTCTTCCCACGATTGTGCATTCCATTCCGCCGATAGCGGGCGTCGGATTGACGGAAGACGAAGCAAAAGCGCAGTATGAGGACATTCGTGTCGGAAGTTTTCCGGTGGCTGGAAACGGATATGCCGGTATTATTGGTCAAAAAGATGGATTGGTAAAAATCATCAGTGATGCGAAAAATGATGTGATACTAGGCGTTCATATGATCGGTGTTGGAGCGGTTGAGCTTATTTCGAGCGGAATTATTGGATTGGAAATGGCCGCACGTGAGGAAGATATGAAATTTCCCTTTTACCCGCACCCGAGTAGCAATGAAAGTTTGTTAGAAGCAGTAGAATCATTGCAGGCGGAAGCAATTCATCTCTCTCCAGCAATGCAGAAAGGGAGCAAGAAAAAAGCAGTCTCACGCTGAGACTGCTTCTGTTTGGAAAAAAGATGCTTAGTTTGCAGCACCTTTCTCCCATTCCGCGAACGAAGAAAGTAGGCTTTATATGCACCAAGGCAGATGAGGGGATTATTCATTACAGGGATCAAAGACAACCACAACGACCTTTTCTGTTCCGCAGTCAAATGGTTGAGACATATTCACGCTACATTAGGAGCCTACTATGCTGTATTTTTCGCAAACGGCTTAGCCTCTTTCTTTTCACGGCATCGCAAATAAGTTTTCCGCATCTGCCACCATAAGTGCGATGACCGTGCAACCTTTCTTTAAATAAATTCTCACTATTCCAGGGCAATTTTGGGACAAAGTTTGAATGATTATCATAAAAACTGACAAAATTCGACAAAAATTTCTAAATTTATAGGCTAAAATAAGTGTAGAAAAAAGGAGGTGCCTTATGAGAATTTCTTGTTCCTTTCATATTGCTAAAATTCCGATTCATTATCGAATGGCAATGGTGTCCATTGTCAAAGAAGCGTTACGGACATCTGATGAAGCGTATTATCGCCGTCTGTATGAAAGGGGGCAATGGACAAAGCCGTTTGTCTTTTCTACATATTTAAAGAATTTTCGCATTATTGATCATGAGATTAAATTAGATGGGATTACGTTAACCGTCAGTTCCCCTGACCACGAGTTTTTGTTGCATTTATATAACGGTTTGCAAAAAAACCGGACTTTCTCTTATAAAGATTATCATTTTGTAAAAGAGAAAATAGTGGTTGTCAATGAGAAGCAAGTGACGAGCCCGGCTGTTGTTTTTCGCACCCTTTCTCCAATACTGATCGAGGATGAAAAAGGAAACCCGGTTTCTCCAGATGATGCAAGTTATGGTGAGCATGTGAACTATATAGCAAACATGATTTTATCTCAGTATCGCGGCAAAGGGCTATATGCACCTCTTTCTATTAAGCCAATATATTTTAGAAAAGTCGTAGTGAAGGAGTCAAATCACGAATTTGCCGCAGCTTACGGAGATGATGAATATTTATATTTCACCGCTTATCATGGGCGATTTGCGGTCAAAGGGCATCCGGAAGATTTGCAGCTATTGTACCAGCTCGGGTTGTCGAAACGGCGAAACCAAGGGTTCGGGCAACTAGAAATCGAGGAGGTGAGGGGATGAAAGTACAACTCCGTATGGGAGAATGGATGATAACGATGGGGCTTGTCGGGCTTTACCGCGTGTTTGAATATGGACTGAAAAACGAAATCATTGACCAGCAATACCGGCAAAGCATTTCCATTCGGCCGTGGGGATTGGAACTGGATGTGGACGTGCTGCCGCAATTGCCAAAAGCCTATTTTTTGTATTTAATCGACGAATACAGCGTAGCGAAGCGCGATAGCGAAAAATTGCGGCTTTATATGAAGCAAGCGGAAAAAGAGGGGCAGTTTCCCAATGCTTTATCAGCCATCAAAAAAACGATGACAGATACAGGAAAAAAAGTGCTTAAATATTTTTCCCATCAACCGCTAGCACATGCTTTAGAAACTTTAAAACAAGTAAAAAAGCCGGAGAATTTTGAACTTCTAGCGACTTGCGTCGATACATTCGAAACGGCGCTGCGTGAACCAAAGATTAATGAGAAATTGACACTTAACTATTTTAAAGCGGCGATATTAAAAGCATTTTTTGGACAAGTTTCCTTTCTAAACGTTTCGAAAAATAATTTGGATTTACAAGGGCATATCCAAGAATTTCAAAAAGACTATATCGCTCCTGTTCAATACGACTTACAATTTGAACATGTATTAGCGAATGCCAAATCTTCAGAGGAAATCATCGCATTTTTAGACAATCATAAAGACTATCAGCCATTCAAGTCATTGAAAAGAGCGTGGAAAAACAAAACATTAGAGGATATTCGATATTATGTGAACAATACGGTAACGAAATGTTTGCTTTTACAGAATCGCCTCGCTTTTTATAATTTTGAAGAAATGGTATTTTCCCCAATTGGAGTGGCAAAAAACAACGCGTTTAATTTTAACTGGAACTTGGAAGATCATCAGCCTAAACCAATTTCTTCTTTAGCAAAACTAGTATTGTTTTTCGCTCCAGCTGGTGCAGCTATTTATTTAAAAAAAGAAGGGTTCAATGACCAAGGAGAATATCGTACATATGCGGGGTTTGTCCAATCCGATGCCGCTTTTTCCGAAATATTGCAAAAAAATAATCACTTCAAACAGTTAAAACAACAAAGAGAACCGTTTGACCGCATTGTCAGCAAACTGATTCAAGGTGTCACAAAAGAAGCGGAGTATGTGGCAGATCACTTATTTTTTATAGAGTTTTCTTCTGACTATGACAGTAAAAAAACGCATTTGCACTACTACCACTTGCCAATGTATTTGGCGCATTATTTTAAAATCTACAAGGGAAAACTCGATTATATCCAACCTTATGAATACCGCGAGCATTTTGTCCAGTATGTGCTTCGCGGGGCGGATCCCGTCATTGTTATTTATCCTTATTTGCGTTATTACATCGAAAAAGGCTATTCGCACATCGGCCCTTACATCGCCGTTCGCGAGCGGAATCGAATTATGCAGTTGAAAAAAGGAGTGAAAGAGATGTCAAGCACGGATAAACGCGTATATGCGGTGTTTCGCAGCGGCCAGGAAATTCGCAAAGCACTTGAGCAAGCGGCCGCGTCGAAAGCATCGGAGCAATATTCCGCCAGTTCGAATAAAAAAGTGAATGCGGTTGCGTACCGTCTATTAAATGCAGCGAAAGCAGGAAACCAAAAAAGCTTTATGGATACATTGTTCCGGCTGCACATGTCGGCGGAAAAGCCAATATCTCCTATTTTCTTGAATGCGTTGCATGAACGCGATTTGGACTTTGCGACAGTAGCCAACGCCTTTATTGCTGGATTGTTATCTAGCGGATTACAAGAAGAACAGGAGGATGTCGTATCATGACAAAATCATTAACGATGACAGTGGTATTTCAAGCAGGTTCATTAAACTACGGGGAAGGAATTGCCAATATTTCTGAGCTGAAAAAATTTCATCGCGGCAATGGAGAAGTGTATACGTACGCATCGCGGCAAAGCTTGCGCTACGACATTGTTCGTTTAGGAAATGAGCTATTCGGCTGGAATTTAAATACGGTCGATAAAGCAAGCGGGGTAGTGCAGTTTAAAAAAGACGTAACAATCAAGGATTCTGTAGAAATGGATTTATTTGGCTATTTAAAAACAGACAAAAATTCGCAAAAACGCGCTGCTGTTGTTAGATTAAGCCATGCCATTTCGCTCGAACCGTACAAAAGCGATCTCGAATTTTTGAACAATATGGGGCTGGCGAGCCGCATTGGGCAGGATGCGAACATTGCCAATATCGAACAGCATCAAAGCTTTTACACTTATACGTTAACTGCTGATTTAAAGCGCGTCGGTGTGGACGGCGACGTCGAACTTTCCAATGCGGAAAAAGCAGCACGCGTCCAGCAGCTGCTTGATATTGTCAAAATATTAAACCGCGATATTCGCGGCCGCCGCGAAAATTTAGCGCCGCTATTTATTATCGGCGGAGTTTATGATGTCGCGAATCCGTTTTTTCTTGGGAAAATTTTCCTCTCTTCTTCGCAAGGATGGGAAATTCAACCTCAACCAATTGCCGAAACAATGGAGCAAACTTTTGCAGGACAAACCGTCGGAGAGCAAACGCGCATCGGGTTTTTACGCGGCATTTTCGCGAATGAAGGGGAGTTTGCGGATTTGTTTGCCGATAAAGTCGGTTCGATCGAACAGTTTTTCCAATACATTTCTAAACAAATTCAAGCATATTACGGTGTATAACGATGAAAGCGTTGCGCATGAAATTATTCCAAGAAACGGCTTGTTATAAAAAACCGTTTGCGTCAAAAGTAGCAGAGACGTATCCATTGCCCCCTTATTCAACGGTCAAAGGAATGCTACATGCGCTGATTCGCGCTGATGCATTTATCCCGATGCGCCTTAGCGTCCAAGGACAGTACGAAGCAAAGCTGTTAGACTATCAAAGATACTATTTTTTCAAGAAAAAAGAAATGAAAAGTTTTCCGCTGATTCTAGACGGGGTGCAGGGCATTGATTTTTCCTATGATAAAGGCGAAATGACAACGATGCCGATGTACACCCATCTCTTATATCGGGTGAATCTGCTGATTCATGTCGAGGCGGAAGACGAAGTTCTCGAGAACATCATTCAAGCGATCGAAGCCGGCAGCGGCCATTACAGTTTAGGAAGATGGGAAGATTTAGTCCGAATCGACGAATATAAGCTTGTTCACGTCCATGAACTAGATGAAGAGAAGGAACTGCAGTATAACGCGTATATTCCGAAACATTTATTGGATGAACAAATTAGGCATATTCCTTACGAGGTAAATTGGAAATATGAAATTATCAACGGCATTCGCCAATGGGAAACCGTTCATGTTGGTTATGTGTTAAAAGGGACGACCGCCCCGGAAGGAGCAATGGTGGATGAAGATGGAGAACTGGTGTTTTACCATGTATAGGGGGAGATGGCGATGACGTTTTATGCGAAATCGGAAACAAAAGAGACGATCCGTGAACATACGGATCGTCTCCTTGATAATTTGCGATTATTAAAGGACAGTTATGGGCATAAATTCGTCCGCATGGATGAAAGAATGTGGGAATTGCTTCGGATCGCGGCGGAATATCACGACGTTGGCAAAGCGAACACCGTATTTCAAAATAAAATACGCCGCGCGATTCATGAGGAGATGCTTGAAACCGATTGCGACGCAGATGTGCCGCATAACTATTTGTCTGTTGGGTTGATTCCGTTTTCACAGCTTGATTTGACGAAAGAAGAAAGCCGCCTTCTCATTCATGCCGTCGGCTACCATCATGAGCGGGACAAGCTTCCCGATAAAGAGATGATACGCCATATTCTTGAGACGGATGTGATGAACCAACGAAACGCGATTTCCGAGCACATGAAATTGCCGCTTGCCGAGAAACTATCATTTCGCTTTGTAGACCGTCTGTTAAAACGGTACACCATTCATGACGGCGATCAGTTTTGGAACTACGTGTTGTTAAAAGGGCTTCTTCATCGCATAGACCACGCAGCATCCGCGCATCTTCCTGTAGAGATCGATATCGATCAGTCCATTGGCGCAAGCGTGCGCAACTATATGAAAAAGCAAGGATTTCGCAAAAACGCTTTGCAGCAGTTTACCGAGGCCAACCAAGACAAAAATGTTGTTGTGGTTGCACAGACAGGCATGGGGAAAACAGAAGCGGCTTTATTATGGGTCGGAGAGGATAAAGCGTTTTTCACACTGCCGCTCCGTGTAAGCATTAACGCCATTTACGAACGAATTCGGGACAAAATGGGATATGATGCGGTCGGATTATTGCATTCAACGAGTGTTCATTATTTGGCAGAAAAAGGAGAAGAAAATTGGGAAGCGCTGAAACAACAGTCCCAACAGTTGTCGACGAAGCTGCTGATGACAACGATTGATCAAATTTTGAAATTTCCGTTTTATTATCGCGGGTTTGAAAAAGAGTTGGCGACGATGGCGAACGCCAAAATCGTGATCGATGAAATTCAAGCGTATGATCCGAAAATCGCCGCCATGCTTATTAAAGCGTTGGAAATGATTCATAATGTCGGCGGTAAATTTATGATTATGACCGCAACATTGCCGACGTTATATCTCGATGAATTAAAGAAGAGAAACATTATTGCTGAGGAACATAGCGCATTTGGCGAATTTATCGATACAAGTAAGCACCGCCATCGCATTCAATTGCACGCAAAAGAAATAACAGAAGGTTTAGAGGATATCGTCCGTAAGGCGCAAACATCGCAAGTGCTTGTCATTGTCAACACGGTGCGCCGTGCCATTGAATTGTATCAAAACTTATTAGAACAAGAATTACATATTCCGGTTTATTTGCTTCATTCACAATTTACCCAAGAGGATCGGCAATTGCTGGAGCGGAAAATAAAAGAATTTAATGAGGAAAAAATAAACGGGATTTGGATTACGACACAACTAGTGGAGGCAAGCATTGACATTGACTTTGATTATTTATTTACCGAAATGTCCACCTTGGACAGCTTATTTCAGCGGCTCGGGCGCTGTTATCGCAAACGCATATTAGACGAGGAACGATGCAATGTACATATTTTTACTGAAAACATTTCTGGTGTGCCGCGAGTATACAACGAACATCTCGTCAATGAAAGCATAAAGCTGTTGCAGCCGTATGACGGCCATATTCTCGATGAACGCACTAAAGTAGAAATGGTAAAGCAGTTGTACGAGCGGAAACGGTTAATCGGAACGGCGTTTTTACAAGAATTTGAGGATGCCTTATATATGTTTGACAACCTTGATCCGTATGGAATGAACAAGAAGGAAGCACAGAGAAAATTGCGGGATATTCAAAATATTCAAGTCGTTCCTCGACGAATATATGATGGAATAATTGATTTGTTAGAAGCGTATGCCGCTTGCCGCGATGTGAAGAAGCGGCTGCTCCTGCGGATGGAAATAGAAAAGAAAACGGTAAGTGTTCCTCGTTTTGTTGCTGAAAAATACGTATCAGAGCGGCTGCCGAAACCGTTTGAACATATATACATCATTGATGTGGAATACGATTTTCAGCGAGAAACATGGAAAGGAAAAGGAATTTTGTTAAATACCCCGATGTCCACCATTTACTAAAGGAGTTGGGTTTATGGTAAGCGGTGTGCAAATGCACTATTACAAAGTATGCAAGCGAAAATTGTGGTTATTTTCGAAAGGAATTGCGATGGAAGAAGAACATGACCGCGTAGTCGAAGGGAAAATTCTGCACGAGCGCGCTTACCCACGTTTAGACGAACGGGAAATTTTAGTGGATCACACATTTAAACTGGATGCGTTAGATGGCGAGTATATTCGGGAAATCAAAATTTCCAGCAAAATGGCGGACGCTGACCGTTTTCAAATGCTGTACTACTTATATGAGTTAAAAAAGCGAGGAATCATCAAAAAAGGATTGATTAGCTACACAAAAGAACGCAAAACAGAAGAAGTCGTTTTAACGGAGAATGATGAAAAAGAGATAGAACAAGCAATCAAGGAAATATATCGGGTTTTGCAACTGCCTTCGCCTCCACCGCTAAAGAAATTAACGTATTGTCCGAAGTGCGCTTATTATGAATTTTGCTATGCGTTAGAAGGTGATGAATAATGCTGCGGGATCACTATATTTTTTCAAATGGACGCTTAAAGAGAAAAGATAATACAATTTATTTTTTGGACGAAAACGAGACAAAAAGATCCCTTCCCGTTCATCAAGTGGACAATTTGTATGTATTTGGGGAAGTGGATTTAAACTCGTCGTTATTGAATTTACTGAGCCAGCATAATGTCCATATGCATATTTTCAATTACTATGGCTTTTATGCGGGAACGTTTTGCCCAAGAAACAAAAAAGTATCAGGTTTTACGGTTGTCCAGCAAAGCGCCCATTATCTTGATGCAGCCAAACGCTTATATTTGGCAAAAATGTTTTTGCAAAGCGCGGTACATCATATGCTGCGAAATATTCGCCGGTATAAAGAGAAAACGGAAGAATATGTAAGGCAAATAGAATTAGAAGCGGAAAAAATGGGAACAGCGACGGACATTCAAGAATTGATGGGAATAGAAGGGCGCATTCGCCAGCATTACTATCAGTCGTTTAATGAGATACACGAGTGTTGATTATCCAAAATTATACATACGCCTTCCATAAATTTGGGCATACTCAAACAAAGCAGCGGCCATCCCGGATTTCCAATCGAGAGGAAGCTGCCCAGAGAAAAAACGGCGAACGAACGAAATGAAGGAAAGAGAGACGTTCGTCTGTTTTTTGGTTTGATCATACAGCCATCGCAGCAACACATACGCGATGAACGCCGCAAACAGTTGGTTGTATACCGCATTTTCCGTCGTGCCAAACAAGGTCGGGACATTCAGATATTGCTTCACCCAACGGAAAAAGACCTCAACAGTCCAACGTTGTT
>NZ_FOJS01000071.1 GCF_900111865.1 Parageobacillus thermantarcticus | reverse complement strand
AATATCACCGTCACCGAAATACAACGGCTTTGGTTCATAATCTTCATACACTTCATTCATGTTGATGTCGTTTCCGATCGATAAGATGAAATGCAGGCAGTCCACGTATTCTTCAAGGAGTGGATTTTTGTAACCTAAAGTCCCCGTTCCCCCGCAATCCTCACAATTAATGACTTCGTGCGTGTAACCACCTTCGAGATCGTCAATATAACTATCATAATTTTCATCGCCAGTTCCGTTACAAGTCGGGCATATATATTCAATTTTTGTTCTCGGCGCCTGGTCATGGCTCCAATATTTGAAAAATCTAGCTTCGTTCGCAAGTTCACCAAGCTCCACCATCAACGCAAGGATTTTCTTTGCTAACCGATCTTCGCCAGGTTTCCGCGGATGCTCTTTTTCGATTCGTAAATCCAATTGCTTTTGTAACTCAAATAATTTTTTGATATTCATTCCAATCCCCCCATTTAAATTACTGTTTTCCATGCTTTGAATTCGCAAATCCGAGAAATATGGTAATGTTTAACACCGTATAATTTCGCTAGTTTAGTTGTAGTGAAAAATTTAGGGTTAGTCTCTCTCCAATTACGTAACCTAAATTACTAACTTGATATTCACCCTCAAACCCAGGAATGTCTTTCCATATCTCCTGTTGTTCATCCAGCCGGCGTTGCATTTCGAAAAGTTTAGCTAAATTCATGAATTTTCACCTCTTATTCGTAAATGAATCGAATGTACTCCACGTGCTCCAAGTTAAAAAACCAAATACGCCAAGACTATCAGGAGAACTACTATGCCTGTGACACATACAATTGCTGTAGCCGTCAAAAAGACGTCCCATAATCGGTTCATCTCATTCCCTCCAGCTAGGCTTATAGACGCCTGTTTTTGCCCTGTACGGCGTTTTTCTCGCTTTCAAATACTTTTATTACCCTCACAAGAAAAACGCCATACGGGCTAAAATTTGAAGTTTTAGAGCGTGTTAGTTTTTTAACCTTGCTAGCGCAAGGATATATTTCAACCGATCATAATCCAGCTCCCCGATCTCCCGTCCTTCATACTCGTGTATGCCCATCTCGATGAGCTGGCGGATGACGTGTTGGCGTTTTAACTCCTGCATCATTTTTACGCTGTTATACAGTATCAACACGTTCACCCCCTTTCCGGGCAGCAAGTTCGTAAAACCATTCCTCGTCACGTGTATCAAGTGCCAAATCAATCAATGCGTTCAGTTCAGAGCTTGTCCAATCCGTAGACACGCCAGCAGGTTCGAGACGGCTCAATAGTATCCGGCGTTCTTCCCGCACCGGTTGGTTTAGTCTTGTTCGCACAAAAACCACTTTGCATTCTGGCGGCCGTATCCAGTCGATATATCCCAACCATCCAAAGACATATTCGTGCGGATTTACGCAATACACCCAATCCCCTGGTTGCATGTATCCTCTCCCCCTCTACGCATCACTTCACGGCTATTCCGAACCGTTCTTTCGCTTCACGCAGCCGGCGCCGAAATTCGGCCATTTCCCGCTCGAATTCTTGTCTGGCACGCTTCGCATGTTCGCAATCGCAAGCCGTCACCAAGCACGCGCCGTTTGCTACTTTGGTGTATAGCCGACCCGTACCGTCACATTTCACGCATGTCATCGTTCTTTACGCCCCTTTCAATCGAAAATCTTCACCTTCGACTTCATGGAGATATGGACCGCATTGTCCGAGCAATCGGCTTGCCGCAGCATATCCGATCTTTTCACTCAATGTTCCGCGATCTTCGTTGCTATTAAAGACAATCGGTTTTTGCTTTCTGTATCGCTCGTTGATAATTTGGTAGTACAATGCTTCTTTTGCTTCGGACCATTTCGCCTTGCCGATGTCATCCCAGACGAGCACATCAGCATGAATGGCACTGTGCAAAAGCTTGTTGAGTGTTTCTCCCTCATCATTCATCATTTTGGCTTGGATGAGCTCGTCCATGAACGTGACATCTGAAACGACAAGTACATTGAATCCGTCCTTAATGAGCCGTTTGGCCAGGGCGATTTGTAAATGAGTTTTGCCGACGCCGAAATTGTTGTGCTTTTGTTTCATCGATGCACGCTCCGAAACAGGTAGCTCTCGCAATCGTTGTTCGCCAACCTTGGCAATGAAACCTAAATTTTTGTCAGACATAATTTTCTTTGTCGTGCCGTCCTCGTGTTTAATAACAGCGAATTCGTTTAGGTAGCTAATGGTCGCATCGTACATATCTTGCTGATACTGCGTCGATCGCTTGAAATTTTCAAAATTCGCATGGATAAACTCATCTGGAATTAGTGCTTGCTTGAACCGGCGCTTCCATGCTTTCCGTTCCCGGCATTCACAAGGTTTCGCGAATTCATAGCCGCGCTCATCTCGATAGAAGATGAATTCGGTATCCAGGCAGACCGGGCACTCATGATCCTCCCCAAGCTCGTCGTGCTGCTTCGGCTTCTCGGAGGATTTGTTCATATGACTTGCCACCTTCTTTTGTAAATCGGCCAACACCTCGGCGATGCTTGTGAACCGTGCCTCCATTGTTTTTCTCCTCTCCTTTTTGGCCAAAATAACGATCGAGAATGACCTTTTCTACATACTTGAAGCTTTTAATGTAATCTAACCGGTGCTTTGGTTCATACTCGTCGAATATTTCATCGATGTATTTCAAAATGATGTCTATAGGGATGTTGTCATCTAGCAATCTATGGATAGCTAACTCATCCTCTGGGGATAAATCAAAGCCATGCGCTCTTCTTTGAATGAACTTGTTGGCGATTAACTGAAAATGGTCTATTCTATCTTCTTCTTTAATATTTTCTTTATTTTTTTCTTTATATATTTTCTTTATATGGTGGTCATTTTTACCCACTGTGGTGTGGTCAAAATCACCCACTGTGGTGTGGTCATCTTTACCTACAGTGGTCATTTCTTCGGTGTGGTCATTTTTACTCACAGTGGTGTTTTTTATCCCCCTGTGGTCAATTTTCCATTCGTCGTAATTTTTATTGAACGCTAAACATCTAGCGTTATTAAAATCCGCTTCTTTTACGACTATGATGACATTAGCTTCGATCAGCGAATCAAGCGCCCTTTTGACTGCCTTTCTGTCTATACCCGTTACCTCGGCCAAAAAACTTAACGAAAAAACGTGTTCTTTTCGTTGGAATCCATAAGTATAACGCCAAATAACCAAAATAATGATCAATTGATTGGCCGTAAATTTCCTGGAATAAATGTTTTCCAAAATCTCATTTGCAATTCGCGTAAAGCCGTTATCTAATTGTGGATTCGCCAAGAATCCACCTCCTTTTTGCATGAACTATTCTTGATGCAAATCACATATCGTCCTTCCACCCTGACCGGCTTTAAGCCGGGATGGCTGCTCTTGATATATCCCTTGATGTAGGCGATGTATAGTTTTCTTGTTGCCAGCAGCCATCCACGTATAGCAGTGTGGAATCGCGATGCGGTATTCCATCATTCGATATCAAAGCTCTCCTGTTCAAAATTGCTTGGTTTTTCCTCTTCTTTCGGCTGTTCCTCTTCCTCTGCTGAAACCTCAAATGCTTCGGCTTCGATGTATTCAACTGGCTCTGGATCTGCGGTGATATCTTTTCTCACGGTTTCATCTTGCGTAACAGCTTGTTGAATTTCGATCGATATCGGTAAGTACTTCCACATGTGCCGGATGACAGTCTTTTTGGCCATTTCCTCATAGTCCGTTACCCACGGACCGTTATTAGCTGCTTTTGAACGCTTACGGCGTTTTTCAATTTCTTCTTTAGGCATGAATTCGAATTGATAGCCACCGTCTTTGAAATGAGCAACTGCATAGGCGCCGATAAATTCACCACGATCTGTCATGGCCGGCTTATGAACAAGCTTCGGATGTAAGCCATACTCATATTCGAACGTGTCGTTTTCATAAACCGCATGAGCATAAATGCTTTCGATGTTTCCGCTGCGCCGTGCTAGGTCAATCATTCCTTTATAGCCAATGATGAATTGCACATCGGATTGTCCTGTTTTTCCATTTTTGAACGGAACGAAGTAGCAATGTCCGATGAGCCCCGGCTCTAGTCCAAGCTGTGCTGCTTGCATCACCGCGCCGAGAAGAGAAGGAACAGAACATTCCAGCAATTTAGGATTCGTTCGAATAGTTGTGAGAGCGATTCGTGCCATGCGATCAGCGTCCATGTGTTTTGGAAGAGCTTTTTCAATCTCCGGTCCCATTTTTTTGAGATATGCCGCAATGGTTTGTGCTGGAGTAGGCGCTGCCGCCTCTTTTTTATTTGCTTTGTTTGCAAGCTGATTTTTTAGAGATTGATTTGTTGCCATACTGATAACCTCCTATTTCTTTTTGAATTGCTGTGCCGCAGGGCAAGTTGCCCAGTGAGGGATATGCCCTTTGACAACTTCGCCTTTTGCAGTCACTACAGTTATGACCTCGATATCCACCGGCATAGCTTTGCCGGCAGGCGTTTTAATCCATTCAATTTCCTTGCCGCAACCTTTGCATTTGGCCATATTCATTCACCTACTTAATGGAGAATCGCCGCGATACCGTTTCTTTGGCGACCTCCTGATATATTTCTGGATACTTCGCTTTGAGTAACTTGGTATCAACACGGCTACTACGAACGTTTTTCCATGTGACAATACGATCGCCGGCAAATGCTCTTTCATAATCACCGAGCATAGCCTTAAGTTGATTTTCAGCTTCCTTACGACGTTCGGCAGCTTCGGCTTCCTCTTGTTTGGCTTGTTCATATTTCGCAATCAACTCGTTAGCATGAGGTGGAAGTTCAATCTCTTCATCGAACTTCGCTGTCGGATACAAAGCTTTCAGTAAATCACTCGAAGCATCCGAACCGTCAAACATCGGTGGATTTTTCTTGAGAACATGATTGTTCCAAAAATCCGATTCGATCTGAATGAGATACTGAATGATCTCTTCATCACGCTCGATTTTTTTGTAGATGAACTTATTTCCACCGATGAGAACCGCAATCCACCAGGAATCAAAACCAGTGACAGCCATGTAGTGCTGGCATTGAATGAGATATTGTGCCGGAACCTCATCATCTTTCCACTCTTCTTTGAGGTATTCACTGGCCGTTTTACATTCAAGCCCTGCCTTCTCACCGGCAATCAGCCGATCCACGTTTGCAAGCATGAAAGAATGTTCTGGATGCTGTAGAATCGCATTTTTACGCCGCACTTTGAGACCTGTACGTTTGCTGAATTCTTGAGCGACGACATCCTCAAGCACTGTACCCCAATACGCTGCTTCGCTACTCACATCTTCCTCTGGGGCTTGTCCAATCTTTTCAAGATACACCGCAACAGGAGATTTCCATTTGTTTAAACCGGCAATGGCAGCTGCATCGCTTCCTCCGATTCCCTTCCGACGCGCAGCCAACCATTCCTCATGACTCATTTCATTTGTGTTGGCAAAGACAACCGACATCGTTCCACCTCCATTTGATTTTTGAAGGCGATTCCTGTACTATGTAGGTAGCTGTTTCAAAGGAATCACCATTGCGTGCGCCTCACTCTCCCCAGTGAGGCGTTTTTTATTCGGCAATTTTGCGTGTAGCGCCAAGATTTTCAGTGAGATACTGACGAATATTTTCCTCGAGTACAATCTCCCCGTCCGGGAACTCATAAATGACATCGCCGTAGAGAATTTCATCGCCGCAAGCATCAATTCCCCAGTGGGAACTTTTTTCTACAATCGGACGAGTCATCGGATTTTCAACTTGCATGGATGCGCCCCCTTTTTTTCAAATTGGTTATTTTGTTGTGAACGGACTTATAAGTGCGCCCTAATTGTTTCGCCAGCTCTCTACAACCCATATGGAGGTTTTGCAAAAGGAATTCTTCCTCCTGTGTAGTCCACTGACGCCGTTTTGGAATCTCTGCGATCACCGCCGCGCGCTTCTTCTCGTCGCGTTCGTCGCGTTTCCATAGTTTTTGACCGAGTGCCTGCATCTGTTGCCCGATTGGGCAGCTCGGGCAGATGTGGATACTTGCGTTTGTCACATAACGGTTTGGGCAACCCTGGCACTGATCGAGCAAATCGATGATCCGCAACCGGATAAGTTTTTTCTCCTCCCGTGTCATACTTGTCCCTCCTTTCGCATAGGTATGTAGCGTAAGGCGAGCAAGGATTTGCACCTTGCATGCGCTGCTTCACGCGGGCCTCATGAGCTAACCGGCCTACCCTGCGTCTACCTATTCCGCCATCGCCTTACGGATGTGCTAGTGCACATCGTCAGGCACAAGAACGCTGGAAAAGGGGGATAGGGAAACAGCGCTCCTGCACCTGACGACAGGCACCAGCCTGTCTTGTGAAAGGGAGAGGAAATATGCTATATTGTGATTGAACGGGCTGGTTGGTTATGATGGCTGGTGTTAGGCACTGGCCGTTTTTTCATGCTCTGCTGAATAACTGCTTTCATACATTTGCGGCGAATTGTGATAAATTTCTTCATATGGCGAATCCATCTTGCTTCCTCGTACATTCCTTTTGCTTCGAAAAATTCTTCGAATTGCACTAAGTACGCCTCGAACTTTAGCAAACTTTGAAAATCAGAAACTGTTAAATGATCGTAGTTCGGTTTGGCCAACATCACTCATTCCCCTTTCTCAAAATGACCGCAATATCAACACCGCGTTCTTTCATCATTTCAACGACTTCCATCAACCGGTCGTGCTCCTCTTTCTTCCGTATCAGCTCGTCCAAGTCGCGTTTGCAGCGTTGAAATTCTGTTATCCAGCGTTCTGCTTCGTCGATGTTGTCTCTACGCAGTTCCATACGTGCACGCTCTAGGCAAGAGTAGCAACATTCGTACAATTCGGCAGCTAGCTTCATGTCATCCGGGAGGACGTTCATGATGCTATTCCCTCCTTTTGTAGCAGAAGCCGGAACGTCTCTCTTCCTTTCGGTGTAATCAGCGTTTGAACGTCCGCCTTGCCGTTTCGTGCAAACTCCTTCAATTCAAATAATTCCGGCACATACGGAGCATAAGGTTTAAGTTTCCCTTTCTGATCCCGATAAACAAATTTGTTTTGGAGAAGCCAGTTAATAAAGAACCGCTCCTTGACTTTCAATTCTTTTGCAGTGTCCCGGAAATTCGTCAAAAGGTTTCGATCGACCAAGGCGTCAAAATAATCTGCTTTCGGTTTCATAGCAGCGATTTGTTCGTTTTGTTTGCGGACTGTTTCAAGAACACCGCGGAACATCATTTTTGTTTGTTCGTCGGCAAACGGTAAGTAAGTTTGGATGAACAGATCATCGTTTGATACATAGCCGCCGGTTTTGCGGATTGTTGGTAACACCTCTGCGGTTACCCAGCGCTTAAATTGTTTAGCCTTCTCTCTAATCTCCGGATTGTTACCTTGTTTTGCTGCACCAAATATCAAACTGTAAAGGCCTGATTCATTGACAAACTTTTTAGACTGTCTTCTCCCTAATCTGTCGATGACCTCGTGGTCCGCTAGGTCATCTTTATCAACGTGATTTTTGATTGCATCATATGGATTTCCGAAACTTAATGACTTAGCCGCTTCTGTAGCACCAAACCATTCAATACCATCGACAACGAGCACTGGAAGCTCACCGAACATCGGATGATTGAAAAGACTGAAACTTTGTAATTGACTCATGACGTTTCCCCTCACTTTTCGCAGGATTTTCCTTCCCTCCTATCGAATGATGACAGGGGAAGGAGGTGAATTCCAATGAAACTAGACCAAGATTGCGTAAGAGATCTTTTACTCGAGCTAGAAAGCAAACTGTCGTTTAATCAGCCGATATTCATTGACGACTTCAAAGAACTAGAAACAGTTTCTAGCTATGGTTATGAAATTTCTGTCTACGCATTGCTGAAAATGATTGAAGCTAAATTTGTTAATGCTAACGTTACATATGCAGGAGACGAAATTTATCAGCTTGCTATTTCATCATTGACTTGGGATGGTCATCAATTTCTCGATACCATTAGAGATCATGAAGTTTGGAAAGAAACTAAGGCTGCAACCAAGAAATTATCTAGTGTTTCGCTTTCCATTGTTTCTACATTAGCCACAGAATTTTTAAAGAAAAAGCTTGGGTTATAGCTTGTTATACTCTTGTAAAAAGTTATTGAACGCATCCAAAAACTTTGTGAACTTGTTGGGGGAGTAATCGTTACTGATAAAATTCAAGTGCAATGTAAGCTGGCTCTCCCCCACCGGTTCCAGATTTTCAGAAAATGTCGGGTTAGCAATCTCATATCCAGCAATCATAATTTGCGTTTTCGAGTTGGTCTTATCTTTTGGAATGTAATAAATACTCACGTTATTCACCTCCCGCTTGTCCGCTTTTCTTCCAAAAGGAATGCCTCATTCGAGACCAAAGCGTTCTGGATACTTT